>JAATFV010000024.1 GCA_015655015.1 Chitinophagales bacterium | reverse complement strand
TTCATCTTGAATGGTTTTTTGTATGGTTTTTGTAATGCTCTCTAATAAACGCCTATTTATCTTTGGGATACCCCCTATATATACTGCCGCTCAAAATTAAGATTTTTGCCTTATCTAACCCCTTAAGTCAATGACATTGAGTAAACATTGAAAAATAGGTATACCTCCGGGGTATGTCAAGGCTTCAAAACCGGCTAATTCCTGTCTGAACGACATTGGCAATTTTTTACCGATTCGAACCCGGTCCGGCCAGCCTGTAAGATCCGGCCGCCAGTAGGACCGGGATTAACAGCCGCAATACGATTGCCTCTTCATGGATTGTCTGCGGTAATATCCTGCGCCAGGGTAGCATCATCCGGAGTAACCTTCAGCTCCCTGTCCAGGGAAGATAGGGCGGAATGGGAAGCTTTCTCTCCCCCTGCGATCTTGATCTTATCAAGCAGGTTGAGGGCGAGCGTCTCTTCTTCCGTCTGCTCTTTTACAAACCACTGCATAAAATTCCAGGTTGCCCAATCTTCTTCCACCAGGCTCATTTTGACGAGTTTGTAAATCCCTGCGGTATTGTCGACCTCCTGTTCGAAGACCTTCTCGAAACAATTCTGTATGCTGGTGGGATCCGGCACGGGAGCAGGAATGGCTTCCACCTTGACCTTTGCCCCTCTTTCCAGGATATACTCCAATATCTTCATCGTATGATTGCGCTCCTCCTGGGCATGCCGGAAAAGGAAATTCGAAATGCCCTCATATCCTTCGCTGTCCGCCCAGGCGCCCAGGGATAAAATACCATGAAAGGCATAAAAAAAGCCTTGTTGAAACAAGGCCCTTTTTTTAAATAAACGTTTTCACTTAGTCTTACTGTTCAGCTTGATCGGATCAGTAAGGTTATAGTACTTTTTGACTGCGTTGTAGTCTTTGAAGTTGATGTCCGGCAAACCACGTCTGCCGCTGCCGCCACGAGTGCTGTTAACTTCCGTATTAGAGACGAGGATGCGTACAAGTTTAATGATATCATATTTTTCACCGGGGCCGGCGACAGGACTGACGAAAAAATCACCCTGATCAGCCGTAGTGCCATCATAGCCATATACAAAGTTATACTGACTGGTATTATCGAGACCGAATCCCGGAACAGCTACATTGGCGCCGCCCTGAATAAGGTACACGAACCAGGCGGCGTTGTCCAGCGTATCATTTGGAAGTGGTATTGTCAATTGATACCCCCCCCCTGTAAAATCAAACTGATCCGTAATATTGCCGTCATCGTCGAAGGTGCCAAAGATATACTGCATTACATTGGCGTTGCCGGACTGACCCGCCGGGCCCATCGGCCCTGCCGCGCCGGCCACACCAGCCGGACCAGTAGGACCTGCCGGACCCGCAGGCCCCGCCGGTCCCGTATCACCTTTCTTACAGGAGGTCATACTTAACACCGCTATCGTAATAGCGCAAACACTCATTAATCGGATAATCCTTTTCATTTTCATATTAGTTTTAAGATGTGAATAAATATTAATTGAATATAAGTTTAATTTCTATTGCGCCAGGGTCCAGCTGATCCAGATCCTCGCATCGGTCTTGCTGACCATATCATAGGTTGCCGCACCGGTCTGTACAAAATAATAACCCCCGCTGCCCGCCAGCTGCTGCACAGACAGAAAGCCTCCCCCGGACGTAGGAGGACTACCAAAAATATATTGGACGGAAAAGACACCATGCCCATCTGTCTTTGCCGAGAAACCTCCTCCCCATCCATAGACCAGGTCCAGTCCGTTACCTGCATGATTCAGGAAAATAGGACCGAAGAAATCGATACCGGGATTGAAACTGGGATAATAGGCCATGTAATAATAGCTGAGCACATTATTATCAGTATCCAGACCAGTCAGCGTATCCACCCGGTAGGCATTATCCACCCCATTTATATGGTAGCCATTGACGGAATACCAGTAAGTGCCAAGGCTATTGGCCGCCTGGTACCAGGCCGATGCCGCGCCCAGGTCAATAGCCAGCGGCGTATTGGAGCCCTGAATGGTGACAGGATTTCCGCCCGCGGTGGCGTTGATCTTAACCCCATCCCAGCTGACGCCCGTGAATTCCTGGATAGTCTGGCTGCCATCCGGGAATGGCGTTACCAGCATAATACCATTCAAGGTATAATACCAGGCAGTGGTAAAAGTATGGATTGCGCCGCTGCCGTCTTTCCACTGGAAGGTGATCGTTCGGGGCGTCAGGTTGAAAGTCATACTATATTGGCCGTTAGGGGTCTTCAGGTTTTTGAAATAATAGAGGATCCTGCCCGGATCAAACGCAGCCCGGACCGACTCCAGCGCACCGTTATAATACCCGTCCCGCTCTGCCTGGGTCGCCTTCCACAAAATACCCCGGCTGCCATTGAACCGTCCTGTCAGCCGGATCGTATCGGCCGTGGAAGAATCGCTGATGGCAAACTCGAAATCGGATTGCAGCCCTTCCCCATCCGGCCCGCCATTCACATTGCCATTCGGATCGGCCAGCAAATGAATGTAATTATAGGTATCGAAGATAAGGCTGGGCTGCTGCAGGGATTCCAGGCGGTAGCTGCTCTCGTTCAACACGGCGGCAGAAGTGGAATCAAAATCGGACACCATCTTTACCCTGCCGGATGCGTCAAAGCTGAAATAAAAACGATACGCCCCCCCACCCTTCGGGTAGACGATCCCCACCCATCCATAAGGAGAACCCGTAAGGCGCGCCTGATAAGCAGTGAGCGTATCGGTAACCCGCTGGTCGGGAGTCTTATTAAAAACATTCTTTTCCTTATGGCAAGACATCAGCACAATGACCGGCAATAAGATGTATAGCAAAACTCTTTTCATCATATTATTTTTAAGTACCAATAAGTTTACTGTGTCAATGCCACTATCTGGGCCCGCACCCTTGTCTGCAGGCTATAAAAATCGATATTCCAGATATCTTTGAAATAGGTCACCACGATCGCCTCTTTCTGGCGAAGCCGGTCCTGCGCCTGAGCCGGCGTAGTGCCATTGATGCTCGTCTGGGTAATGCTGTTCACGATCCTGTCGAAGCCGTCCCTCCCTTCGGTGAGCATCATGGAGATCATTTCCACAAAGTCTTCGTCAAATGCGGACATGGCATAGGCCGTGACAAAGCCGTCCTGGTTAGCATCCGCATCGGAGACGTTATTCCAGTTGGCCGTATAGAGGCCCGCGCAGATCGACTTGAACGCCACCGGGTACAGCACATTCTGGTGAAGGATATGCCCGAATTCATGCTCGATCGTGTGAAACTGCATTTTTGCGATCACCGAATCAGAGGGCACAAACCCCGGCATGCCCTTGATCCGGAAATAGTTCATCACGTACAATACTATTTTCCGCCCCCCTTCGGCCGAACCCAGCGTGACAGAGCCATCCACATTATAGCTGGGGCTCCCGGCCAGCACGAAATATTTGGGGCATAATTTTTTGAAAAAGTCAAGACCGGCTTCCGCCACATAAGTGTCGATCCATACTTTCCTGATCGCACCCATCACCGGGACAATCTGGCTTTCGATGGGAGGCACCAGGGTCTTGCTCAGGTCCAGGTCCGCCTGGTCCCATTTATATTGTACGGAAATATTGTAAGGGGTGGTCAGACTGTCGCTGATCCATTTGTCGATAGCAGTCGGCACGGAAGTGTCGCCGCCCAGCCCGACGATCAGGCTGGGATCGCCGAGTTTTTCCGATTTCTTACAGGACGCCAGACTGCCCGACAGCAGCAGGACCGCGAGAAGAGGACGAACCAGGAAAAGCAGCCTGGAAGGGCGAAGTGGCTCGGTTATGAAAAGTTGATTTACTTGCACGTCTATGAATTTTTAATTTTTAATAGTTGGTTTTCATGGGTCGGCTGGCAGTTTGAAGCCAGTGGCTGGAAGCTGCAGCCTTTATCTCGGATTCTGGGTAACGCCGGCGGCTACGGCAGCCTCCGGTATGGCAAATACACGCCGCAGATCATCACCCGACAGCGTCATGGTCTGTCCGTCGGTAGTGGTATGCGTCACAGGAATATGATACCGAAGGATATCGAGCCAGCGCATTCCTTCCTGCACATATTCAGTCCGTTTGAAATCCAGGATACAATTGATAAGATCCGACTGCAGGCTGCCCGTCCCATAGTAGCTGCTCAGCTTAGCCTGGGTAATAGCATTCGCGGATGGATCATAGTCTATGATCCGCGTACTGGCATAACCATTGAGATCGGAAATAGCGGCGGCGGTATTATTCAGATACACATTGGCTTCCGCCCGGTTGAACAATACTTCTTCCGTCGTGAGCAGAGGACACATCACATAGGGATCGCCGATACTCGCATTGACAGACAAAGACACGAAGTATTCGTTGATCTTGGGAATCATGTAGTTCTGGTCGCCTAACGTATATAGCTGATAATAACAAGCCCATTGCCCGCCGGTGACCGGGGTAACGTTGACCACTTCGTTCTTGATATGAGCCCCCATTCCATATCGGGTGCTGTAATAATATCTCCCCCAAAGAGACCCCGACTCCGCCAACAGGAGATTGGCGTTTTCCGAAGCGCGTTCGTACCGTGCCCAGAGCTCCTTATAGGTAAGGACCCTATACACGGTATTCCAGGGACGAAGATAATCGGTGAAATTGGTTGCCGGTAAAGCATTATTCGCATAGGTGATCACCTTCGCATAATCTTTTTTGAACAGGTAGAACCTCGCCGCAAAGGCGTTGGCCGCCGCCTTGGTGAAATGATAATGCGGCACAGTGTAATTGGCATCCTTTATCAGAGGTAGTCCCTGCAGCAAATCCTTTTCGATCATATCGTACACGTACTGCACCGTCTTTCGATCATAGGTGTTGAATACAGTGGTCTCGGGCGTCGTCTGGTAAGGAATGCCGGGATCCGTAGCCGCGGTGCTGGCATCATAGACCTTGCTGAAGAAAGTGACCAGCATGAAATGAGCATAGGCCCTCGCTACCAGCGCCTCCCCTTTCTGAGCGCTATAATCAGCCGTATCGGCGGCATTCGCACAGGTCTGCAAGGCAAGATTGGCCGAAGCAATAGCAGTATAACAGGCATTCCAGTAATTTTCCGGAGAATCCTGCTGGTCGTCACGCACGGTTTGAAAAAAGAAAGGGTCCAGGTTGTCATTCCAGATGGTCCCAATACCTTTATCCTCCATGTTGTCGGACATCGATTCGCAGAAAGCCATATAACTTCCCTGCGGATAAGCCGTACCCAGCAATTGAGAAACCTGCTCGGGAGTATTCAGCGAGGCGCGGCTGTCAGGAGCCTTACCCAGGTATTTTTTACACGCGGCCAACCCCAGTAAACCAAATGATAATAATATAATATTTTGTCGCATAAGCGGATTATTTAAAGAGCTGCTTTTATGGATAGGGTATATTGTTTCTGTAAAGGCTGCGCTACGCCGCCTGCGTTAAAAAATTCGGGGTCCTGCCCTCTCAGCTTGCTATCGGACAGGATCAGCCAGGGATTGATGGCGGCCCCGGTCACCGAAAGATTCGTGAAGCCCCCGATCCTCCTTAAGAGCGCTGGGCTCAGCTGCCAGGTAAGGGATACCGACTTCAGCCGGACAAAGGCGCCGCTCGCCACCCGCTCGGTGGAATAATTATAATTGTTATAAGGATAGGCGCCATTTAACGTGGTCTGCGTATATGCATCCAGGATCGACGGGATATTGGTGTATTTCTCATCCCCGGGCATGACCCAGCGGTCATTGAATTCCTTCGGCATGGCATCCAGGTCGGAATAGGAAGACCGGAAGGCCGGATAAAGGCGGATCTTATTGCCAGCCTGGGCGGTGAAAAAGACACTAAGTGACAACGCCTTATAGCTGAAGGTATTCGCCAGGCCGCCATTGACAGGGGGAGCCACCGGGCCTTCGTATTTCAGATAGCTGGTATTCTGATCCTGCAGGTATACGTCGGGACTGATAGCCCCCGTCTGGTTGACGAACTGCGGTATTCCCTGGAAATGGGAAAGTCCCTTATATTGAATAGAGAACAGGCTGCTGACCGGGTAACCTTGCTCGTTGCCGCCTTCCGCCTTTACCAGGTCGAAGATCTGCGGAGCGTTCTTTGCGTTGGTGATCTTGTTGGTATTGTATTCGAAGGTAATATTGGTACGCCATTTAAAATCCTTCTGCTGCACGATCACCCCGCCAAGCGACACTTCCACTCCCCTTCCCCGCATATCGGCATAGTTGGCATATTTATACACCTCCCCGCCGATGCCGGAAGTCTTCACCAGGCTGATGAGGTCAAAGCTGTTGCGTTGATAGACATCCACCGTCGCCGTAAGCCGTTTGTTGAAAAAGCCCCCATCCACACCGATATTGCCGGTATAGTTCTTTTCCCAGGTAAGCCCCGAGTTCTGCAGGTCCTGTATCCTAATGACGGATTCCGTCTCGTCCGAATAAGGCCGGTTGGTGATCACATTCTTCAACACCACAGTGGAATTGTCCGCCGGGCCCAGGTTGGCCGTCAGCCCGTAACTTCCCCGGATCTTCAGGAAATCCATCCATTTGATATCCTGCATGAATTTCTCCTCGTCGATATTCCAGGCCCCGCTCACCGTCCAGGTAGGAAGCCAGCGTGCCTGCGTCGACTGCCCCATACGGTTGGACCCGTCATAACGGCCGGTCACCGACAGGTCGTATCTCTTAAGATAGGTATACTGAGCCGTGGCGTAGAACGCGGCAAAACGGTCGTATTCCCGGTCCATTCCATAATAAGGGAAATTTTTTTCGATCGTCTCTTTCAAAATGCGATAGTCTACGAAAGGCACCCCTCCGTTCTGATACTGATAACCATAACCGGTATTATTGAAGTTCTGCCGGTCCGTGTATTTCAGCTGCTGGCCCACCAGGACGTTCAGCTCATGGTCGGAGCCGAATGCCCTGGAATAGTTAAGGCTGTTGCGGAAGTCGTAGTTCAGCAGCGTATTCTCCTCCCGGTTGTAGAAGCCGCCGTAAGGCAGCACCACGACCGGCTCTGCTTCAGGATCGTCAGGATCAGTATACAGGAACCGGTTGGCCAGCCGGATGGTGGACGTATTGGCCGACCGGTAAGCTTCCGCCATATTGGAGTTCTCCAGGATCTGGTGCTCCTGGGTCGTCTTCGCCGTACGGATAGCACCGTTGAACTCATAGCGAAGATCTTTTGTGATCTTCCATGTCAGCTCACCCTGGAGCCGCAGATCCAGCACGCTCAGGTCTATATAGTTATTCCGCAGCTCGTTGAGGATATTGAACGGGGCGAAGTTACGCTGGAAATATTCCTCCTTTCCACTTTGGTCATAAGCGGTCATGGTGCGGCTCGTGTTCAGGGAATAGCTGAAAGGATTGATATCGAAATCCCGGTCGAAGGTGCCCTCTACCGGGTTGGCATTACGGGCAAGCGACCCCGGCGCACGCTGCGACCGGTAGGAACCCACCGTGATAAAACCGGCGCTCACCTTATCTGAAAATTTATAGTTGTTATGGAAGTTAAGGGTATACCGCTTGACCCTGTCGGCAACCGTCCAGCCATTGTCATCATAAAAGCTGGTGGAGAAATAACTCTGAGATTTGTCTGTTCCGAACGATACGCCCAGGTTGTGCTCCTGGATAAAAGAATTCCGGAACAGAATGTCGAACCAGTCCGTATTGGCCGTCGCATACCGCGTAAGGAATTGTCTCTTGTCCGCAGGAGTGTTCTTGAGTACGAAGTTGCCGTTGGCATCCAGGGTATTGAGCTCCGCATACATTTTGCCATATACCCCATAGTCCGGTTTGTCCAGGATATCGGGCGTCAGATCGCCCTTCCTCTCCATTTCAGCCAGCACGGACATCTGATCCACCGAGTTCATAATATTGAAGCTGCTGTACTGAGGCTTGAGCTGGGTGCTGTAATTGCCGGAATAAGTAATGGCAGTCCTGCCGGCACGCCCTTTCCGGGTGGTAATGACAATAACGCCGTTCATGGCCCTTGCTCCGTATAAAGCAGTGGCGGCGGCATCCTTCAGGATATCAAAACTTTCGATATCATTCGCATTCAGGCCGGCCACAGCCGAGCCCAACAACGTATTGGGATCTCCGCTGGACAGCTGATCATTGGATATATTGACGATATCTTCCAGTACGACGCCATCCACTACCCAGAGCGGCTTGTTATCCCCATTGATGGAGGCAGCTCCCCGGATCCTCACTTTGGGGGCGGTCCCAAAAGTGCCGGAGACGTTCTGCACCGAGACGCCGGCAGCCCGGCCTTCGAGCATACGGCTGACATCCGTTACCCCTTCCAGCTTCACATCATCCAGGTTGAGCGTAACGGCAGCCCCGGAGAATTTCTTTTTATCGATGCGCTGAAAACCTGTTACGACCACATCGGCCAGCGCAGCCGTGTCCACTTGCAGGACGACCGTCAGGTAGGTCTGCCCCGGGGTCAGCTTCACTTCCCTTTTCAAATATCCGGTCATGGAAAACAGGAGGGTCGCCGAAGAGCTGATCCCTTTTAATTCGAATTCACCGGCCGCATTGGTCGTGGTGCCGGTAGTGCCGGCGCCACTCTTCTTTCCCTCCAGGCTGACGGAAACTCCGATCAGGGGAATATTGCGGACATCCGTTACGATGCCTCTCAGGTCAATAAAGGCAACCGGGGATACCGGGGGGTCTTTAAGAATGGGTCCGGAAGACATTGTCCGGGCGGACGCGGATGACCTCGTCCGGTTAGAGGCGGATGCCCCCAAACGAACAAGTCTGCCAACAGGCGCTGCCTGACCGGAAAAGTGGAGAGCCAATACGATAATAAGCAGTGAGCGTATTTTTTGCATATACCTTAGCTGAATTTTTTAAAAAAAGGCTTTGTTCTAATGAGATTACACAGGAATTTATCCTTATAAGTGGCTGGTGACCACACCTGTTTGCCGTTGCTTTCCAATTTTACCCTTATAATATTTTTGTCCGGCATGCGTGGATATTGAGTTGTTTTGGTTACATCCGTTGCTCGAATTGAATTTAAGAAGATTTATTGATGACAGCGCCCTGAATTTTAACAGAATATTAGTTTTCCCCATAAAAATTTCTCTATTAATAATTTTCCATTGTTTAACCATCCCGATACATGCATCCCCGAAGTCACTGATATAATATAAAATATTCATATCCCCGAACCTACCATACATTTTTAGGACACCAGTCCCCGAATTTATTTCCCAGCAGCAGACCGATAGTAATCTCATGAGAACCATAACTTACCGAATTCAGCCCTGAAGTGGTATAATCATAGGAATATCCGACATTGACCGTATTCGAAATATTGAGGCCGGCCATGGCGGCAAATCCGTCTCCCCGCCGGTAGGATGCCCCTATCCAGCACAGGTAGCGGTACTGCAGCTTGGCATTGATGTCAAACGACACCGGCGTAGGAGCCACTTTTTTCACCAGCACGGAAGGTATCAGATTCCAGTCTTCATCCAGCAGGAACCGGTAACCGGCCGTAGCAAAAAAATTGGGAGCCGATGCGGAGCCGCCGGTCCCCCCGCTGCCCGCCCCTCCCCCATTGCCGGCTGAAACAGCCGTCCCGAAAGGATCCTTTTGCGGGATCAGCTGCTGGGCCGAAATACCGGCGAAATAATCCCCCGAATAGAGATAAATACCGGCGGTGAAATCCGGATGCAGGGAGTGCAGCTTGCTGCCGCCCCCCAGGACGGGATCGGAAGGGGCGCCGCTGCCGAAATCCAGGCCGGAAGCATCCAGGCTGGAGTTGATCAGCCCGGCGCCAAAGCCCAGGGCCAGGCTGGTGCGGGGGCTTATCCCTATATGATAGGCATACGTGGCATAGGCCGAAAACTGGTTGATCGCACCGGTCCGGTCATTGATCACCTGCAGCCCGATGCCATGATGCGGCTTGGTCGCTTCATAGTTTTCCCAGTAGTAGCGTCCCCGGGGATTTTCTCCATCCATGGGATAAGAAGTAGCAGTGAGGCGTTCGTCTTTTTTATTCAGAGGTCCCTGTATAGTAAAATAGCTGGTCACAGGCGCGCCTTCCAGTCCCTGCCATTGGCGGCGGTAACTGCATTTCACATCCACATAGTTTTCAATCCCCGTGAGAGCGGGATTGAGAATATACTGGTTCAGCACATATTGCGTGTACTGCGGTTTCTGCTGGGCCAGCCCGTAAAACCAGCTGCCCGCCAGCAGGATCGTTATCAAAAAAAATCGTCTCCCGTCCATAGTACTGTTCTTTTTTACCATTCCACTTTTCCAGGCCACCGCACCGGCTCCCCCTCATCGTAAAAGATGGAGGGCGCCGGTGAGCCGGGCCTTATGATCACCCGGCTCAATAATATAATAATACACCCCTTCCGGAAGTAGATGGCCATTGCGGCTTCCGTCCCAGGGTGAACCATATCCTTTCGATACAAATACTTTTTGTCCCCAGCGGTCGAATACCTGCACGATCGCATCCGGGTAGCCGCTCAGGCCCGGGATCTCCCAGGTATCATGCAGTCCGTCGCCATTCGGGGAGAACGCATTGGGAACCCGAAGGGCAGCCGGCGGCGGCTGTATGGGCGGCGGAAGAGGTATCTCCAGCACGCGGATCAGCTGCGCTGCGGTGTCGGAAGGGCAGCCGTCAGCCCCCGTGGCGGTAAGCGTTACCCGGTAGTCCCCCGTATCCGCATAGCTGTGCTCCGGATCCGTCGCCGCCGAGCCGGTCCCGTCGCCAAAGTCCCACCGAAATGCCAGAAGGGCTAAATCGGAAGCGCCGCCGCCCGGATCCGTTGA
>JAATFV010000088.1 GCA_015655015.1 Chitinophagales bacterium | reverse complement strand
CGCCCTCACCGGCCTGCCCTTTGTAACGGCGGAAAATAAATTCGAAGCCCTGGCTGCGCACGATGCCATCGTAGAGGCCCATGGCGCCCTGAAGACAGTAGCGGTCAGCCTCATGAAGATCGCCAACGATATCCGTATGCTTTCTTCCGGTCCCCGCAGCGGCATCGGTGAAATATTCATTCCCGACAATGAGCCAGGCTCTTCCATCATGCCGGGTAAAGTGAACCCCACCCAATGCGAGGCCCTGACCATGATCGCGGCCCAGGTGATGGGTAACGATGTAGCCATTAATATCGGCGGAGCCACCGGGCATTTCGAGCTGAACGTCTTCAAGCCTGTCATGATCTATAATTTCCTCCACAGCGCAAGATTGATCGGCGACGGATGCGTCAGCTTCAACGAACGTTGCGCAGCCGGTATCGAGCCCATCGAAGCCAATATCCGCAAGCACGTGGAAAATTCGCTCATGCTGGTCACCGCCCTGAATACAAAGATCGGCTACTACAAAGCTGCCGAGATCGCCCAGAAAGCCCATAAAGAAGGTACTACCCTGAAAGAAATGGCGGTTAAGCTGGGCCACCTCACCGCCGAACAATTCGACGAATGGGTCAAGCCGGAAGAGATGGTCGGAAAAATTAATTAAACAGCAGCCCGGATAGGGCATTCTTAATAATACCAATAGCAGTCCGATAATGGGCTGCTATTCTCATTTTCCTTCATCTTCAAAACTATTTTGATCCATCTCGAAACTATCCGAATAGGGGATATTCCCATTTTGCAGCCAACTCTCCCGTTTTTGGAAGGCGTCCCTCCCAGCATTAACACTAATTCATTTATAATCAATACTTTAATTCCTGGCCCGCCAATTGAATTATCCTATTCGGTTTTTCATAGGATATTGGATTAAAAACGGGAGTGTATTTCTATACGGCTCCTTTTTTTTGCCCATACCCTATGCCCGGCAATTCATCAGCGATTTGGTCAATAGATAACAAAATATTATAATCTAGTCAATATACTGACATTTTTACACCAATTTTGTCAGTATAAGTGGCCTATTAGTATGATTATTATAAAAAGGGCCATTGAAGCCCAAATTATAGAGTCAATAGACCGGAAGGAAAATACAATTCAATTTATATCCGCTGTGGAATATTATTTTTGGAGGACCTATAGTCAGCAGGAAGTTGATTTAATTGAATTACGAAACGGTAAGATCCACCCATTTGAATTCAAATACTCTTCTGATAAAAAAGTCAAAATTCCGGCTGCATTTTCAACGGCATACCCGGAAGCCTCCTTTGAGCGAATTGCTAAGGACAATTATTTCAGTTGGATAACTCAATAAAAAGTTAGTGCTGTTGTTCATTCAGATCGATGGCCGACAGCCCTCATGGCAAGCTATTTGAAGTGATCAATGCATATCTTCCCATTTCCGATCACGCTAAAACAAAATTTATGAGACCATATGTAATCTGTCATATGATGTGTTCGGTCGACGGACGCACCCTCTCGGAAAACTGGGGCAACCCAAAAGGCAGGAAAGCCTATGAACCTATCGGAGAGAAATATAAAGGTACGGCCTGGATGAGCGGAAGGGTGACCATGCAAAAAGATTTTGCCGGCAACAAACGGTTAAAATTAAAAACGTCCGGAAATATCCCCAGGACCGATCATGTAGCCAATGCCGGCGCCCGTTCCTTTGCCATTGCTATCGACAAAGACGGCAAGCTGCCCTGGACCAAATCCGAAATAGACGGTGACCATATCATTGCCGTCTTATCTGAAAAGGTAAGCGCCCCCTACCTGGCCCACCTGCAGCAGAAAGGCATCAGCTACATTTTTGGAGGGAAAAAAGATATTGACTTTGAGCTGGTATTACAGAAGCTGGCCAGTCTGTTCGGAATAAAAAAGATAATGTTGGAGGGAGGCGGTCATCTGAACGGGTCGTTTCTGCAGGCCGGGCTGATCGACGAGCTGAGCCTGCTGTACCTGCCCGTGGCAGACGGCAGCGCCGATACCCCTTCGCTTTTCGACATCCCCACGAAATTGCCGAAGGGATCCGCTGTCAGATTGAAGCTCCTGGGAGTAAAGAAGCTGGAGAATGATGTGATCTGGATGAAATATAAAGTTTCCGGCTTACAAAAGAAGAATTTGACGAATTGAGCGAAAAGCCCTTGATTTTTCCTGGTTTCCCCTTTCGGGAGCCTTTCAATATCTTTGCAGCAGGAGATTGTGAAAAAGCCGTATGTAGACAAGCACATTGAAGAAATATTTAGTTCCTCTTGCGTTAGGCGGTTTGGGCATCGGCACCACTGAATTTGTCATGATGGGTCTCTTGCCGGACATCGCCAAAGATTTTCAGATCGATATTCCTGCTGCCGGTCACCTCATTTCAGCATACGCCGCCGGCGTAGTAATCGGCGCCCCCCTGCTGGTGGCAATCAGCGGCAGCTTCGGCCCCAAAAAGATCCTGCTGGCCCTGATGGCTATCTTTACCCTGTTCAATGGATTATCGGCTATAGCTCCCGGTAACTCGACCCTGCTTATTATGCGGTTCCTGGCAGGATTACCCCATGGCGCATTTTTCGGTGTCGGATCGGTAGTAGCCAGCAGGCTTTCCGACAAGGGAAAGGAAGCCCGGGCCATTTCCATGATGTTCGCAGGATTGACCCTGGCCAATCTGCTGATCGTCCCCCTGGGCACCTATGTCGGCCACCACTACTCCTGGAGATATACCTTCGGCATCGTCACCGGGATTGGGGTGATCACCATTATATTCCTTCAATTATGGATGCCCGTCCTTCCTATCGCCCGTTCAGGCAATTTCAAATCGGAGTTGCGGGTATTCCAACGTTGGGAGCCCTGGCTCATCATCCTCACCACCTCCATCGGTACCGGCGGCTTGTTTGCCTGGATCAGCTATATCGCCCCGCTGATGACCAATGTATCTCATTTTTCCGCCAACACCGTTTCCTATATTATGATCCTGGCGGGTTTCGGAATGGTCGTCGGTAATATTGCCGGAGGCAAGCTGGCAGACAAAATGGAGCCCGCAAAAGCCTGCATGATCCTGTTGGTATCCATGACTACGGTACTGCTGCTCATCTTTTTCTTTTCTGCTCACCAGGCCCTGTCTCTCTTTCTTACGTTTATGGCCGCGGCCCTGTCGATCGCACTGGCGACGCCGATACAGCTGCTGATGATCCGGACAGCAGCGGAAGGCGAATTGATCGGTGCAGCTGCAACCCAGGCCGCATTCAATATAGGCAATGCCCTCGGAGCCTTTTTCGGCGGCTTGCCCATAACTGCCGGCTTTGGCTATAATTCCCCCTCATTGGTCGGAGCCGGTATGGCCCTGGTCGGTATCGCTTTCGCCTGGATCTTACGAAAAATGCAGCAACAGACAACGCTCACGTTTTCCCGGAAGGCCGTCGCCTGAGAGAAGAGGGTTATTTGATGTTTTGCCCAATCTCAGATGCCGCTTGCTCGCCCTATGAATTTTAAGCGGGCTCTAATAGATACACAATAATCGTTGTTTCACATACAACAACCATTGATTGGGCTAATTCCACGCAATACATTCTTTCCACTTTTGCAGTGTCAATAATTCATTAATTTAAAACGTAAGAAAATGGACACAAAAAAAGTATGGTTTATAACCGGAGCATCAAAGGGTTTAGGATTAACTCTTGTGAAAAGATTGTTGAGCGAAGGCTACTTTGTAGCCGCCACTTCCAGAACTGTTGAAAGTTTGGAAAAAGAAGTCGGAATATCTGAAAATTTTCTTCCGCTCGAAGTGGAGATTACTAACGAAAACAGCGTTACAAATGCCATCGCAAAAACATTGGCAACATTTGGAAAACTTGACGTTGTGGTAAACAACGCAGGTTACGGACAATTGGGAACCATCGAAGAACTGACCGATGAAGAAACCCGTCAAAACTTCGATGTTAATGTATTTGGTTCGCTGAATGTCATCAGAAGCGTAATGCCACATTTGAGAGAAAAAAAATCAGGATACATTATCAACATTGCTTCTATTGCAGGATTTTCGGGTGCGTTTCCGGGTGTAGGGATCTATTGTGCTACCAAATTTGCCGTTGCAGGTTTCACCGAGGCATTGTCAGCAGATGTGAAAGAATTTGGCGTTTCGGCAACGGTAGTTTATCCCGGTTATTTCCGAACTAATTTCTTAGACAAAGGTTCGCTTCGTCTTCCTGTAAATAAAATTAAAGCCTATACTGCAGCCGGAAATGTGCAAAGTTGGCACGAAAACGAACAAAACGGAAACCAACAAGGCGACCCGGAAAAAGCAGCTTGGGCTTTTATTCAGTTAGCCGAAATGGAAAATCCGCCATTGCATTTCTTTATGGGAAGTGATTCTTTCAAATTGGCTCACGATAAAATTGAAGCCGTGGAAAGCGATTTGGCTGGTAATGAAGCGTTAAGCAAATCAACCGATTTCTAATTTATCACAAAAAAGAGATAGAATTAGAACACACAACGCTCTATCTCTTTTTTGTAAAATTAAACAACGAAAAAAATGAACAACAAGAAAATACATACTTGCAACACTATTTCCGAATTTCACAAAATGTGCAGCCTGCCCAAACCCGAGCATCCTTTGGTAAGTTTGGTGGATTATGGTTTGGTAGAATATCAGACCGATGAAAATGAAATCAGTTGGGTGCAGCAATTTTATTCCATTGGCTTGAAGCGTGATATTCAGGGAAAATTTCGTTACGGACAACAGCAATACGATTTTGATGAAGGCGTTATTGCATTCGTTGCTCCGGGACAATTAGTGCATATTGCCGTTGAAAAACCAGAAATAAAACCTTCGGGTTGGATTTTATTAATTCACCCTGATTTTATATGGAATACATCATTGGCAAAAAACATCAAAAAGTATGATTTTTTTGGTTATGCCGTGAGCGAAGCGTTGTTTGTATCAGAAAAAGAAGAAGATATTCTTACGGATTTGATACGGAATATTCAACGGGAATATCATTCCAATATTGATAATTTCAGCCAAAGCATTATCGTTTCACAGATAGAATTATTACTCAATTATTGCGAGCGTTTTTATCAACGGCAATTCATTACCCGAAAGAAAAACAATCATCAGATCTTGGAACGGCTGGAAACCATCCTCGACAAATATTTCAATAGTGATGATTTGACAAACAAAGGTTTGCCTACGGCTCAATATATTGCAGCTTTGCTGAACGTTTCGCCTAATTATTTAGGAAGTTTGCTAAAAGTTTTGACTGGACAAACCACACAACAGCACATTCACAACAAACTCATAGAAAAAGCTAAAGAAAAACTTTCAACTACCGATTTATCCGTTTCCGAAATCGCTTACGAACTTGGCTTTAAACATCCGCAGTCATTCAGCAAGGTATTTAAGACAAAGACAAATCTTTCGCCATTGGAATTTCGGGGTTCCTTTAATTAAACAACAGCAGTATAATCCTGGCGACCACTACGTCAGGATTTTATGAAAATCAAATGGATAAAGTTATCCAACTGATTGTAAAATGTCTATCCGAAGTAAAAGGATATGTCTTAAAACCCCCAATTCCCCCTTTGGAATTTCTCCTCCCGTTTTTGGAAGGCAATCCAATCTCTATTTTCATTAATCTCCTGATAAACAACCTATTAATTTCTGGCCCGCCTATTGAATTATCCTATTCGGTTTTTCATAGGATATTGGATTTAAAAACGGGAGTGTATTTCTATACTGCTCCTTTTTTTTTGCATCTGCCCAATCCCAATGATCTACGCATAAAAAAACCCGCAAGAACCTTTGCGGGAATATTAACTTTAAAACTTAACCTATCCTGTGGTTTTTCGGATATTTGAATATTGGATTCCAGGGCTTCATGGATTTGGATCATCTACAGTTTCAGGATAGAGATACCTGGTAAATTTCACGGGTTTGGATCGCGGTTCTGTGGATTTCAGATTTAGCTTAAGCTTTCACCAGGTTTGGATACTTATTTTTAGTTTTCGCAGGATTTCGGATCTTGATGCGCTGTTTTGCTGATACAAAGATGCGCCCTTCCTAAACAGATTCCTACCATTTGCACCTGAATTCCCCCAATGTTCTTAATAACCCTACGATAAGTGGTTATAAACCCTTAGTTCTACATGGTAACCCTCATACAGCACCCATTCCCTTTTTGAAATTTACACTCCCATTTTTGGAATATAGCCATCTTGGCAAACTACACAAAATAGTCATAATCAGCATGTTGTATTTCTGGCCCGCCTATTGAATTACCCTATTCGGTTTTTCATAGGATATTGGATTAAAAACGGGAGTGTATTTCTATACTGCTCCTTTTTTCTTTATACCAGTCCTGCTGCCCTACCCTTAAAATCGCTGTTGATCCATATCCCCCGGAACCGGAGTTTGCCATCTCATCTTTTAAAAATTTGATTTTATGAAACCCCGTCCATCTACCCACCATCCAGTCAATGCGTCTTTAAGCGATACAAAAATATCCATACACCAGATCGTCAGCCGCCTGATCGCAAGCCTTCAGCCATCGGCCGTCAAACGCAACAACATACTATTAAACGACATACCCGGGGAGCTGTTGGTCAATGCTGACGAAAACACCCTGGCATACGTCTTATCGAACCTGGTGAACACCGCGGTCAGCACCACGGAGAATAGCTGCATCCATATCGAAGCGATTCTTACAGACGATCATACCGTGATCCGCGTAAAGGACCAGGATACCTATATTTATCATACCATGGAAATAAGCGGATCTCATGCCTGACAACCACCTGGTATATATAGCTTAAGATCATGCTCAACACCCGCTGGCGGAAGTCAGCGAAAAGATGAAAGCCCTCCTGAAGATCGCGGCAGCTTTTTATATGTACAACCGACATAAAGCTAGCCCTCACAGCAATATCCGGGATAAGAGTCCGTTCTTGACGGGCCGGCGGACTTTAAACCTGATTTAAAAGTACCAATAAGAGAAACACTCCCGTTTCCGGAACATCCTTTCGGGTAAAATTATATTCCTCTTTGGTTATCAACTAATTAAATCTTGGTTTAACTTTACGCTCTATTTGGTTATCTCGTATCAATGAAAAAGCTCAACCCTAAACAAACTAAATACCTCATGGTTGCCGTGCTGGCTATCCTGGTGTGTCCCACCATTGCCTGCGCACAGAACCTCGTCAGCAATTCAAATTTCTCCGGCGGATCTTATACCGGCTGGACCCCGAACTCCGGAAGCAGCATCGAGACCAACCCCGAAACTACTTACGGTGGTCCCTCCGGCAGCATCTATGTTACGGAAATAGACGTCGAACGTACCTTAAATCAACAGGTATGCATTCTGCCCGGCCTCAGTTACACTTTCAGCTACAGCGCTGGCAGAAGACCCCAGAGCGTAACACCCGCCAGACCCGGTGTCCAGGTGAAAGTCACCGGAGCCAACACGAATACCAGCTATGTGAATAACACAGAGCGCTATTCCAACACTACCTGGAATCTGCAGGCAAAGTCTTTTACCATCACCATTCCTTCTTCCTCTACAGATAAGAAACTGAACATCCAGTTTGTCTCCACTAATAACAACACTACCTATGGCGTAGTTATCAGCGACATCGAGCTGGCTCCTGTCGCCACGAACCCGATCTCTATCAATGGCTCCTCCACATCGGTGGTCTCTTATCCCAACAACTATTCTCTGACAGGCAGTCCCGCCGGCACCTCCTATAGCTGGAGTTTCTCGGGAGACGCGAACATCACTTCGTCCTCCAGTGCCGCCCCCACCGGTATTTCATGGCCCAGCATGGGAGCCAAAATGGTCAGTGTAGCCCTCTCCAATGGTGTTTGTACAATGGCCACGTATTCACTGCCGGTGACCATTTCGGCCATCCTGGCAGTACAATTAGTAAACTTTACCGGTGAATTAAAAGACAACACCAGCCTGCTGACATGGACTACGGAAGAGGAGACGGATGGCCGGTATTTCATTATTGAAAGGTCGGCGACAGGCAGCGATTTTGATTCGATCGGGATGAAGATCTCCATAAATGCGAATACCGCCTTCACTTACCAGTTCAGGGACGAGGCGCCCCTTAACGGAAAGAACTATTACCGGTTACGCCGCCTGGACACCGATGGTAATGTTACCTATTCCAAAGTTATCCTCCTCGGGGATGAAGCGGTTACCACCACCGGTAAAATGCAGCTATATCCTAACCCCGCCATCTCCACGATAAATTATACGATCACCAGCGAAAAAACAGGTCTCATGACCATACAGGTATTCAACCTGTCAGGCATACTAATGATGACCAACCAACAGCAAATAGCCGTAGGAGCCAACCGGCAGTCATTGAGCATTTCATCCCTGAGAAGCGGGAATTATTTTCTGAAAGTAACCGACGCGCAGGGAATCCTGCAGTATATACAGGCATTTTCAAAAATTTAGCCAACGCCGGAATATTCCTTATTTTCAATTCATAAAACAACCTGTTTTTATGAACCGAATAATCGAAACCCTCCTGCTTATCATCTTTTTCTCATATAACTCCGCAGTGGCCCAGGTCGCCACTTCTTCACAAAGCCTACCCAGCCGCTGGGATGAACTGACGGCCAGTGACTGGCCCAGGGCGCTGGACAGATCCTCCCGCACCTGCATCCTTCCCATCGGCATCCTGGAAAAACATGGCCCCCACGTTCCCGTCGGCTCAGATCTGATCCAGGTACGTGAATGGGCGGCGCGGGTAACGAAAAAAGAGTACGCCGTCGTCTTTCCGGATTATTTTTACGGCCAGATCAACGAGGCCCGGCACCAGCCCGGCACTTTCGCTTTACCGGAAAGAGTGGTCTGGGACATGCTCGAAGCCACCTGTGACGAGATCGCAAGAAATGGCTTTAACAAGATCGTTCTGGTCAATGTACATGGGGGAAACCCTGAATTTCTCCGGTACTTCATCCAGACCCGGCTGGAAAAACGCCGCGACTATGCCGTCTACTTCTTCACACCGGGGACGGACTCCTCCTATCTGGCAAAAATGGCAAAATTGCATAAATCCGATCCCGCCGGCGACCAGCATGCAGGCGAACGGGAAACTTCCGTCCTGCTCTACCTCCGGCCGGAACTGGTGAAAATGGATAGCGCCGCCAATGAATCGGGAGCCAATCAGCGGCGTTTGTCGATCCCCGATATGTATACCGCGATCTGGTGGTATGCGGCTTACCCCAACCATTACGCCGGAGAAGGCGCCAAAGCTACCCGCGAGCTCGGCCAGCTGGTGACAGAACACATCCTCGGCTCCCTGGAAACAGCGCTGAAAGCCGTAAAATCGGATACAAAGACCCTGGAGCTTCAGAAAGAATATTTCGACCGGGTCAAAGAGTAGGGCAGCGGCCACCCCGCCCACACTCATATCCCGGGCGCCGGAATCAGGCCCTCTTCGTACCTTTATCCGATGCGGAAAAATCCCTCCATACCTGCGGACAAGGAAATCAGCGGCCAGCATCTTCCCGGGTTCGTCCGGGTACGTGGCGCCCGGGAACACAACCTCAAGAATGTCGACCTCGATATCCCCCGCGACGCCCTCGTTGTTTTTACAGGAGTGTCGGGCTCCGGCAAGTCCTCCCTGGCCTTCGGAACCCTCTACGCCGAAGCACAGCGACGGTACCTTGAATCGGTCTCCCCCTATGCCCGGCGTCTCTTTCACCAGATGAGCGTGCCCGATGTGGACTCGATCGATGGATTGCCGCCTGCCATCGCACTTCAGCAACAACGGGGTTCGCCTACTACCCGCTCGTCCGTGGGCAGCGTCACCACTCTGTCCAACCTCCTGAGAATGCTCTATTCGCGGGCCGGAGATTATCCCCGTGATCAACCCCTGCTCTATGCCGAATCCTTCTCGCCAAATACCCCCGAAGGAGCCTGTCCGCAATGTCATGGGCTGGGACGGGTCTATGAAGTAACGGAAAACTCGATGGTGCCGGACGATTCCCTCACCATACGGGAACGGGCAGTCGCCGCCTGGCCTACGGCCTGGCATGGGCAAAACCTCCGCGATATCCTGATCACCCTGGGTTACGACGTAGACCGTCCCTGGAAACAGCTTCCCAAAAAAGACCGCGACTGGATCCTCTTCACGGACGAGCAGCCCGTTGTTCCCGTTTATGCCGGATTTACCCACGAAGAGGTAAAACAGGCCATCCGGCGGAAAGAAGAGCCCAGTTATATGGGAACCTTTACCAGCGCCCGGCGCCATGTGCTGCATAGCTTTGCCAATACACAGAGCCCGCTGATGAAAAAACGGGCCCTTCAATACATGCTCAGCTCCGAATGCCCCCTCTGCCAGGGCAAACGCTTACGAAAAGAATCCCTCTCCGTGACCTTCGCCGGACTCGACATCGCTGACATCTCCCGCATCCCGCTTGCCCGCCTGGACGAGCTCCTGCAGCCATATTTAGCCGTAGTGGCCCCCGGCGGACACTCCCCCGAAAAAGTCCTCGTCATACAACGCATCACCCAGGACCTTATCCCACGCCTGAAAGTCTTACTGAACCTGGGCCTCGGCTACCTGTCCCTGGAACGCAGCACCCCCACGCTCTCCCCCGGAGAGCTTCAGCGTCTCCGCCTGGCCACGCAGGTGCGGTCCAATCTTTTCGGCGTCGTCTACGTGCTGGACGAGCCTTCAGCCGGACTTCACCCGGCCGATACCGTAGCCCTGCTGGCGGCGCTCGGGCAGTTAAAAGCCTCGGGGAACTCCCTTTTCGTCGTCGAACACGATCTCGACGTGATCCGCCAGGCAGACTGGCTGGTCGACGTAGGACCAGCAGCCGGGGAACAGGGCGGTTTTGTACTCTATAACGGCCGGCCCGAAGGGCTGGCCTCCATAGAAGCTTCGCAGACCCGCCGGTTTCTCTTCGAAGCACATACAGGTCCCGCCCGCGTGCCCAGAGCACCCAAAAGCTGGCTTAGCCTGACCGGCATCACCCGCAACAACCTTCATCAGCTCGACATCTCTTTTCCACTGGGCGTGCTGACCACGGTGACCGGCGTCTCCGGCTCAGGTAAATCAAGCCTTGTTAGCCAGGCCCTGGTAGAACTTGTCGCAACCTCCCTCGGTCAGCACCTCGCTCTCCAGGAAGAAGAAAGCGAAGAATTGCTGGAACGCTCCGCCCCCATCCCCACCGGCGGACAGATCACCGGCGGACTGGACAACATCCGCAGACTGGTGCGGGTAGACCAGAAACCGATCGGGCGTACTCCCCGCTCCAACCTGGCTACCTATACAGGACTCTTCGACCATGTGCGGCGACTATTCGCAGGGACCAAACAAGCCCGGGCCCGGAATTATGAGGCCGGCCGGTTTTCCTTCAATGTAGCCAAAGGACGTTGCCCCACCTGCGAGGGCGAAGGATTTGTCATGGTAGAGCTGCTCTTTCTGCCTGGTGTATACGCTCCATGCCCCACCTGTCATGGTGCACGGTACAACGAAAAGACCCTGGAGATCCGATACCGCGACAAGAACATTGCCGAAGTGCTGGGACTGACAGTATCCACAGCCTACGAGTTTTTTGCTGATGAAGCACATATACGCCGTTCCCTCGATGTGCTGCTGCAGGTCGGGCTTGGTTATCTGCGGCTGGGCCAGCCAGCCACCGAGCTCTCGGGAGGAGAAGCGCAGCGGATCAAACTCGCCACCGAATTGCAACGAACACAAAAGGGCGACACGCTTTATATCCTCGATGAGCCAACGACAGGACTGCACCCTTCCGACGTGGAAAAACTGATCACTCAGCTGGATGGATTGGTGGTTGCCGGTAATACCGTTATCCTGGTGGAACACGAAATGCGCGTGGTAGCCGCCAGCGACTGGATCATCGACATAGGGCCCGGCGCCGGGGAAGAAGGAGGCCGGATAGTAGTGGCCGGAACACCGGATAAAATAACCCGGTCAAAAGCAAGCCGCACCGCCCCATTTCTTCGGCAGTATCTGGGAGAATAGCCATAACAGTCCCACCGGTAAATGATTACCTTTGGCAGGCTAATCAATTCATCCAATGGGGAAAACAGAAAAGACAGAAAAGATCCTGACATTTAACTCACTGTACCAACAATACGTTTATCTCGGACTGCCGCTTGACACCATCGACGTCAAAACCCAGTTTACCATCCACAACCTGAAAAGCATTCATGCAGACCTGCCCTACAAGTCCCCCGTATACAGAGCCAACTTTTATTCCTTCGTCTTCGTAAAGGAGGGACACGGGAAATACACCACCGACGACAAAACTTTCAGAACAGAGCCCGGCACCATCTATTTCACCAACCCCGGGCACTATAAATCCTTTCAATGGGACGACATGAAGGAGATCTATCTCGTCACCATGAGCGAAACCTTCCTGAAAGAAAACGTACACCCCAACATCTTTGATGAATTCTCCTTCCTCCTCGCCGAAACCGTTCCTGCAAGGACCGTAAAACCAGAAATGTTTGCGGAATTCGAACAGCTGTACAGGCAGATCGATAAAGAATATCTTTCAGGGTCCCCCTATAAGAACAAGCTCATCGGAAGCCTGTTCGTCGTCTTATTACTAAAAATAAAAGAATACTTCTGGCTGGAATACAACCCCATTTATGAAGGCAACCGGAGCTCCCAAATCGTAAAAACTTTCAAAAAGACCCTCGAACAACACTACCGGGACCTGATAAAAGGCGCCGAAAAAAAAGTCTTCCGGGTCCAGGACTATGCGGACGCCCAACACCTGCACCCCAACTACCTGAACAACGTCATCAAAACCAAGACCGGCAAATCCATCGGCGCCTGGATAGCAGACAAGACCATCGCCGAAGCCAAATCATTACTGCAGAACTCTTCCACATCAATAAAGGAAATAGCCTGGCAGCTGGGATTCCCGGAATCCACCCACTTCAGCAACTACTTTAAGAAACATACGGACCTTTCCCCCATTTCCTACCGGAAACAGGCCGGTCAGCCGGAGTCTTAGGTCCCCTCAGGTCCCGATCCAACAATAAAAATCAAGTAATATGAACACCAATAAATTAACCAACCCCACTGTAAAAAAAGCCATCGAGGCATTACAATCGGCGGATAAAGACAGTTGGTACTCCCTCTTTACCAATAAAGCGGAATTATTCGATGACGGCAACAAAATCGATTTCAGGAATTTCTCTGATAAAGCCCTCGGACACGAACGCTTTACCAGCATCGACAAAATTGAAAACAATGGATTAGACCTATTGGGAAAATTCCACAGCGACACATGGGGAGACTTTAAAACCTATTTCAAATTTCATATCAACGCGGAAGGCAAGATCGACCGGCTTGACATCGGCCAGGCAAATTACTAAGCAGTCGGGGCCCTTTAATTGGTAAAGGAACTTATCGCCTCTTTGATCCCCTTGCCTGCCTCCATAAAAAACGGCGGCCCGGCGAGAAGCGTCAGTTTTTTCAAAGGCTTTGAATCGGACATATTCCTGCTCCGGAGATAAGCCTCCGTTCGGTAGGCATCAAACGATCCCTTAACGACGTATCCAGCCACCAGCGCGGTAGGGGAATCAATACCCCCATCTTTGAGATCGCTGGCAAACGCATAACTGCCGACGCCCAGGCGTAAAGCTTCGCGCATCGCCACACTCGCGATCGTGATCATTAACTCCGGAGTAAATTTATTACGGTCCCCCAGTCCGATCAGTAACAGCTTTCCGGCAGCGATCGTGCCGGCGGGAGGAACGATCAGTAAAGTTTCAAAGGCATGTCCCGCGAACTTCCCGCTTTTTCGCAGATCCGTAACAAGACCCTTCAGATCATGGTCCAGGTGTAACATGCCATTAGCGGCGGCAGGCAAGGCAGGCGGCGAATTAAAAATATCGCCCTCCGTGTATTCAAAAACGCAGGCGACCTGCAGGGGAGTAGATTCAGCAGAAGGTCCCTGTACGGCCCCTTCGATCTCCACACCATCAATTTTTCCCCAGATGGCGGAAACCCCAACTGCCGTTAGCTTCTTAGAAGTATCTGCCGGGACGATTTGTGTAAAAGCGCAAGCTGGCCAGACGAATATCCCCGCCGCGAAAAGCGTTGTAAATAATAGACAATTTCTCATTATTCATGAAGGTACCCCTATCCCGTCGCATCCAGCTCCTCATCCAGGCTCTTGTCCAGGAATATTTCCTGGCGGGATTCATCCCAATGCTTTTTGGCCTTTCCCTGATCAGGAGTTCCCCGGTCAAAATCCCAGAATCTCGCTTCCGGAGAAGAACAATGATAGGTTATTTCTCCATTGCCCCGATCCGTCGCGTACAAAGCCGATCCACATACCGTACACTTCATGGGAGGCTCACCCTTTACATCGTTGACAAGTTGCATTTTCTATTGTGTTAATTAATTCTTCTTTAATGTCCCGGCAAGCAACTCGCACAATCATTCTTAAAAACAACCAATGTAATTAATTGTTTTCACAAGGACTAACGGAGTATTGTTAACGTTCCTGAGAGCAATAAAATTGTCGGGGAAACGCAGTCATAACACAATAAAGTATAATATATCTGGCCGGCCCCTTAAAAATTCTCCGAAAAATAGTTTTTCGCCTTTATCCAGCGGGTCAGCAAATAAAGAAGATAGCCCAAAGGGCCAAACATACAGGTGAAGATCAGGGAGGGAATGATCCAGCCATGAGGGATTCCATGCCGTAGTGAGTTCTTTTTTATCCAGACGGCCCCAAAAAGATCGAAAACCAGGAAATGCACCCAGCTGGCCACCACCAGCTCGGGATTCTGGTACAATTTCACCATGCCGCCCAGCGATTGAAAATCTTTCAGGATCTCCGGGCTGAAATTGGAGAAATTCAGCCAGGTATATACAACTGCCAGCAAGGCAATGATAATGCCCATCAGCAATTTGTCAAACCCTGCCCAGAAAGGACTCACAAACAGTACGATGATCCAGCCGATCCCGGCGAAGAGCGAAGTAAAGATGAACATGGAAGATGGGTTCATAATGATAATTTAAAATGTTATTATCTGCTACTTGAAGGGCCCCTGTTTATCCTGATAAATATTTTACGTACTAGTAGGTAAGTAAAATGATTTCAAAAATACATCCCCCGATAGAACCAGTCGGCCGGGACGCCTCAGATCGTAGTCAAATAATTGATCGTCGTCACCGAAGGGAAAAAGAAATATCCTCCTCCACGAACCGTTACAAACCGCTGCAGCCCCGTAACATACTTATTCACCGGTTCCGCCTGTATCGTGAAGATCTGCACCATCCCCTCGCCCGGATCCTGCTTCACTCCGCAAACAGGATCGGGATCATTGTACAGCTGCTTGAATTTAGGATAATTCGCCCAGGTATATTGAATGAACTCGTATTGCCGCGAAATATCCGTATTAAAACAGGTAAAGATCAGCCCTACTTCCCCATCCGGCGTATAATGCTCAGGCGTTCCTGCATAAGGGTCGCCATACAACCTCGCCCGGCGCATGATCCGGTGACGGCGGGTGAGCCGCATAGACTCCTTCGGTCCATTGTCCTCGAAATTATCCCGGGGATTCGTCCGCCGTAAATGCGAGCCAAACGGACATTTCAGCCCCTCCTTATCCAGATCCGTATAAGTAAAATAATCATCGTTCGATTCCCCGCCCGGGTCCTTATCCGGAAATTTTACCACCGGCGCCCCACTGGGCCAGCGCCCCATCATCTTCGAGGCCAGCTTCACACTCTCGTCCACATTGACGGAGCCGTCCGCATTTTTCGTTTTTTCATTCATGAACTCCCAATACTTCTTCACATCCTGCTCCAGCTGCCGCATCACCATATAACTGCCATTGCGCCCAAGGTCCTTCTTGCCCGTTCCCGCCGCATCAAAAGGAAGGAGGAAGCTGTCTCCCTGCTCCTCTCCCAGGATCGGCGTATCGGGATAAACATCGTACTCATTCTTATATCCCATCAGAAATTCCCCGGCATTGATAAAATCATTTTCAGGGCCCTTTCGGCCGCTGCCCCTGATGATCGGCTGCGATATCCCATCCCGGAACCCAAAATGCTCCCTGTTCATCGGCAAGGTCTGCCCGTCCAGCTGCAGCAACTCCACCAGCCCCGGTGCGAATTGCTGCTGCAGCCGGGAATAATAGGACAAGGCGGTCTCCTTATCTTTTCCGAACACCATCAATACCAGGTGTACCTGCTCGTTATTAGGTCCTCCCCAACGCCATAACTCCGGGGCGCTGCTGCCCATATCCCCCAGCAGACGCTGGCGGTGCTCCGAAGCGATCCCTTCCCGGAACTCCCGGGTAAAAAAGGCCAGGTTGGAATTCTTCAGCCCCAGTGCGCTCAGCCCCGCACAGGTAAAGGCAATATTCAGGCAATTCGTTTTGGCATGATGTGTCACATTCGTCACATCCCCCACATGGTCCTTCAGGAACTTCTTTGCCGCTCCGGCTTCCGCAACCCGCAGCACCGCATACCGGGAATACTGCATGTACTTGTATCCCCTGATGATATAACCCTGTATATCCGACAACTCCAATGATTCCATAAACGTAAGTTTAAGATCTTTATAATAACACCGGCCCAACGACCATCACCGGCCTGCCCCAGCTCAAAATCTTTGCAAGAACCGCCGGGCTTCCCGCTCACTCAGATCCCGGAACAATTCATTGCGTATATGGGAATTGTTGATGATATTCTTAATGGACAGATGCGGATAGGCCGAGTACCAGACAGCCGTCGGCACCTGGAAATAACGGCTCCAGGCCAGGAAATGCTCCTCATCATAAGCGCCTCCCGTAAAGAGGAATTTAGTCCGGGGGAACTTCATCGTATTACTCCAGATCCCCGTCAGCCCCCATCCCGACTTGTCTATAAAATCACCCAGGTATTGCTGCCAGCTCCCGTCGAAATTACTGAAGAACAACATCCTCTTCTGATCATCGATCATCACCCAGCGGGCAAAATGGATCGTGGGAATACCCATCAGCTTCCCATTCACGAAAAGGAAGCTGATCAGCGCCCTGGCGAACAACATCAGCGCCTTCAACGTGATCAGCCGCATCTTGCCCGGCTTCATGATCAATACCTGCGTGAATTGATTCTGGTTGGCCAGGTCCTCATAGGACTCCAGCTCTTTAACATGCGCGCCGCTCACCTGGCTGGGCGTAAGTCCCAGCGGCTCATCTGTCCGCTCGTACAGTAAATGGATCAACAGTACCCAGATGATGATCACCGGCAATAACACCAGCAGGATCACGCCCAGCAGCACCATCCCCAGCCACCGGATACCCGGTATCGTTATAGATTGACGGGCCCATTGGAACCCCTGATTCCCCGACACATCTTCCCTTAAAGCCCGGTGAATGTCCAGGGCCGACCTACCGCCCCAGCTCCCCGAGCAAAGCCGGTCCCAGACATAATTCCTCAGCTCATTCTCCTGGCGAACGTTAGACACCGTCCTTCCCGGCGCTCCTACAAAAAAAGCGTCCTCCTTCACCTTCCATCGTGACAGGTATCTCTTCCTGCTCTCCGTCGTCCGGTTACCCGCATCCGGATAATCCACACAAAATCCATATAGCTTATCAATAAAGGAAGCGCACAGAGTCGCCAGCCCCGTCAAATGCGCCTCTTCCTCTCCATCATAATTGGAAGAGAAGACGAGCCGCACGCCCACATCGCTTTCTATATTGCCATCGGCATCCTTCGGCTCTAATAATATCCAACGGGCATAGTGGATCGTGCCCAGGCTCTCGAAAGGCTGGTGGACCCCCGCCTGTACATCCGCCCGGATCTGCATGAGCAACGCATTCAGGTTGTCGTGCTCTCCGCTCTTCACGGGCGTCACAAGGGTCAGTGGATGTTGATGCGTCATCGGAAGCTGATTTAGTGAGCTTCAAGCTTATAGCGGCAAGCTTCAAGCTGGATTATAAATGAGTCTTTATAAGTATTCAAAAAAATCAATGCCGGCTGGCTAATTGCCTGTAGCTTTTCAATCGAACGCCACCACAAAATTATTAAAGAACGGCCCCACATGCAGCCCCGTCCCCCGTCCTGCCCACCCCGGCTCCCTCCGCACCCCCGGCAGCCGCAGAACAGCCGCCACGAATTCCGATATCGTCACCGCATTGATATACTTCCCATAACATTCATGCAGGGCATACCCATAATTCATATAAACGGCCTCGCGCTGCGGGTTGAATTGCCTGGGCTCCGGAAAAACATCCGGGTCCATCATCGCACAGGCCGTCAACGCAAATACTTTCCGCTTTGCCCTGATCCGATACTTCTTCAATCCCTTCCCTCTCAATACCTGCTCACTTTCACAATAACGGATCACTCCCGGCTGTGCCGGATTGAACCGCAACGCCTCACTCACATAACCATACATCTTCTTCATATCCTTCAGCCGCGCCGTATCGATCGCCCCCCTCAGGACATCCGGCCGGTTGAACAGCTCATCCAGCACAAGGATCACCGCCTTATTCGTCGTCTCCAGGATACCGGTGATCAGCCCCCCGATATTACGCTGGATCGTCTCGTCGTCAAACCATCCATTCCCATTTTCCCTTTGCAGCAGGATCATCCGGTTCAGGACATTATCGGCGAAAGGCTCCCCGTTATCCAATTCCCTCTTCCGGTCTTTGATCAATTGCAATATCCACACCCTTCTATCCAGGGAGGCAGTCACCGCCTCCTGATGTTTGGCCCTGTCATTCGTAAAATTCAGAAAGAGATCGTAGAACAGCACGCGCAGCCAATGTCGCATAATGGGCTCCGTGGGCGGAGGCACCCCGAAATAATCGTCGATGAAACGTACCAATACCGTATAACATAGGGTGTCCGCTACGTCGATCTTGCCATAAGGCTGTGCCTGCTGCAGAATCCCCTCACACGCGTCCCGTATAAAGGACCGGATCCGGTCCATATCCTCTTTTTTCGCCGTCCTGCGGACCATATTACGCTCCCGGTCGAATTGCGGGCTGTTCCGGTCAAACCCCAAAAAGAAAGCTCCTTTCTGGTTAGCCATCTTCTTCCCATTGATCTCCTCCACCGTAAAATCATTATCCCGCTCCATCATTTCCACCAACAGATCATTTTTACAGACAGCCGCCAGCCCTACCACCCCCAATCTCAATACGGGAAAACGTTTCTGCAGAAAACAGAACAGCCCCGTCTTCTTCCGGCCCAGCGCCAACCCTACCCGTAAGCCCAATTTCCCCAACGGCCCCGGTTCATTCGGGATCTCTTTGCGGGAACGTTTCAGTGGCCGGTCGTCCTGGTAAAGCAACATAACGAATTGTCCTGCAGGAGTAGCCCTCAATTCCTCCACCTCCCTCCTCATTTCTGCAGGTACAGAATGAATAACAGCCATCGCTCCCCCAAACTCACATGGCAGCAGCAGCGGGGCAGCCACAGCGGCAAAGGCTATATCGGCAATGGTCAGCCGGTCTCCTGTCAGATACCTCCGGCCATCGCTCAGTATCCCATCTACCTTCCCGAAGATCCTTTTAATATAGGCCAGTCTTTCACCAGACGGCCTCTCGTCCACTTTCCCTTCCCGTTTCATCGTTTTTCGCATGGAAGAAAAGAACAGCCAATAGCTCAGCTTCTCCCCTAAAGGAACGCCCTGCGTAAACCAGCTCCCGGCATACCGGCGGTCCTCCAGCAGCTGCCCGTAAATATATTTGGATACATTCCCTTCAAAAGGACCTGCGAACAGATTGTATAAAGCCACCACCTCTTCCCTCTTGGCAGCTTCCTCCGGCAAAAGCCTTTTTGCCGGCAAGCTCCGCTGTTCATAATATACTATCACACTCTCTGCCGTATAGAGGAGCGCATCCGTCTTAAGGAGAACAGGTGTACCCGCCCCGCCTTTTTCCCCGGTCAGCCTGTTTACAACAGGTATATACAAAGGGGGGGCATGGAGCTCGTCCCTGTAAAGAACATCATTCCAATCCAGCACCCATCTCGCAATTTCATCGGCGCCCCCGATATTATTGCTCACAAAAGAAGGCGTCTTCGCTGCATAGTAAAAATCCTTTCGGAATTTGACAAACCTGAGATCATTCTCCGTTCTATCCATAGAATTATAGAATTAGATGTAGATCCGGCCCTAAGACACGGTCTGTTATTTTATCTGCTGTATATCCCATACATTCCCTAAGAGCCTGCTTTACAGGTCCCTAAATACCCCTGGAGGACAGGTCATTTGATGGATCAGACTGGTAAGAAGCTAAAGGTAGAAGATCATATGAAAACTAACAATACTACAAAGCGGTAATTCTTACCGGACTTGCGTACGCTGTCGGTTGGCGGCAGGTGGGACCCGGCGAACAAACATTAGAGGTAATAACAGACCCATTAAGGTCTCTTGATAAGGCAGATTCAGGATAAGAACAGGCCGGCTACCGGTCGAAGAGAATAGCACATTAAGCAACAACAAAATAATATATAATTTCCTAAATATGAAATAGTAGTTTTTCGTTTTACCCTGGTATTTATACGATTGGTATGGACCCAAATAGAGTTTACCTTTATACCTGATTTAATCCATTGATGGTCATAGGTCTAAAGGTGATAGTCACATAGCTGAAACTATGTTTCCCATTAGTGGCAAAGATCCGTTACCCTTATCCGTTATAATCCGAACAATCCTTGTAACCCGTATTATCCGATAACTGTAGAAAACTGTCGACCATGAAAACACGTGTACCCCGTTGTCTTGTTTCCCGCAAAATAAGTATTTTCATACTCCTCTCTCTTTTCTTTCATAAAGCAGCATACTCTCAGAACGAACTGGTGAGATTCGGGAACAGTTATGTCAACCTCTCCAAAAAGACAGTAGGCGGCACCGTACAGCCCGGCGATACCCTGGAGGTCCGCACCACCTTTTATGTGAACAGCAGTTACGGAAAGATCTACAGCGTTCGCTACTACGACAATCTCCCGACCCATACGGACACGATCGCCAGCGAGTTTCTCCGGCTGATCACCAATGAAGGAGCTACCTACCGGCAATATACCCTGGCGCCTTCCGATGACGCTGGCAGCTTTGTAAAGGTTCCCGCCAGTGCCGGAGATTACCAGGTCCGTATCAATATGGGAGGCCCTGCCTTCGGCGTGCTTCCTGCCGCCCCCGCCGCCATGGGGCTCTCCGATAAAACAGGCGCCAGCGACATGCAGCCGGGCGCCAACAGGCCCCTGTTCAGCGGCGGCACCCTCGTCTCTACCTCCATCCGCGTACGGGTCACCGGAAATTACGGCGACACCATCGTACTGGGTGCGGGAGTGATCGCCTTCCGCAATAGCGGCGGCCTGGATACAGCGCTCAACGCCAACCAATATAAGATCCTCATCGCCAGGCCGGCCACCCTTTGCTCCAACAGCACCGGCACCAACTTCGCTGCAGAATCCGGCGGCACCTTCGGTCATGGCGTCGGACGCAACAGGAGCACCGGCCCGACTTTCCTCATACCCAACTATACTTACCTGCCTGCCAGCAGCACCAGCTCGGTGATAGGCGACGGTTATTATGCCATTGTCAATAATATCAGCCCCACCAGCTCCACCTATCCCGGGGCGAGAAGGCAGCCCAATTGCAGCGTTCCTTCCAGCATACCCTCGACGGACCCCAATTCCTGTGACAACCGGGAATTCAGCGGCTTCTGGTTCATCTCCGGAGACCATACCGGCACCAGCACGGCGGCAGGCAACAACCCGCCCGACAATAACACCGATGCCGGTTATATGCTGCTGGTCAACTCCGACCTGGCCACCAGCGAAGCCTATCGCCAGACCATCAGCGGCCTTTGCCCCAATACTTATTACCAGTTCTCGGCCTGGATAAAGAACGTCTGCCCCAACTGCGGTATCGACACCAACAGCAACGCCACCTATTTGCCGGGAGTGTTGCCTACCCTTAGCTTTGTCGTGGATGGCCTCGACCGCTACTCTTCCGGTCAGCTGGATACGGTAGGCTGGCAAAAAAGAGGATTTGTCCTGCTTACCGGCCCTACCCAGACTTCCATCACCATCTCCATCCGGAACAATGCTCCCGGAGGAGGAGGTAATGACTGGGCAATGGATGACATCAGCCTGTCTACCTGCCCCCCCGACCTGCTGCTCACGCCGAACAAACCTGATACACTCTGCCAGGGCGCGGATGACACCGTCCGGTTTAAAATAGCTTCTTACGTTGACAACTATACGCAATGGATGCTGCAGCAAAGCACGGACAATGGAGTCACCTGGGCATCTGTTGGCACCGATACGGCCGGACAGGCGCCAAGCGGCACCTCTACACCCGTCTATGATCCGTCTACCGGCCAGTATTCAGACCTGATTACCCGTTATTTCCGGCTAAATCCCGTGGACAACCTGATCCTCTACCGGATCGTGGTCGCCACTACGGTCGCCAACCTGACAACCAGCGGCTGCGCCTTCGCCACCAATACGCCCAAGATCGTACATGCCGTCAATTGCCTGATTACGCTGCCTACCACCCTGGTCTCTTTCAAAGGACAGGTTCGGGAAGGTATGAGCGCCCTGCAATGGCTATCTGCCAATGAGACCGCCGATGTCACCTTTATCGTAGAGCGCAGTGACGATGGCTCCGCTTTTACGCCCATCGGATGGGTAAAAGGCATCGCCGGCGCCGGACAGGGAGCCAGTTATCATTTCACAGATCCCAATCCTCCTGCCGCTCAATCCTACTACCGGCTCAATATCACCGGAGGGAATGTCCACCGGTACAGCAACCAGCTCCTGCTCGGCACGGAGGGAATTGACTTCGGGATCAGATCTCTGGTCAATCCATTTACCGACCACATCACCTTCGATCTCACCTGTCCCGGAGACGGCTCTATCCGGATCAGCCTGACCGATATGTACGGTCGCGTGGTCAGGCACGAAAAAGCCCCGGTATCCCAGGGCCTTAACGACCTGTCTTTATATGGACTCGGCAACCTGTCCAGTGGGACCTATGTTTTGCAAATTCAGTACGCCGATAAAATGATCAGCAGCAAAATGGTGAAGCTGACAAAATAGTTTTTAGAGCTCCCTTAGTTTGTATGAAATCCCTGGAATAATCTCCGGGGATTTTTAATTCCCGATGTCCTAACTTTAGGTTCATACAGGATCCGCCTCCTGCAGGCCCATTTACAAAAATCAATCGAATCATCCAATGACCTCCCAAATCCTCATCGTTCTTATACTGACTTTCCTCATCAATCTCATCTCGACCCTTTCCTACTCGGTAAGGATCGTCGGGATCCGGACCGGCCGCATCGCCATCTCATTCGCCTTGTTCAATATACTCCTTTTAATTTCCCGGACTGCCAATGGCTTTCAGGCGCCGCTATTGGCAAAGACAGTGGAGAACGATATAAAACATGGGATCTTTGATAATACGATCATTTTCCGCTATGTCATCTTTTCCTGTACATTGGCGACGATCCTCGGAGGCTTTCTGATTCCCACCTTTCAAAGAATACTTTCCAGGGCCGTCCTGAATTTCAGCACCCATAAATCCCTTCCAAAGCTGATCATCCGCGGGTTCACAAAAAATGGCATTCTTTACTTTAAAGACAATATGGCCGTTCCCGCCAGGGGAAATATCACCCAGATCAGCACAGACAAAGAATTTCCCTGGAAAATTTTCATACTGAACACCGTCGCTGTCGCCGTTCTCACCGTTGGCGTACTATCCTCAGTATATGCTGCCTATCTCAACCCGGAATACCGAACGACCGCCAGCAGCCTTTCTGCATTTATAAACGGATTTGCCACCATCCTGCTGTCTATCTTCATCGACCCGCATCTTTCCGTTATGACAGACGATGTGATGTTAGGAAAATGCCCGGAGGCAGTCTTTAGAAAATATATCGTCTATATCATTATAGCAAGGCTCCTGGGGACAATAATCGCTCAGTTATTATTTCTTCCTGGCGCCAGCTTAATCGCCTTCATCGCCACAAAGATCTGATATGAACCCCGAAAATAAAACCTATCGCCTGCCCCCCGGTTATACAGCCCTCCAATCCCTCTTCCGGTCCTTCCGGTTCTTAAAGGACCCGATAAAATTCGTCTCCCGCAGCATGAACCGATTCTCGGGCACCTATTCCGTAGCCACCCTGAAAAAGTATACCCTGATCCTCACCCAGGACCCGGCCTTTATCAACTATGTGCTCAAAGAAAATCACACCAACTATCCCAAATCGGAAATTACAGCCGATCGGGCCGCCAGGTATTTCGGAAAAGGGTTTCTCTTTTCGAACGGAGAAGACTGGCTCACACATAGACGGCTCGTACAGCCGGGTTTTCACCGGGAAATAATAGCCGGACTTTATGAGATCATCATCGGCACTATCAACAGGTCCCTGGCGGACTTCCCCACCGGGGAAAAGATCGACGTATATCCGTTGGTATACCAGACCGCATTTAATATTGTCATCAATTCCCTGTTCACCATTCGCCTGGCCCCGGAAACCATGTCGGAATTAAGCCGGACCTTCAGCGAAGTACAGGACTTTTATATCGGGGAAGTGAACAAGCCCCTCCAGCGTTTCTTCTACCCGATCAATCACGCAGACCGGATCATGCTCCGAAAATCAGCTAAAATGAGGGACATCATCAAAGGCATCCTCAAAGAGCGGCAATCCGGTAAGGAGAGCTTCAATGACCTCCTGGATATTTTATTAAAGGCGAGATATGAAGACACCGGGCTGCCGATACCGGAAGAAAGACTGATCGACCAGATCATGATCCTCATCTTCGCCGGACACGAGACAGTCGCCAATACGCTGTCCTGGCTGCTTTATTTGCTGGCTCCCGAGACAAAAGTGATGGAACGGCTAAGAGCCTCCATGGAGACCATGAACATAACCGACAGCGTAAAAGACGAATATTTTACCGCTGTCATCAATGAAGGAATGCGCCTGTATCCTGCTGCCTGGATGACAGACAGAGTGGCCCTGAAAGACGATCAGTTCGGTGAATACTCCTTCCCGAAGGGCACCGTCATTTTATCCTTTTTCTACGGCCTGCATAGAAATAAAGATTACTGGAACGATGAGTCAGCCTTTCACCCGGAAAGATTCCTCTCCGAAAATGCAAAAGAGAAAAAAACAAAAAGCTTCTTCCCGTTCGGAGCCGGCCCCCGGTTGTGCATCGGCAACAATTTCGCCATGGCGGAAATGTCTTTCTTCCTCTATGCCTTTTTAAAAGAATTCGAGATCAGCCCCACGGGACTGGTCCCTGAAATGAAGCCCCTGATCACGCTCCGGCCCGGTAAAGTTATTTTAAATGTAAAAAGACGCAGTTGTTAGCACCCTGCAAACAAACTTCACGTCTGTCGTTCCAGCGCAGACGTGTTCTCCGGCCAGACTGGTGACTTGACGGTTCACACACCCACTGTATTCACATTGGTCTCAATGGCAGCAGGCTCTTCACCCGGCTCCTTGTGAAAGAATTTCTTTTGGAACAGGAGAATAGCGATCACCCCTACGGAGATGGAGGCGTCGGCAATATTGAAGACAGGGCTGAAAAATTCGAATTCATCACCTCCCACAAAAGGCAGCCATTGAGGATAATGTGTTTTTATCAGGGGGAAATACAGCATATCCACTACCCGCCCGTGCAGGAAGCTGGTGTATCCCACATGCGGAAATATTTTAGCTACATGATCGTACGTGCTGGCTTCGAAGATCAGACCATAGAACATACTGTCCAGCAGGTTGCCCAATGCTCCGGCAAAGATCAGGGCTGCACAAAGAATAAAACCCCGGTGATATTTTCGTTTGATCACCGTATGAATATAATATACCCCGAACACTACAGCCACAAGGCGGAACAAGGTCAGCGCTATTTTCCCCAGGGCACCGCCGAACTTCCAGCCCCAGGCCATTCCTTCATTCTCCACGAAATAGATCTGCGCCTTATCGCCCATCAGCTTGATCCCATTGTCATATTTGGACACCGGCTCCCGGTAGACTTCCAAAGGATGACTAAGCGGCATATGTGTCTTCACCCAGATCTTCAGAGACTGGTCGGCCAGGATAATAAGCAGCACTACCAAAAAAACGTTTCTTGCCTTCACTGTAATAAATTATAAGGATCAAATATACTTCAATTTCCTCACCCTCATTCTTCGAAATAGACCCTTTTTACCCGTTGTGATACCCCGGTAAGGATCTCATAGGGGATGGTCTGGGCCCATTGCGCCAATTGATTGACAGATAGTTCGTTGCCAAAGACCACCACCTCATCTCCTTCTCCCACATCCGGGATCCCCGTAATATCGATCATGGTCATATCCATACAGACAGTTCCGATGACAGGCGCCAGCCGGCCCTTCACCCACATTTTCCCCGCCCCGTTGCCCAGGCTGCGCGGATAGCCATCCGCATACCCGATACGGACAGTCGCGATCAACGTACCCCGACCGGCGATCCCTCTGCGGTTATATCCGACAGTATCCCCTTCGTGGAGGGGCTTGATCTGCGCGATCGTAGACTTCAGCGTGGATACCTCCAGCAAGTCGAGCCGGTGGGAATCCGCGCTGTCGATCCCATAGAGGCCGATCCCCAGGCGCACCATATCCAATTGCAGCTGCGGATGACGAACGATCGCGGCGGAATTGGCAATATGCCGGAGAAAAGGATAAGACAGGGCCGTTTGCAGCGTTGCCACCGCTTCTAAATATGACGAACCCTGCCGGCGCGAAAAAGGATCCTGCTGAGCCTCCTCGCTGGCAACCAGGTGGCTAAAGACACTCTGCACTTTAAACGAGGAATGGGAAAGGGCCGGGCCCAACTCTCCTACCTCCTGTAAGGGGAAACCCAGACGGTTCATCCCTGTCTCCAGCTCGATATGCACCGGGAATTGCCCGATCCCTTCCTTTTTCAACCATTTATCAAATGACCGGAAAAGGGAAAAAGAATAGATCACCGGCTCCAGGTTGTATTGTACCAGGGAATCAAAAGAGCTGTTTTCCGTATTCATCACCATGACAGGCATACGAATGCCTGCTTTTCTCAGCGCCACCCCCTCGTCTGCATAAGCGACACCCAGGTAGTCCACCCCGTGAAACTGCAATAAATTGGCGATTTCATAGCCGCCGCTGCCGTAGGAGAATGCTTTTACCATGGCCATCATTTTCGTAGCAGGCTGCAGCAGCTGCCTGTATTGCCGGAGATTATGCGCCATAGCATTCAGGTTAACCTCCATGATCGTCTGATGGATCTGCTCGGAGAGCAGCCGGTCTATCTCCTCGAACTCGAATACCCTGGCTCCCTTGATAAGGATCGTCTCATCCCTGAAATGCAGGTGATGAAGATCTTTTTTAAAATGGTCCACCGAGGGATAAAATACGGTCTCCCGGGGAAACCAGCGACGGATACTATCTGCATGAGCGCTGATCCTGTCGCCGATCCCCACCAGCCGGTCCACATCCTTCTGCAGGAGGGCCTTGGCTATTTCACCATATAAGGCTGATTCCTCCAGGCCGCTCTCCAGGAAATCCGACAGGATGACGGTCCGCCGCTCATGCTGCTGCTGCAGTGATAAAAAGTCCAGGGCAATGGATAGCGAACTAAGGTCAGCACTATAACTATCATTGATGATCGAACAATGGTTGATCCCGCTCTTTAATTCCAGCCGCATGGCGAGAGGGGACAAGCCCGGCAATTTTTTACCGATCGATCCCAACGGCTGCCCGAGATATAAAAGGACACCTACGCAATGAAGAATATTCTCCAGGGAGGCATCGTCTGCAAAAGGAACGGTGAAGGTAAACGCATCGCCCTGATACCGGACAGCGATTACCGCCCCTCCCGATATCGCCGTCGTCTTCGGTCCTGATCCGGCCAGGCTTCCCTTACCCGAGCCCTTGCGTATTTCCGTGATGACCAGCGTAGCGCTGGCATCCCGGCCCCAGGAAAAAAGTTGTGGCGCAAGTCCTCTCTCCGGGTCTGCCTCCTCGCCGGCGGCCGCCGCTGCCCGCCCCGCCAGCCAGGTCTGGATCGCCTTCTCCGTTTCCGGCTGGTCCTTGCAATAAATAATTACTTCCGAATGATCGAACAGCTGCAGCTTCTCCGAAGCTTTTTCCGCCCGGCTATCGAATCCCTCACTATGCGCCTCCCCGATATTGGTGAAGAGCCCGATGGTGGGTTGCAGGATCTCACGCAGCCTCCGCATCTCTCCCCGGCGGGAAATACCTGCTTCAAAAATGGCCAGCTCATGCGCTTCATTCAATTGCCATACGCTCAGCGGCACTCCGATCTGGGAATTATAGCTTTTAGGACTCCGGACGATGTGATATTCGTCTTCCAGCAATTGATTGAGCCACTCTTTTACAATAGTCTTTCCATTACTGCCGGTAATGCTGATCACGGGAAGCATAAATTGCCGGCGGTGATATGCGGCCAGCTGCTGCAAGGCTTGCAGGGCATCTTTGACCAGGATGATATTCGCATCCGGGAACCCGGATACCGTCCCTTCACCAGCCGGGGTCACGGCTGACTCCACCCTTGTATGTCCCTCCGGCGCCTCCTGCACCACAAAATTTCTTACGCCGCGATGGTAGAGCTCTTCCAGGAAAAGGCTTCCATTCCGCCGGGGTCCCTTCAGGGAAAAGAACAGGGAAGTATCGGGGAAGACCAGCCGGCGGCTATCCAGTAAAAGATGCTCTACCGGGTCATTCCTCCGGAACTGCAGCAGACTTCCCTGCATGATCTCGCTGATATGTTGAATGGAATATTTCACTGTCAGTATTTATCTTAACTTATCCTTACCCTATCCTTTCTCCCTCTTCGGGCCGGAAGCCTGGCCTATCCTTCGCCCGGCCCTCTCTCAGCCCTTTGACCAGCGGCTTTCCCTTTTGTTGAATACATGGAATATAAGATAGCCGTCGTGATACAGACAAGGATCACCAGCAAAGACACATACACCGGCAGGAAAATATCCAGGATCTCCGCCAGCATCTTGAGCCCCACAAAAACCAGCACCACAGCGATCCCCTGCTGCAAATAGGAAAACCTGGCCACCGCGCCCTGCAAAAGGAAAAAGAGGGACCGCAGGCCCAGCACAGCAAATATGTTCGAGGTATAAATGACTATTTTTTCCCGGCTGATCCCGAACACCGCCGGTATCGAATCCACGGCAAAAAGGATATCCGTTGTAGCCAGCAGCACCACCACGACAAACAATGTAGTATACAATTTCTTTCCGTCTTTGCGGATCGTCATCTTCCCGTCCCCGTCACTGCCCGTCAGCGGCAGCAGCCGTTTCAGGAATTTATATACCCGGTTGTCCTCCACATCCATCGCATCTTCCTCCTTAGCCCTGAACATGCTGAATCCCGTATAGATCAGGAGCACACCGAACAGATATAATAACCAATGGAACTTCGTCACCAGGGCGATGCCTACCGTGATAAAAATGATCCTTAGCACGATCGCCATCAGGATCCCGATCAGCAACACCCGTGCATGGTAAGCCGGCTTCACGCGGAAGAAAGAGAAAATGAGGATAAAAACGAAGATATTATCAATGCTGAGGCTCCATTCCATCAGGTAGGCGCTCAGGTACTCCAATGCCATCTTATGCCCGTTCTCATACCAGAGAAAAGCGAAAAAAGCCAGGGCCAGGGCCACCCAGAAACCCGTTTGCAGCAGCGCTTTTTTTATAGAGACTGTACCTCCCTTCTTGCTTAGCAAACCCAGGTCAAAGATCACAGCCAGCAATAAAACAATTCCAAAGGTTAAATACGTTATCTGCGAACGATCCATATACCTGATTGATTGCCAAAGGTACGAACCCCCTGTTATTTCAAACCAGCGGATTCATCTATTTCATCCGAACTGATATGTTTTTTAATGGACAGATGGAGCCTCAAGTTAACTTCCGGGGGTATTTAATTTCATCTGGCCCGGGTGCAGCTCATTTAACAGTTTGGGAGCATTGATATAAAGAATGTTATCCCGGTTCAGGACGGCACTGTCTTTCCATTCCTCCGGTGTCACCGGCTTCACCTCCGCCGGGCTTGCCTGTGATCCTTTTCCATCCCCTGCCTCCCCCTTGTATTCCTCCACGCTGGCATATTGGGTCAGTTTCAACGCTTCCGCCCGCGCCCTGCTGCCCGTCAGCTCATACACCAATTGCCTTACCAGCGGCTCGGGAGTCCAGTCCTTTTGCGTCGAAGGCAGGCCAAACTCGTCTTTGAAGCTCCCGATCCCCAGGCTTTTTTCAAACCCATGGTCAGAAGGCCTGATAAACACCACCTCCCGGACCCCATTATTATAATGGGTATTCACGGCCTGCCGGATAACCTGGTACTCCTTCCCCAGCGGATCCGCCAGGTATACTTTGTAATTATAGGCCCCCTTCCCCAAAAGCACCAGGATAAGATAAAAAGAAAAGCGGACCTTCCCCGGGGAGGTGCGTATCAAAGACAGGGCGGTATATACCAACGCGACAAAGACCATCACCGTCATCACCAGCATGGTGCGATAAGGAGCAAAAGCCTCATGCCCCGCCAATTGAGGAAGAAATCCCAGCCCCCAGAAAGCCAGCATCAGCAGGATTGTTCGCAGAATGTGCATCCATTGGCTTTTGCCGAAGTGGGATTTGCCGGAGTGGGATTGCCCGTCAGCTACGCGGGCTGAGCGGACGAGGGCGATCACCCAGGCCAGGAACAGCACGGGGAACACCATCTGCGAAACAACGCTTTTCACATCGAATAAAAAATTACCGTTAAAAGCCTGGTTCATCGGGTATGAAAAGAAAAAAGACAGGCGTTCCAGGGGATCCGTAGCCAGCGCCGTCCGTTCACTCGCCGCCATACCCATCACTTTAAGGCCGAACCGGAACAAGGCAAAATAAACCCCCAGTATAATAAAATAAACAAGGATCCCAATATAAACGGCCCCCGGGAATTTGTTTCCCGATCCTATCAGCAGCGCGTCCGATCCGGCTGCAACCGGCCCAACCAGCCGGCTTTTTCCGCCAGCCCTCGTTCCAATCAGTCCACCTTTCTCCTCAGCCATCGTCCCAATCAATCCATCCGGTTTAAGCTCCCCGCCAGGCAAAACCGGCTCCGCAGGCAATACCCCCTTCCCGCCGGGAACCTCCTTAAGGAGGAACAGCAGATAAAAAGGCAATAACAGAAAGGGATAGGGTGTCTGATAAAAAAACAGCCCGGTAACAGACAAGAGGATCACCGCCAGCAAAGCGGGCAACCCTGGAAAGCTGGCTTTTTCACGATCGCGCTGCACGCTCTCATACAAGATCATTCCAGCGATCAGGCTCAGGATAGCCGGAATAAAAATGATCGTGCTGACCGCCCAGCTGATCCAGTTGGCGATGGAAAGAGAAGCTGCCGCCAGCGTCAGTGTCGTATAAATAAGCTCATCGCTGAGAGCGGGCATCCATCGCCGCTGCAAACGCTTCAAAACCCTATAAAGGACCAACAGCATCAGCAGGCATTCTCCCAGCGACAGCAACCGGATATATTTCACATCCGCCGCCGAATGACATCGCTCAAAAAGCCAGCGTACCATCAGGCCGCCCAGCGTTCGGCCCTCTGTATGAAAAGAATGGAATACACCCTCCCTGTCCACATTATTCCAGAGCCGGTACGCCTCATCGGTGAACAGGTAATCCGTGTGCAGGACCTCGTAGCCCAAAAAAATAAAATAAAACGACAGCAGGCTCCAAAAGAGGCGGCGGGGAAAGGTGTCAGGCATTATATTTTCTTTTCCGGAGTAACTGATATACCCACCCACCCGCAATGACAAGCAGCACGGGCAGGACGATATTGATGAATTGCCAGAAGGCGCGCCCCTCCTCTACTTTCGTGGGGTCCAGGAGCCGCAGGGTATAATCTTTGGAACGGGTTTCCAGGATATTCGAAGGATTCACCAGGTATTCGACACAATTCTGGATAAAATCCTCGTTGGCAAACTTATAGTTATTGTCCTTATTAAAGCCCATTTGCAGCGGTCCCTGCGGACTCACCTCATTCATTGCGATATCCGCATCCCCGATGACGATGACGCGGGAAGCTTCCGGTGCAGCCGGGAGAAAAGGCTGTTTATAATAATTCGCCAGGCTGTCAGCCACGGCTGTTCCGATGCGGTTGGCAAAGAGAGAGCTGAACTTTCCCTCCAGCAGAACGGCCACGGGGATACGGGGTTTATTGAATACATGCGGATCACTGGCCTGCTTCACGCTCTCAAAAGAGATCAGGGCAGGAGTGCTCAGGGTCCTTCCATTGTCAGAGCCCTGCAAAAGGATGGTTTTTTCAATGCCAGGGGCCTTAACCGTATCGATAGAGTTGGCGAATTTGGAATAGACGGGGTCGAGATTCTTGGAAATAGGATGAGTCAGGCTGCCGTTCAGCAGGGGAAAATAAGGCCAGGGCAGCAATTTGAACTGTGGCTTATCTCCCTGCATGCCTACCACCAGGTTCAGCGAGGCGCATTGGAGATCTTCTACTAAGTCCTGGTTCACCCGCACCCCATACCGGAAAAAAAGGTCTTCCAGCTCCAATCCCCGGTCATAGGCGATCACCTGGTGATCCTCCCGCAGGCTATCCATCTCGGCATGCAGCTGATCGATGGCCCAGATCAGCTTTCCCCCATGCATAACATATTGGTCCAGGGCCAGCTTCTCCCGGTCAGTGAATTTTTGGGTGGGCTTGACGATGATCAGCGCATCGTATTGGAGAGGGATCAGGGGGACGCTGTCAAGGCGAAGCACCCCAAACCGGTAACTGGCCCGCAGGTCCTGGATCAGGTTATAGACGCTGAAGTCCAGGGGTTCCCCATTCCCCAGCACATACCCGATAGCGGGAATTTGCTTACGGGTGATCTTATCGATCGCGCTTCCGAATTTATATTCCAGCAAAGTCTCAGCGTTGGTATACAGCTGTTCTTCCGGCTGTCCTTCCCGTGCAACCTGGACTCCGCTGAGGAGGTTGACAGGAAAGATCTTATCCTTGTATTTCAAAATAGCCCCGGGAATTACGATGCGCTGGCTTTGCTCCTCTCCTTTTTTAGACTGGGCTACCTGCGTCATGGGCTGGATGCCCAGCTTGCGCAGGGAGTCCAGGAAGGTGACTTTTGCCGAATCATTCAGGGTGGTCAATGGATCGAAATTGCGGACCCGGATCCTGCCATCGCAGTATTCATTGAATTCCTGCAACAGGTCCAGCGTGCTCTTCGACAATTGGCGAATTCCGGCTTTCAGGTCTCCCTGTAAAAAGAAGTCAAGCTCGATATCATCATCCAGCTTGCCCAGAAGGCTTTTAGTCGGAGCGCTTAAAGTATATCGTTTCTCCCGGGTAAGGTCCAGCCGGTAATGAAAGTGGCCGGCCAGCAGGTTGAGGACCACCAGCAAGGCGATCAGGGCGATCCATCCATATTTTGAAGACAATAATTTATTTCGTTTCGCCAGTTGCTTCGCAAGATTCCGGTTGGTCAGGCTCAAAAATAAAAAGATCACGCTTAAAAAATAGATCAGGTCCCGGCTGTCGATGACACCACGGCTGATACTGCGATAATGAAAATCGATCCCGATCATTTCAATGTAATAATCAGCTCCCGCCGCAAAAACGGCCAGCTGACTGATAGCGCCAAATCCGCTATAGAGAAGAAAGCAGGCAAAAGCCGCTCCGATAAAAGCCACTACGGCATTTCCGGTAAAGCTGCTGCAGCAGATCCCGATAGCCGTAAATACAGCGGAAAGGAACAGGAGTCCGATATAGCTGCCGATGGTGGCGCCGGTATCGATGCCCCCCTGTCCGGATAATCGCCCGATGGACAAAAAATAGACAAGGGTCGGCAGCAGGGCGATCAGAACAACGATCAGGCTGGCCAGGTATTTCCCCACCACCAGCTGCCCCCTGCTGAGGGGTGTCGTCTGCAGGATCTCGAAAGTACCCATGCGGAACTCATCGGAAAGGCTGCGCATAGTAACGGCGGGGATCAGCAGAAGCAGGATCCAGGGAGCCAATTCAAAGAATTTATCGAGGTTGGCATAGCCAAAGGTCAATATATCCGTATTCGGGAACACAAATAAAATGAGCCCGTTGAGCAACAGGAAAACAAGGATGGCTATATAACCGGTAAGACTGCTAAAGAATTGACGGAGTTCTTTTTTACAAACTGCCCACATAAACACGAAAATAAGCGTTATAATATCTTATTATGTTGGTATAACGTTTTATTTCTCTGATAAGTATCGCCTGGCCATTCTCCCCATTCTTTGCGGATTTGACATTTATCATGGGATTAAAGGAGAATATGCCGCCCGACAATTTAATATGCCGCATGATTATTAAATGTCCCGCCCGTTTATTAAATATGCTGCCCGTTTATTAAAT
>JAATFV010000241.1 GCA_015655015.1 Chitinophagales bacterium | reverse complement strand
GTTACGGTCGCAGGCGACTTTTTGCAGGCGGAGCGCCGCCGGGTCTTTCACCCGTAAGATCTCATATTTTATACTGTAGTTCTGGCGATAAGGCTGGTCTTTGTAGACAGGCTGGGCCGATTGGGCAAAGGCCAACGTCGCTGAGAAGACCAGCGGGAACAAAAGTGAACAGGCGGTAACACGTTTCATATAACTCATATTAGTAGAGATAGCGGGGTTAAATTTTCACAAAGATCTTTTTCCGGTACAGGATATAAACGGGAATGAAACACAGGCAACAAAATGCGATTGCCCATAACAGGGAGATGATCTCGGGCGGCAGCCCGGTGGGAAGCATCTTTCCCATGATCCATTCAAGAACGCTGAAACCTGTGTGCCGGTCCCCCCAGCGGGGCCTCAACAGATCATCAAAAACCTCGGCAACCAGGTAAGCAGTTAAGGCATTGGACCCGAATACAATGGCCCATTTGGCCCATTTCTTATACCCCAGCACATCAACGATAAAGTAGAGAGAGGCCAGGATCATAGCATCGAGACCTGCGGTATGGAGCACAAAAGAGCTGGTCCAGAGATTCTTGTTGATGGGGAAAAACCAATCCCAACCGTTGGAAAGAATATAAAGAAGGAATCCGGCCAGGAATAAACCGATGATCTTTCGTTCCGGGGACCTCTTGCTTATCAGGAGCTGGCCTGCCAGCATACCGCAAATGCCCGATGCGATAGCAGGTATCGTGCTAAGTACACCTTCGGGGTCCCAGGTGCCCTGCCACATCCGGCCCGGGATGACGATGGCATCCAGCCAGGCGGCAAGGTTCTTTCCCGGCTCCAGGATCGAATGACCATACCCGGGAACGGGCACCAGGGTCATAACCAGCCAATACCCGATCAGCAGAACAGCGGCCAGCCTGGCCTGCGCCTTCCAGCCGGTATACAGGAATAACAGGACACAGGCGGTATAGACGATAGCAATGCGCTGAAAGACACCCGGTATCCGGTAATTGGCAAAATCGAAATAAGGCAGCGTACTAAGAAACACTCCTATAATGAAAAGAAAGATCGCCCTGCGCATCGTCTTGCGGAGCATGTTCCGCCGCGAAACGCCTTTGGCGGATTGCCCGGAATAGGATAATACCACGGAGACGCCTACAATGAATATGAACGAGGGGAAGACCAGGTCGGTCGGTGTGAAGCCATTCCAAACAGCATGTTCCAGCGGAGCATATACCCGGTCTTCTATACCGGGATTGTTGACGGTGATCATGCCGGCGATGGTGATACCTCTGAATATATCCAATGAGAGCAGACGTCCGCTCCTGGCAGGAGCGGGCTGTTGAATTTCGTTCATGCTTTACTTTTTTAGTTCCAATGGCAACATGCACTCAATTATTGCTGGTCGGATTGATCAAGTGTCACCAGCCGTTGCAATCAGTTGTTACCGGCTGTTGCGATCAGTTATTGCCGGCTATTGCGATCAGTTGTTACCGGCCAGGGTGATCAGCTGCTGAATGCTATCGACTACCTGTAGCTCACATCGTCCGCTCTGCTCTCTCGCGTGTGCTGCCACGGCCAGCTGCCGGAGCAGCCATTCGTTGTCTGCCTTTTTATGTTCACGGATATACTGCATAGCCTCGATCCCCGCTGCTGCCAGTGCCGACAGACTGGCTGAGAGCGGAGCAGCTTCCTGTAAGACCGGAGATCGGGCCAGCAGCTTGCGAAAGGCTGTATCATTATCTTTCCAAATAGTTAATTGCTGTATGATCTTTTGCCCCGGATCCGGAGAAGGATGGCTTATCCAGTCCTTTACCTGCCGGTTGAAGATCCTTGGCGTCCGCTGATCGGGTACGGCAACATCCGCCAGTTTGGTCAGCGGAGAGAATACCGTATACATGGTATCTCCCTGGTTACGTTCATATATTTTCAACGGTTCCAGGACATCCGTCAGGACTTCCAGGGGGCGCGTATCCCAGCTGCCGGCGAGACGCCGGAGCAGGACCGGCTTATTGGATTCATGACGGAGGCCGAGGGCATCCAGCTGCAGGCTCACGATATCCAGCCGGCGGTACATGTCATCCGTATCCTTTACGGAGGAGGGCGACCAGAGCCGCTCTGCGATAGCTGCCGTGCGGGGCCAGATACGGGAGTCGACCGTCTCCGGGTTCACCAGTTCGCTCCACATGGTAGCCTCTCCGCCCAGGATGTTTTTTATTTCTTCGGCTGTCAGCAAAACGCTGTCAGGAACAGGATCATTGATATAATGGAAAGAGGCGGGCTGGATAAGATCGATATAGTAGCCGTTGGAAAGGATGGCGCGGTAACCTTGCTTTACCGACTGATAGAACGCCGCCTTTCCCCGCCAGCTCTGGATCACGATGTCTTTGGGCACTCCCGGCTGCAGGATCTCGTCCCAGCCCATCATTATCTTGCCGTTCTTCCGTAGGATGGGTTGAATGCGTCGGTTGAAATACGTCTGCAGATCCATAAAGGTCTTCATACCCCGGGCCTTCATAAAAGCCCGGATGGACGGCGTTTTTTCCCAATCCTTTCCCGTGTTCTCATCTCCCCCGATATGGAAGTACCTGTCGGGGAAAAGGGCAGCCATTTCCGTAAACAGCTTATCCAGGAAAACATATACTTTTTTATTGGTGGGGTCCAGTACGGGATCAAAGACCCCGAAATAACGTTGCAGGGTATAGTTGCGTTTTACACTGGCCAGTTCCGGATAGGCCGTAAGGATCGCCGTCGTATGGGCGGGGACGACGAACTCGGGAACGACCCGGATACCCCGCTGCCCGGCATAACGAATGATCTCCCGGATATCCTGCTGCGTATAATACAGACCGTCAGAAGCTATCTCCTGCAGTCGGGGAAAGACTTTCGACTCGACCCGGAAGCCCTGGTCATTGCAGGCATGAAGATGAAGTACGTTCATTTTTACGGCGGCCATACCATCCAATGTCCGTTTGATCTCGTCCACCGGCATAAAATGAAGGGCTACGTCCAGCAGCAGGCCGCGCCAGCCGAATCGCGGCCCATCGCTGACCGACAGACCGGGGAAATAATAGCCGGTGTTGTCTGCGCTAACCAGCTGCAGGAGGGTCTCCAGGCCGCGGATGACTCCTATGTCCGTTACTGCGTTCAATCGCACCTGACCAGCGCCGACTTCCAGGTGGTAGCTTTCGTCTTCATAAAGTGCCAGTTTTCCGGGCCTTTGTACGGAGATCAGCAGGGCGGCCGTCCTTGCGGTATCCTGGGAATCGACATATCCCTGCCCGTCGAGGAAGATACCCGTCCTCTCGCTGAGGCGCCGGATAAACCTGCTGGCCTCTGCATACAGGCGTCGGTCAGGATGGCCGGTGACGGAGACCCTGAAGGTCGCCGTGATGGCCAGGCGCTGGTCGCGGGACTGGAACTCCCGGGGGACCGGCATCAGATCCTTTTGCGCGTAGGTGCAAAGAGAACCCACGCTGCAGTATGTAAAGAGCAGCAGATACAAACAATAGGGTAACCTCATGCTATCTGTTTATCATCACGGTTTTATTAACCTTATTGCCATGGTTGATTCGTACCCTCTACCAACCAGAATTTAGACCAGGCGCTGTTATTACCATCCGTTCCCACATAAGGGGTCGTCTGCAGGTTGGCAATGGCCGCTGCTGAATTCGTGGGATTGTTCTGCAACTCGGTATTGAAGTACGCAAAACGTAAAGGTATCTGTTTCCGGTAGGAAGACCAGCCGATGGTCAAAGTTGGAAATCCTGTTCTGCGCCAGTCCATAAAGGCTTCATTACAGGCCTGCCAGGCGGCGATCCATTTCTGTTCGATGATCTGCTGCAGGGTGCCGTTATAAGCTACCGCAGGCTGAGCCATATAATCGGAAAAATTCTTTACACAGCCGTAATAACCATTGACGTCTGACTGATAATTGGTAAAGACCTGCCAGGTATCAAAAGAAGCCTGGATACCTGCCGTATACCACCCGGCAGCCGTCTGTTTTACATTCCATCCCTTCTGGGCCGCCTCTGCAAGGTCAAAGCAGATCTCACTGTAGGAAGCCATCCGCTGTTTGAGCAAAGGATGAGTAGCCTGATCGTAGATCCCTTTACGCAGGTAGGATACATAATTGTTGATAGAAGCAGACTGGGTACCTGTCCCGTTGATATTATAACTATAATCTGTGGGTGAATAACTGATCGGGATGCCAACATACACGGAAGCAGTATCGTACAGACCGTATAAATTATCAAGCACGGCACCATAAGGCCGGTCAGTCGCATAGGTGGCCGGGTCAAATTGCTTGTATTTCGAATCGGCAGCGGCAGCCGGATTGATATAACGTACACCGTTCGACACTAGCGTGAGATTAGTAATATCTCCGGGAGTGAACTTACTGGCATCGACTACCGAAGGGATGACAATGGGTTCCGCCATGATGACGATCCGGGGATCTTTCAGCGCCTTCATCTTCATCGTAAGCGTGCCGGACATCTTGTTACGGTTAAAAGAGCTTTGTCCTTGATACTTGGCGTTCATCTGGTAGGAAGAGGGTTGATCCGTTCCGGGAAAGGACATGGCCCAATCGTCGTCTGTGCTGTTAAAGACACTGTCGGCGATCGCTTCCACATTGGCCTGAACATTCATTTTGGAAGAAAGACGCATATAATAACGCAGCAGGAGTGAATAGGCCAGCCTTTTCCACCTAGCCGGGTCTCCGCCATAAAATACGTCAGAGCTTTCTGTGGCTCCTGTGATCTCGGGATGGTCCGCCTTTGTTCCCTGCAGGAAGGGAATAGCCGACTTCAGATTCGCGATCACGCCGGCATATATGCTTTGCTGACTATCGAATACAGGGAACTGATTGGCTGCACCATCCTGGTCGCCCTTCAATGCCATTGAATCGGGTGCGTCTCCCCAGAAGTCCGCGATGACGCCAAAATTAAAGGCCTGCATGATCAGGGCCACACCCTGGTGAAACTTCCAGTCGCTGGCCTGTGCTTTTTGCATCAGCACCTTATTATTTACCAGGGCCGCATAAATGTTGGTCCAATCGGTGGTAGCCCATTCATATTGGCTGAAAGTGCCGCCAAAAGCGTCCTGTGCAGTCTGCTGCATGGCGCCGGATATAATGCCGTTGCTCCAGTTGCCATAGATAGTAGCGGTAGATGTCAGTACACCTGCCATGAGATAATCGGGTGCGGCATTCGCTGCCGTTATATGATTAGGATCGGTATTGAGCGTGGAGAACTTCTTACAGGAACCTATAAGGCTGGCTGTAAGAACGAGAACGCCCAATATCCTAAAGGTTCTTTTCGCGCTTTTCATCTTTTAATTTTTTTAGGTTTTTAACCGTTATGCCTTTTTAGAAACGAACATTAAGTTTTACACCCATCGGTATCGACCAGGGGGTAATATTATATCGTTCGATCCCCTGACGGAATTGTGAACCGTTGCCCTGTTGCCCTGTCTGGAACTGATAGGCCAGTTCCGGATCGATGCCGGCTTTTGCCTTGGTCCAGAGAATCACATTCCGGGTGTAGATACCCAGACTGATGCCTTGTAGCTTCAGTGCAAAAGCCAAACTTTTCGGCAGCTCATAATTAAGCGTAAGCTCTCTCAATTTGATATAAGAGGCATCGAACATGCTCATCCGGGCAAAGTTCCAGCCGCCGGTCGCAGCATCTTCATAGAAATCATATTTCGTTATGGCAGGATCACCCAGGTTCTCGACATAGTTCCCATTGTCATCCTTGTATACACCGGGGAAGAAGGCGCCGTCATTGATCGTGATATTTCCGTTGTTGGTATAAGGAAAGCCACCTTTCTCCGCTGTGGGTCCGCCTACCAGCTTGAACTGATCCAGGCCTCCGAATTTGATGAACTTATTCGGGTTGGATTTCAGATAACCGGGAATATCGTTCCTCTTGTCTGCGGGAATGGGGATGCCCATATTCTCCTGCCTGGCCATGGAGGCGTCAGATTGCAGATACCGGTAGGTCTGGGAGAAGAAGGTGCCTCCCAGCCGCATGTCGAAGCTCGCGCTAAGGGTAAAGGCTTTGTAGGTTACGCTGGTCTGCATACCCATCAGCAACTTAGGGTTGTAATTGCCGACCACTTCCTTGTGGTTGAAATCGCCATTACCGACCCTGTCGTAACTACCGTCATTTTTCAGCAGGGGATAGCCATAATACGGCGAGCTTTTATCGGTAACGGTAGCCACCTGGTTATCCCATAACTGACCGAGCTTACCGTCGCTGATGACAGGATTGCCTTTCCCATCGAAGGCATTCGGAATAGCCTGTCCTTTAGCATAGGTCCAGGAGCCGCTGTTGCCGTCCTGCCAGAAGGAGAAATAAGGGACGCCCGGCGCCAGGGACATGACATAGGCATTGTTCTTTGTGTAATTGACCGAGAGATTCCAGGTCCAGTCCTTTGAAGAAACGATGGTACCACCCACCTGGAGTTCCAGGCCCTGGCTGCGTACAAGACCGGCATTGATCTGTCTGCTGGAATAACCAGCCGAAGTGGGCATGTTGATCCCCAACACCTGATTCTTGTTGTCCGAGCGATAGATGGACCCGTCAAAACGTAGACGGTTCTTAAAGAAAGCTAATTCCATACCTAGTTCTGTGGAAACTGCCTGTTCGGGTTTAAGACTGGGGTTCTTGAGGGTGGAAGAGATCGATTCTGTCGTAACGCCTCCAAAACTGCCGATGGCCGCCGTACCATACAGGTTATAAGGATCGGTATCCTTACCTACCTTGGCCCATCCACCACGCAGCTTGACCATGTCAACCGCTTTGCCGAAATTGATAAATTTGTTCAACAACAGGCTGAGTGAAGCCGAAGGATAGAAATAACTATTGTCATTGATCGGCAAGGTGCTGGACCAGTCCTTACGTCCGGTAAGATCGAGATATGCCATTTCCTTATAACCCAGGGAGGCCGTTGCGTATATACTGTTCACCTCTTTCTGGTTCCAATTGTTCTGTGTCCTCAGATTAGCCTGTGCTATATTGGACAAATTGAATAATTCGGGAGCGATAATGCCTGCGCCGGAAGCTGAAAAAGACTGCAGGTCGGAGCTATAAACATATTGAAGGTTACCGCCCGCGGATGCAGAAAGATCCAGGTCGGAAGCGAAAGTGTTATGATACGTCAGCAGGAAATCGGTGTTGCTCTCCGTATTATAGATATGTTCGGTACTGTAATAGCCGTTCTTTTCATTGTTGTAACTCTTGGAGATCTTAGTCTCCCTGTCTTCATTATACAGATCCTGCGAATACCGGAGGAAGGCGCTGAAATGCGGGGAGAAGTCGTAACTGGCTTTTACATTACCAAACAACCGGTTACGCTGGAAGCTGTTCTTTACCTGGTTCAAGGTGAACCATGGATTATTATCCCCATCGGTAGCCGGGTCGAGTACATCAGGAGCCTGATCGACACCTACCGGCGGCAGTATCTTGCGCTGCTGGATTCCCGGTGTGAGCCAGTAATTCTTCATCTGCCGGACATCTACGCTGGGAGAAAGATAGGCCACATCATATAGTACACCACCATTGTTGCCAGCTACCACATTATCGGAGCCGGAGCGGACGTAATTGATGGAAGAACTTATTTTCAGCGACTGGTTGACCTTGTGTTCGATATTCAGGGCAAGATTGTGGCGGGTAAGGCCGGAGGTTGGAATAATACCTTTGCTGCTGGTATTGGTATACGCCAGCCGGTAATTATCCCTGTCCGTTGAATTTTCTACGGAAACGCTGTTGGCGGATGTGATACCGGTCTGTACAAAGTTCTTCAGGTTGTTATGGCTTACCATATCCTGCGGAATATAATTCCCGCTGGCATCCATAGGGCTGTTCCACTGGATGGCCTTGATGCCCTGGTTGAGAGGAGTTCCAAAACGATAGGTATCGGTGCCGGCCAGATCTACCATTACGCCATTGAGACTGTTGTAGCCATTGGGATTCGTGTAGGGGTCATAGCCGATTGTGTAGCTCTGATTGGTCGGGAGATATTTATAAGGCTTGTCGAATTCAGTGCTGGAGCTAAAGGTGACTCCAAGTCCCTTGGATCTTTTCCCCGATTTAGTGGTGATGAGGACCACCCCGTTACCGGCGCGTGATCCATACAAAGCCGCCGCGCTGGGCCCTTTCAGGATAGACACGCTTTCGATATCGTTGGGATTCAGATCGGAGATGGCATTGCCGTAGTCAACATCATTGCCATTCCCCTTATTGAGGCCGATATTGCTGAGGGAGTTCTTGACAGGTACGCCGTCGATAACGAATAAAGGCTGGTTGTCGCTGTTAAGGGAGCGAATGCCGCGGATCACCATGCTGACGGAAGAGGTAGGAGTGGCGCCCGTGGAGCTGATCTGAACGCCGGAGACTTTGCCCGCCATGCCATTAAGAACGTTGGTCTGCGTTACCTTATTGACATCGTCCCCTTTTATTTCGCCTACTGCATATCCAAGGGATCTTTTTGTTCTTGTTATACCGAGTGCTGTTACTACGACGCCGGAGAGGGCTTGTGACTGACCGGCTTCCATATTGACATCTAAACTGGTCTGACCGTTGAGTGGCACCTCTACGCTCTTGTAACCTACGTAAGAAAATACCAGGATGGCCTTCGGCCCTGAAACGGAGAGTTGGAAAAGCCCCTGAGCGTCGGTAGTGGTCGCCTTGGTTTTCCCTTTTTCGCTGACAGTAACGCCGGGCAAAGGACCATTGTTATCGGACACTTTTCCCCTGATGGGAAGGTCTAACGGCTGTGGTTCTTTTTTTTTGATCGCCTTTTTCTTTTCCTGGGACAAAGTGATGACGTAGACGTTGTTCACCTTTTCGTAGGTAAGACCGGCTGGAGTCAGTACGCTGGAGAGCAGTTTGTCGGGATCCGGCTCTTTTCGTTTGTCCGGATCGCCGGACAGGACGATGGTCTCCTTCAGGGAGTCGGCCTGGTAGCTGAAATAAATACCGTATTCATGCTGGATCTGACGCATGAAGGTCTCCAGCGGCATAGTGTGCTGCATAGCGTACCCCAGATCAGCGGTTATTTCTGCCGGTACTGCCGGAGAAAGGGAAACCAGGTCCTGGGCGCCCGCAAATCCTGAAGAGCAAAGTGCAAGGAATAGTAGTCCCAACGGCCGTCTACAGACCGCAGGAAGAAAGATCTTCTTACTCATGTTGTCGTTATTTGCAGTTATTCAATAGTTAGTCGGCTTCCCGATAGTAACATTTGTATGTGAAGGGTCTGTTCAAGAACAGGAATCAATTTCTGTAACGATCCTACGGCAATCACCGCATTGATGGAAAGGCGTCTCCTCTTTTCTTTCGTAAAGATCACTTCGACACCATAGTATTCTTTTATCAGTCCTGCGATCTCCTCCAGGGAAGTGTGCCTGAAGTTCCATTTACCATCGATCCATGCCGAATACAATTGGGTGTTGATAACGGATCGTATGAAGGCATTCCGCACTGTATCCAGGCTGATCTTATCACCGGGCAGCAGGTATTCCGGCTCTTCGGGTCTCCTATCGTTCGTCACTTTGACCTTGCCGCTGATCAGGCCGACTTCCGCAGCTGCCGAACGGGCATTGACATTCAGTTCCGTGCCTAAAACGGTGATAGACAGATTATGGGCATGCACGACGAAACTCTTGTGAGCGGCGTCTTTTTTTATATTGAAATAGGCATTGCCTTCCAGCCGTACTTCGCGGTTTCCGGTAAGCGAAAGATCAGCGCTATATTGAAGGACCGAACCGGCGTTCAGGATCACCACGGAGCTGTCGGGCAACAGGATCGTCTTCATTTGATTAGGACCGGTACGTTCCGCCAGCAGCGAAGGGTAGTTCCTGTTCATTCCCTGGCCTCCCCGGATCAGCATCCAGGCGGAGGCGATCAGCAGGACCACAGCGGCGGCGGCCATTATCCGCCAGGGCAGCCTTTTTACCCGGGCCTGCCTGCTTTCATTTTTCGGAAAACCGGTAAGGTTCAGCGCCTGATAAATATTTTCTTTCAGCACTTCTTTCTCCGCAGGGCTAAGAGGCCCGACGCCATAATTATTATAGAACTGCTGTTCTACCAGCTGCCGGGCCTGATCGATCAGCTCCTCCCGGACGTGATCAGCTTCCAGCCAGGAAGTCCAGAAAGCCGACTGTTAATCGTCCGGACTGATGACCCATTGCCGGAACGAGGTATCTTCAGCCAATTGCTCTGCGGTGTAACCTTTATAAAACAGGTGATGGTGCATCTTCTTATTAGAGATAGGTATGAAAAGCGGATACTCAGGAAAACAAAAAAATTTAAGGAAATATTATACTTAGCAGGAACAGGACCGATAACATCATACTGCGCAGGTGCCGGATGGTCCGGAAGGCAAGATTATTCACGGATTGATAGTTCATGCTGAGCTGGTCGGCAATCTGTTCGTAGCTGAGGCCTTCATAAAAATGTAACCGGAGGATCAGTTTCTGCCGGGAGGTAAGACGGGATAACGCATGATTCAGCTTTAAGGACATTTCTTTGTCTGCATCGGAGGAAACGATGCTGTCTTCCCGGTTGCCTTCCAGGTAAAGCAAGGCTGCTTCGACCGGGTAATATTTTTTACCGTTCTCTTTTTTAAGCTTTTTGATCAGGATGCTGCGGAGTACTTTTACAAGATAGGCCTGTGGATAGCGGATGTCCCCAATAGTCTCCCGGTAGTTCCATAACTCGATGAATACTTCCTGGAGGGCGTCTTTAGCCATTTCCCGGTTATCGGTCAAAGAGGATGCTGCCAGAAACAATTTGTCAACATAGCCATCGTACAATTCTCCCAGTGCGGCGGGGTCCCCGTTTTTTAAACGGCCCCAGCAAGCGGCAGGGTCGATAAGAGGTGTATTAGCCTTAACCATCTGAGGTGCAAATTTAACAAAAGCAGTTTAGGTTCGTTCTGGTCATAGCGGCGTTAACAGAAACTTAATGCCGTATCCATAATGCCGTATCATAGAGATAAGAATGTTGAACTACAATAAATTTTTTTATAGGATGGTTGCACTATATCTATAAGATGCTTGTTCCTGCTATAATTTCACCAACTGACTGCCTTTATAAGAAGACAATGCCACATTACCGGGAGGCAACTCGGTTATAAGATAATTAATAATTCCGAAATCACATATCTTTATCTTCTGGACCGTGCTTAATTTTTCGGAGATGCTCACGACCGCTGTTCTTTTGGCCGATCGGAGCATTGCTTTTATTACCTGCACAATCTCCCAGTCGGAATCCGTCAGTCCTTCTTTCATGGAAAGACCGTTGGCGCCTATGATGCTGAGGTCTACCCGGATGCCTGCCAACTCGTTGATCACACTGGCTCCTGTATGCACATTGGCATTCTTTGCCAGCTTCCCCCCGATGCTGATAACCTCGATATTTTCATGTTCCGCCAGGGTGAGGGCCACCTGCGGACTCACGGTGAAAAAAGTAGCCCGCAGGTTCGGCGGGATCATTTTAGCGATCTCCATGATCGTGGTGCCGCCTTCTACCAGCACCGACATATTATTTTTAAAGAGCCGGATCGTTTTTTCGGCGATCACCTGCTTGGCCTTTAAGGCATATACCTTATTATCTCCGTCAAACGGATAATTGAAGGTTTTGCTCAAGGCGCCGCCATGCACTTTCAGGATCACTCCGTCTTCCGCCAGCTCATGCAGGTCCCTGCGAATGGTATCTTCCGATACAGAAAGTTTCTCGCTCAGGTCGCCGGAGAGAACCTTGTTGTGAAGATTTATTTCCTTTAAGATCAGCCTGAGACGTTCCTTCCTTAGCATAATAAAATTTAGCGCCGGACTAAAAATACAAAAACTATTGCACGAAATTGCATATTTTAGAACTTCAAAAACGAAATAAACCGCAATTTTAAAAATATGCATAAGATCACGGAACAGGCTTCTCCGTATAGAGACCTGGAAAACAAATCAATAGAGGATATTACCCGGTTCATCAATAACGAGGACGCCACTGTGGCGGCCGCTATTAAGAAATCGTTACCACAGATCAACGAGCTGATCCATATTATCGTGGATACCCTGAAGAGCGGCGGCCGGATGTTCTATATCGGGGCCGGCAGCGGAGGAAGGCTGTCCGTGCTCGATGTGATCGAGCTGCCCACCACTTACGGCATTCCTAAGGGGCTTGTCAATACGATCCTTGCCGGAGGCATCGGGCAGCTGGCGGAGGCAAGGGAGGAGAAAGAGGACGATCCGCTTGCCGGTTGGGAGGAACTGCTCGCCTGCGCCATTTCACCGAAGGATATCGTCATTGGCATTTCTGCTTCCGGCACTACTCCTTTCGTGCTGGGTGCGCTGAAAAGCTGCCGGCAGTTTCATGTCCCGACGGGATGTATTGTCAGTAATCCCGGTTCTCCGATCGCGGCGGAAGCCGATTTTCCGGTAGAGGTCATTACGGGTCCGGAGTTTATCATGGGCAGCACCCGGATGAAATGCGGTACAGCTCAAAAGATGATCTTCGATATGATCAGTACGACTGTCATGATACAGCTGGGGAGAGTGGAGGACAATCAAATGGTGAATGTATTATTGATCAACGACAAGATCACCGACCGGGCGGTCAAGATGCTGATGGAAAAATCGGGGATTGCCGATTATGAGGAGGCAAGAAAGCTTCTGATCAGCCATGGCAGCGTCAAAAAAGCGATGGATTACCTGAAGAACGCTGTACTATGAAGCGCAGGAACCACCCTATAGTGATCATCGGCGTTCTTTTTTTCGTTTTCGGCTTCGTCACCTGGCTGGGATCGGTGCTGATCCCCTACCTCAGGATCGCCTGTCAGCTGAATAATTTCGCTTCCTATCTCGTAGCGTTCTCCTTTTATATTTCCTATACGGTGATGGCAATCCCTGCTGCCGCCGTGCTGCGGCGGACCGGCTATAAAAAGGGGATGGCGATCGGGCTGCTGATCATGGCGGCCGGAGCCTTACTTTTTATCCCGGCGGCAGGCAACCGTAATTACCAGCTATTTCTTACAGGGCTGTTCATCCAGGGCACCGGTCTGGCGATCCTGCAGACGGCTGCCAATCCTTATATCACGATCCTGGGACCGCTGGAAAGCGCAGCAAGGCGTATCAGCGTTATGGGCATCTGCAATGGTATCGCCGGAGTGCTGGGACCGCTGATCATCGGATCGGTGATGCTGAAAGATGCGGATGCCATCCGCGAGAAAGTGCTGTCTCTCCCGGCCGGACAAAAGACGGCGGTGCTGGAGCAGCTGGCGCACCGGGTGATCCTGCCTTATAGTCTCATTAGCCTGGCGCTCGTGCTCTTGTCTGTGTGGGTGTACTTTTCCGGCCTGCCGGAACTGGCAGCGGATCCGACAGAAGAGGGGGCGGACGATGGAGCCGGCGCAGAAGGACATGTAATAGGCAAGACACATATTTTTCAATTCCCTCATTTGCTGCTGGGAGTATTGACCTTATTCCTCTATGTGGGGGTAGAGGTAATTGCCGGCGACACCATTATCAACTATGGCGCCTCCCAGGGTATCCCCTTGTCTACGGCTAAATTTTTCACCAGCTGTACGCTTACCAGCATGCTGGCGGGGTATCTTCTCGGCATCGTTCTCATCCCGAAATACCTTTCGCAGACGACGGTGCTGAAGATCTCTGCCGGGATGGGCCTGTTGTTCGTTTTCATTGCGCTGTCCACGAAGGGAATTATGTCCGTGGCGTTCATTGCGCTGCTGGGCCTGGCCAATTCGCTGGTATGGCCCTCTATCTGGCCCCTGGCCATCAAAGGCCTTGGCCGGTTTACGCCAATAGGTTCCTCCCTGCTGATCATCGCCATCGGGGGAGGCGCCCTGCTGCCTTTATTATATGGCTGGCTGGCAGACCTGTCCACTCCGCAGCATGCCTATTGGGTAGTGGTGCCTTGTTATTGTTTCATCGGTTATTATGCGGTATCCGGCCATAAGTCGGGGCAGTCAACTCTTTAAAAAAACTGGATATGATGCTCGTTGCCGATAGCGGCAGCACCAAAACAAACTGGTGCCTGCTGAATGATAAAAGGGAAAAATTTTTTTTCGATACGGAAGGATATAATCCTTATTTCGTAAACACGGATTATATCGTTCAATCTTTAAGAGAGCAACTGCCGGATCATATCGTCCGATACATAAGCGAGTATCTGCCGGACATACACGGCCCTTTCGCAGCGAGTCAGGTATATTTTTATGGCGCAGGCTGTTTCGATGATAAGGTGGGCATTATTTCCGAGGCCATACGGATCCTTTTTCCCGGGGCGGTCGTGCATGTCGGTTTGGACCTGCTGGCATCAGCCCGGGCCGTATTGGGTAACCAGCCGGGGTTTGTCGCCATTCTGGGCACCGGCGCCAACAGCTGCCTGTATGACGGGTCAGCCATCGTAGCCAACATCGATTCTCTGGGATACCTGCTGGGAGACGAAGGCAGCGGCTTCTATCTGGGTCGTCAATTGTTGTCAGATTATATCAGGGGGGCCATGCCTTCCGACGTACAGGAGGAATTCATCGGCCGGTATCATTATACCCGTGAGGCGATCATGGACCGTGTCTATACGGAAAAACTTCCCAACCGGTTCTGCGCGGGCTTCACACCTTTCCTGCTGGAAAGCCGTTCGGGAGCCGATTATGGGAGGAATCTCGTCCGCAATGCCTTCCGGGATTTTTTTGAAAGGATCGTTAGCCGTTATGAACTGGCCGACGGCACTACGTTTAATTGTGTCGGTTCCATCGGATATGCCTTCCGGGAAATACTGGAGGAAGTAGCCGGCCTTTACGGGATGCCGACCGGGGTCATTTTGAAAGCTCCGATCGCTTCCCTGGCTGAATATCACGCCAGACAGTGCCGGCAGTGAAGAGCAGACGGACGAAGGCAGGGTTGTGAAGCTTAGGAGTGATGGGATGGTGAAACTTCGGCAGGATGGAATGGTGGAGCCTCGGCAGGATGGGATACCGGTTATCGATGGTGAGTATCAAACGCAGACATCCTTCTCTATGACGAGGAGGAATTCTCTCTTTTATACCGACAATCAATCAGGCGATGAGGACCAAAATGCTGCTTCTTTTACTGGCCGCCAATTTCCAGCTGACCGGCCATCTCTCTGCAAAGGATAAATATGCCATTGGACTCTTTCATTTCAATCTTCAATATGTCGCCGGCGATTACAAGATCGAGAGACGGATCATCCGCGAGTCACTCTACCCGGTCCTGCAATTTTTTGACAGCCATCCCCGGTACCGGTCCGATATAGAAATACAGGGCTACGGTATCGAGGTGCTGGCCCGGGAGCATCCGGATGTACTGGTCCTGCTGAAAAAGCTGGTATTACGCGGACAGATCGAGCTGGTGATCGCGCACTATTCCGATCAGCTGTTCATCGGTTATCCGGCGCTGGATCTGCAGCGGTCCATTCAGCTTTCAGATGAAACGCTGGCCAGATATGGACTGGAACGCTCGCGGGTCTTCTTCGGACAGGAGTTTCAATATTCGCCGGCCCTGGCTACGGCCCTCAGGGGGAAGTACGATGTCATTGCCACCAGTTCCGACCCCAATAGCTGGTACCAGGAAGAGACCGCACCGGTGGTAAAGGTCGGTTATGGGGACGATACGATCCAGGCCCTGATCGGCGGCGGCCGGAAAGAGCTGGCCGGGATGGAATGGCGCATCGCTTTCCTCGATGACGGGGAGGAGTTCAATACGAAGGATTACAATAGTGATTTTTTCCGCCTGCCTTCGCAGGAGAAAGAAAATATGGATAAATACCAAAAACTGCTTCAGGATGGATATAAATTCGTCACGATCACGGAGCTGGTGGAGCGGATAAAGAAGGATCCGGGATACAGCGTTCCTGCTTATCCTTTTGTTCCCGAGGGGACCTGGCATATGAAGGTCTGCGGGCCTTTTATGTGGATGGGCCGGCAGCGCAGCGGGGTGGAGACGGATGGGATCACGCGGGCCCTCTCCTACCAGGCAAGGGGGGAAGTGTTGCGGGCCGAAGCCCTGATCCGGTTTGCAGGTCAGCAGGGCCGGGATGTCGCAGAGCTGAAAAAATTATTACAGGAGGCCTGGAAGCACCTGCTGCTTTCTGAAGTTTCCGATTCCAGCGGCTGGGATCCCTGGCTGGTCGAGGTGCAGTATACCGATAATGAAGTGGCCACTACGAGAAGATTGTTGAAAGAGATCCTGGAGCAGCTGTGGAAGATGCTGGCGGGAACGGGGGCGGGATGGATGATCGATACGAGGACCGGCGTTGTACTTCCGATCGGGACGGCCACCGGTGCTAACGGAAAGATCGACACCGGTGCAGGCACTCGCTTACCCGTCGAAACAGCCGGTCACAAAATAGGGGATCCGATTCTCCTCCCGGCTGCTCTGCCCATTAACTTCTCCGTCAGCGCACAATCCTACACCGTTCAAACGGGTCGGATCAATGACAGTCTTTACCGGATGGACATCGAATGTCTCCGTCCTGCGGATGGCGCCGTAGAGATCGCCTTCGAAACGGCAGCCGACGGGCTGGAATACTCCCCTTCCTGCGGCGAAGAGGTCCGGGCTGTCCTCCCTGCTGTCTGGAAGCATGACCCGGCCTTTGCTTTAACGAACGGGTTTATCTATCTTAATAACGGGTATAGTCTTATCAAGGATAACACGGTGGAACATCTGGCAGCTACCTGGAAAGTAAGTGAGCGAAAGCTGGTTTTCCGTGAAGAGCTGAAGGAAGGGAATCCGTCTATGCGCATGCGCTTTTACGTTCGGAAAGGATCTGCGGAAGCCGGGCTGCGTTTTGCCAACCGCCTCAATCCTTTTCCGTCTTATCGCGTGGAAAATGGCCGGGACGGATTTCATTTTTTCAACGTGGTGCCGGAGTGAGGAGCTGTGAACCGGGAACCGAAAGAATCCGGGAGATGCCTGGATAACGCGGAAGGCAGATGGCAGATGAACGCTGCATTTAAAACATCAAAGCATGAAATTTCGACATTTATTAATATTCATATGTTGTTCGTCGGTACTGTCCTCATCGGCGCAGCGTTCTGCAGAAGACAGTCTCGTCTCCAGCCTGGCCCTGCGCTGGTCTTTTGTCAGCAACCTGTATGGTCCGACGCCTAAAGCGATCAGCGTGCTGAAGCTCATCAACAAGGGCGTATCGGCTTTTCCGGCGTCCGGATGGAAAATTTATTTTAACGCCAATCGCTCGGTAGACCCTTCTCCGATGAAAGGAAGCCTGCGGGTCCGGCATATCAATGGAGATCTGTTCTGCATTGAGCCTATGGAAGAGGGAGAGGCAAGGATCGGGCCGACAGCAGGAAAGCGTATTAATGGCCGGGCAAAGGCCTCTTTCCTTCAGCCCGGAGATAGTCTGCAGGTATCGTATACCACCGCGGACCTCAGCATCAATGTCGCCGATGCGCCCGTGGGGTTTTACCTGGTATGGGACCGGCAGCCGGACAAGGGTATAGTCATCTCCGACTACAAGACCGGCCGGATCGATGATGACAAGCTGGGGTATATGACTCCTGCTATCGAATTCGCCCGCAATGCGGCAATAAGGGAACTTCCCGTGGAAAGGCTGCCCCGGATATTTCCTTCTCCGGTGAACTATCAACAGAATACGGACAGCTGTGTGCTGACATCCTTCACGGCCATCAATACCGATCCAATTTTTAAAGAAGAGGCGGATTATTTAACCGGAGCGCTCTCTCCTGTTTTGGGGCGCCTTCTGACGGTTGGTACCGATAATGGCTATACGACAATAACCGGGCATGGTCTTCGAGGTATCTTTCTGCGCAAGGTAACCATGGATTCTTCGGCCTATGAGCTGTCGGTCAGCAGGGATAGTATTGTGATCCGCGCGGAAGATGCGGAGGGTATATTTTATGGGATCCAATCTTTGCTGACAAGCATTGACCCCGGAGAGTGGAAGGGCCAGGCGAAAAAACATTCCGGCAACCCCCCGGCCGAAACTTCCAGACAGGCAATTGGGCCGCCAATCGTTCTTCCCGGAATGGAAGTTAGGGACCGTCCCCGGTTTGCCTACCGGGGATTTATGCTGGATATAGCCCGACATTTCCGGTCTCCCCGGGAACTCTGCCGGGTGATCGACCTGATGGCGCTTTATAAGATGAATGTGCTGCACCTGCATTTCAGTGACGATGAAGGGTGGCGGCTTGAAATACCTTCTCTTCCTGAGTTGACGATGATCGGCGGGAGGCGGGGTGGTTATTCCCTTCCACCCTCTTTTGGATCCGGGCCGAAGCCAGGAGCTTACCCGGGCAGCGGATATTATACAAGGACCGATTTTATAAAAATCCTGCGTTACGCCCGGGTCCGGCATATCCGGGTGATCCCGGAGCTGGAAAGTCCCGGCCATGCGAGGGCAGCGATCAAGGCTATGGATTTCCGTTACGAAAAATACAAACGGCAGGGTCGTTATGCGGAGGCAGTGCGGTACCTGCTGCGCGATACGCTGGACCGGTCCGTATATGAGGGAGCGCAGCTCTGGAAAGACAATGTTATTTGTGTGGCGCTGCCGTCTGTATACCGGTTCATGGACAAAGTGACCGGAGAGATCGCGGACATGTATAAAGCCGCCGGCGCCCCTCTCACCACTATTCATATGGGCGGAGATGAAGTACCCGCCGGGGTCTGGGAAGGATCGCCCGCGTGTCGGAAGCTGCTGCCTGCAGATTTCACTTACATAAAGATGGACTCTGTTTCCGCTGTCCGTCTGCGCACAGCCTGCTGGGCTTATTTTTACAACCGGATGGACAGCCTGCTAAAAAGTAAAGCGCTGGTACTATCCGGATGGGAGGAAGTATCCTCCCTGGGCAACAAAAGTTTCCATATCCATGTATGGGACAATATGATCGGCGCGGGGAATGAGGATCTTCCTTACCGGCTAGCCAATGCAGGATATCCGGTGATCCTCTCCTGTGTCAGCAATAATTATTATGATCTGGCCTATAACCGGAATTTCGAGGAAAAAGGTTATCACTGGGGCGGTTTCCTGGATATGGACAAGCCGTTCTCCTTTATTCCTTACGATTACTACAGGAATTCTACGATCGATTACATGGGTGAGCCGGTAAAGCCGGGTTATTTTTCGGAAAAAGAAAAACTTAGCCCGGAAGGACGACGTCATATCCTTGGCATCGAAGGGCTATTATGGGGAGAGACACTGCCTACGGACGAACGGATGGAATACATGCTGCTGCCGAGATTGCTGGGCACGGCAGAGCGTGCCTGGGCAGCCGATCCGGCATGGGCTGCTTCTCCGGACAGCAGCCGGGCTACTTCTCCGGACAACGCCCGGGCGGACTCCCTGTACAAAGAGGCATGGAACCTGTTCCTGAATGTGCTGGGGAAAAGGGAGCTGCCCCGGTTAAGCTATTGGAATGGCGGATATGCTTACCGGGTCCCGCCGGCCGGTGTTCTGTCAGATCATGGACAGCTAATTATGAACAACACGTTACCGGGTTTTGAGATCCGGTATACTACAGATGGATCGGAGCCGGGGACACGAAGTCTGCGGTATACGGGACCGGTAGAGGCCCGCGGAAGGATTAAGATAAAGGTATTCGATCCGGCCGGCAGAGGCGGGAGGACTGTGACGATCGATTCTGCGGCAAAGTATAATGGCGCACAGCGATAACCGATGATGCAGCAGCAGGCACCTGACGGAAAGACACTTACGACTAAAACAAAGGACTATAAAATATAAACATGAAGCGCAACTATTACATGGTGGGACTGGTATTCGTTACTTTTTTCGTGATCTCTTTCATAACGAATATCCTGGGAGCCCTGATCCCGGATATTCAACACAGCTTCCAGCTAAGCTATTCGATGGTGGCCTTCCTCCCCTTCTCCTTTTTTATCGCTTATGGGATCATGTCGATCCCCGCGGGAATTTTCATCGAGGCGTATGGAGAAAAGAAAGCGATGCTGGTATCCTTCGGAGTCGCATTGGCAGGAGCCGCCCTGCTGAGCCTTTTTGTCGGTTATACCGTGAGCCTGCTCTCTTTATTTCTCATGGGCATCGGGATGGCCATGTTACAGGTGGTGATCAACCCGCTGCTGCGCAGCGCCGGCGGAGAGGAGCATTTTGCCTTCAATTCCGTACTCGCTCAATTACTCTTCGGGCTGGCCTCTTTCATCAGTCCCCGGATCTATACCTATATCGGGGCCAACTGGCATGCCGGCGCCGGCTGGTCCCTATCCCTGCTGCGGAAAGTTACCAATCCACAGTATACCTGGACCGCGCTGTACTGGGTCTTCCTGCTGGTCATCGGAGTGATGATCCTGATCGTTCTTTTTTCCCGGTTTCCTACAGTTGTCCTCAAAGAGGAGGAGCGCAGCGGTACGAGAACGGTCTATGCCGGACTGTTAAAGAACCGAACGGTGCTGCTCTATTTCCTCGGCATCTTCTGTTATGTCGGTGTCGAGCAGGGTGTCTCGGACTGGATGTCTGAATTCCTGCACCGCTATCACGGAAAGGACCCTCTTACGGACGGCGCGAATGCCGTCTCCTGGTATTGGGGGCTGATGACGCTGGGCTGTGCATTGAATTTGCTGCTGCTGAAATTATTCGACAGCCGGAAGCTGCTGCTCGTATTTACCGCGCTTACGATCATTATGTTAGGTTTTGCGTTATGGGGACCGATGCGTTATTCGGAGCTGGCTTTCCCGGCCATCGGATTCACCATCTCCATCCTGTTCTCCGTTATTTTCTCCCTCGCCCTGAATTCGCTGCCTTCGCATCATGGATCCTTTTCCGGGATCCTCTGCACCGGTATCGCGGGGGGAGCCGCCGTACCGCTGCTGATCGGCTGGCTGGCCGATCATGCGGGATTAAGAACAGGAATGACCTTTATTTTTATATGCCTGGCTTATATTTTCAGTATAGGGATCTGGGCAAAGCCCCTGATCAATAACAAAACCATCCTTTCGTCACCGCAATAACAATGTTCTGTATGCAAACTACCGCAACCTTCATGGGGATCGATCTGGGAGGCACCCAGGTGAGAGCGGGCCTGGTCCGTAACGGACAGCTGTTAAAAAAGGCAGGTACGCGGATCGCGGGTCTGACTGCCGAAGGAGCCGTGCTCGACAGGATCTGCTCGCTGATAGAAGAGCTGGGGACATCCGATGCCTGCGGAATAGGCATCGGGGTTCCTTCCATTGTAGATGTCCGGAGAGGCATTGTTTACGACACGGTGAATATTCCATCCTGGAAGGAAGTACCGCTGAAAGATATCCTGGAAGAAAAATATAATATCCCTGTGTGGGTGAATAATGATGCCAACTGTTTTGCCCTCGGGGAGCAGCGGTATGGCGCCGGCGCCGGATACAGCAACCTGGCCGGCGTGACTATCGGAACAGGGCTGGGTACCGGCCTGATCCTCGACGGGAAACTGTTCAATGGTACACATTGCGGCGCCGGTGAGATTGGCAATATCCCGTATAAAGATGCGACCATCGAGACCTATGCCAGTGGAGGTTTTTTCCTGAAAGAGACCGGGCAGTCGGGAGAGTCGCTGCTGCAACTCGCCCTCGATGGCGATGAAGGCGCCAGGGAACTTTTCCATGTATACGGCCGTCACCTGGGCCAGGCGCTGCTGATGATCCTCTATGCGTACGATCCGGAAATGATCGTGCTGGGCGGATCGGTCATACAGTCTTATTCTTTTTTTGAAAGGGGTATGCGGGAGTCTCTGAGCGCCTGCGTCTTTCCTCATTCGCTGAAGACACTACGGATCGAATGTTCGCAGACAAAAGAAATCGCTATTATCGGAGCCTCCTGCCTGGCGGGGGACATCGCTGCTCCTGCAGAACATGGATCATTATGACAGAGCATGGATCATACTATAATAAAAGAATATTTTCATGAATACTCAATCCCAACGCCTGATCTCCCTGGACGCCCTGCGAGGGTTTACCATCGCCGTGATGATCGTGGTGAACTATCCGGGCAGCGAAGACTTTGTATTTTTCACCTTGCGTCATACGGTGTGGAACGGGCTCTCCTTTACGGACCAGGTCGCTCCTTTTTTCCTGTTCATCGTCGGCGTGTCCATTGCCTTTGCCTATTCCAAAAGGTTGAAGGACGGGATGCCGAAACCGGCGACATACAGAAAGATCCTGTTCCGCAGCCTTAAGATCTATGCGGTAGGGATGTTCCTGAACCTAATGCCCCAGTTTGACTTTCACACGATCCGCTGGACAGGAACGCTGCAGCGGATCGCCGTGGTATTCCTCATCTGCTCGGTGTTGTACCTCAACACAAACTGGAAACAGCAAGCCTGGATCGCAGCGATCCTCCTGATCAGCTACTGGCTGGTGCTCACGCTCATCCCTACTCCCGGGTCAGGGAGAGTGGCCCTGGAGCCAGGTCTCAATATTGTGGCCTGGCTGGACAGGCTCTATCTGCCGGGAAGGATGTGGCGGGGGACCTGGGATCCGGAGAGTATCCTTACCACGGTAACTTCTGTCGTATCCGGCATCACCGGCATGCTGGCCGGGGCGCTGCTGTTAAGTGACCGGATACCGCAGGAAAAGGCCAATATCCTGATGACGGCCGGAGTATTTGCGGCCATCGCAGGTTATTTCTGGGGGCTGACTTTTCCTGTCAATGAAAACTTGTGGACCTCTTCCTTTGTATTGGTGACCTCCGGTTTTGCCGCCCTGCTCTTCGGCGCCTTGTATTTCCTGGTGGATATAAAAGGATTGACCCGGGGCACCCGGCCGGGCATTATCTTCGGCGCCAACGCCATAACAATCTATTTCCTGGCAGATGTCTGGGCATTGTTCTTTTATGAAATGAAGATGGGAGGTCTGACGCTCAATGAACACTTTATACAGGTCCTGACGAATGCCGGCAGCAGTCCCGAGCTGGCCAGCCTGCTGTATGCGCTGCTCTTCACCGGTATCAATTTTATTCCTGCCTGGTGGCTTTACCGGAAGAAGATCTTTATCAGGCTGTAACCCCATGTTTTCGTTGACAATGATGCTTCGCAAGGTATCAGCTAAACCGTCAAAGCTCCTTCCCTTTTTTATCTGCATACCCAATGTCTTGAAATAATTTTCATCGACCGCATAAGTATAGACGCCTTTATCAACATACCCATTTTTTGATTCTACGGAAAACAGCAGGCTATACCATTTATCTCTTTTGAAATTGCGGATAGCCACCCGGAGAAGGTTTTTTATCATATCTGGCTGTTTAGCCATATGTTTTATAAAGGGCACACATAACATATAACTATCAGATAATCAATAATTTAACAGACCACCCGCCTCTTGACTATCCGGTTTTGATACAACCATTGTTACACAAGTGAACAAGGGTTGACGTATATTTCCATCTTAAAAGCAAAATATTCATCATTCATGGCATTACTGGAAAAACAATTGGTAGTCAAACGGTCCACCTTACCAGGTGCAGGCAAAGGCCTGTTCACCAATAAAGCTATACCAAAAGGAACGAAGATCGTAGAGTACAAAGGCGAGATCGTCAAGTGGAAAGATGTGGATACCCGCGACGGCACGAACGGGTATATTTATTATGTCAACCGCTATCATGTCATCGATGCCTGGAGGACGAAGGATGCGCTGGCGCGTTATGCCAATGATGCCAAAGGACCCAGCCGGTCGGAAAACATCAAAAACAACTGCACCTATAATATTGAAGGTGTCCGTGTATATATTTTCGCCATGCGGGACCTCCCTGCCGGCAGCGAGATCCTCGTCGGTTATGGAAAGGAATACTGGGATATCATGAGAGAAAATGGTATAGTGAAGTAATTCGATCAGCAGGATCCTTTGCCCGTTAGAGGCCTCCCCAATTACTGACCTGCGGATAGATCCGCAGGTCAGTAATTGATTATTTAATTAAATAATGTCGGAGAATTCCGCTATTTTTTAGGCGGCAGGTTAAATGCAACGGCATCGTGTTCGAAATGCCCTCTATGAGATCCGTCGCAAAAGGGTTTATTCTGAGAAAGCCCGCAACGGCAGATCGAAACGATCTCCCTTCCCCCCAGGTCATAGACCGCTCCTGTCTTATCTACTATTTCAAAATTCCCTTCCAGCTTAAGAGAACCATTACTGTTGACCGTAATTTTCGTTTTTTCCATTGCTAATTTGTATGAGGGGCGAAAATAGGAAAATTTTGCTCCGCTCCGGATATTAGTCTGTGAAGATCGGGCAAGGGGATGCGGAGACAAGGTATAAAACGAAAAAACCCCCAAGATTAGTCAGGGGCTCTTCAAGAGAAATTGGAATTTTACAACGTGCATTTGGACATGAGCACGACAATTGGTTTTTCTGGATTTTTGGACACCGGTTATTTCATCGGTATTGGATAGCACAAAACTAAGTGAATGAGGGCCAGTAAAAAAGAGCAAACTTCCTCGATTTTTATCGTAAATCTACGAATCCAAAGATGACGCTGAAGCTTTGCCTGGAAGCCTTACTCCTTAGCAAACCGCACCACCAGGGCAGTCACCTGCCATATCCAGCGGGCTGGCTTCTTTTCACCGGGCACCACGATCCGGAATGGCCCTTTATTGGCAGGCAAAGGACTTCCATCTGCCTGGTCTGCCAGGATGATCACCCGGTCGGTGAAGGCAGAATCCAGTTCCGGCAGGGAGAATACTACTTCATAACCATCAGCCGATTTCACCAGCAGGTATTTGGCCATGTTCTCTCCCCGGAGCTGCCCTCCCATGGTGACGCCCGCCAGCTGCAGGATATCTGCCAGAGGAATTCCGGAGAATTGGTGTTCCTTCCCATCCCGATCAGCTGCCTTGACAGCTACCCTTCTCATCTTTGCCAGGTCTGCTACGCTAAGCTGTAAGGGATGGGTGACTTCGCCTTCCACTTTGATGGTACCCTGCGGGTTCCCCGTCAAAGCCTGTTTTTCTCCGGCCTGGCCCCGGACGAAGGAATGAGAGAGAACAGCGAATAAGAGAACAAACATTTGGTATGAATACTTTTTTCTCATAGTAAGAACTATTATAGATTGTGAATATGTGGATTTGAAAAACGAGAGTCTGTTATAAAAGCGGAATCCGTCAGCATGTGCAAAAAGGAAATGATGTCCTTTTTTTCCTGGCCGGTCAACCGCAGGCCTCCTGTTGTTGCTGCATAACGGTTTTCCCCTGCTGCATTACCTTTCCCGTCCATACTGTCGGATGCATTCTGAAGCACCGGACTAAGGGAAGCGCTGTTGTGAATGTGCTCACTGTAATGATCCAATACTTCTTCCAGGGTCCTGAATCTTCCGTCATGCATATAAGGAGCCGTCAGGGCAATGTTACGAAGGGTAGGCACTTTGAACCGCCCCCGGTCAGCGGGCAAGCCCGTAAACGTCTCCCGACCCGGATCAGAAGGAATGCTATCCAGCCCGTTGTTGTGAAACTGTTCTAAAGAAAATCTCGGGCTTGCATGGCAATGTTCGCAATTGGCTCCCCGGATATTCCTCTCCGGCGAGGGGCTTTTCATGAAGAGGGCCATACCCCTTGCTTCTGCCGGATCGGGTTGATATTGTCCGCGGAGGTACTTGTCATACCGGGAGTCGGCGGAGATCAGGGTCCGTTCGAACTGGGACAGCGCTTTTACGATCTTGTCGCCGGTAATACTATCCGTTCCAAAGGCGGAACGGAACAATGGGGGGTAAAGCCGGGTATGACGGAGACGTTCAGCCGATCGTTCAAGGGATTGTCCCATTTCGTGAGGAGCCGATAGCGGAGTGGCGGCCTGTTGTTCCAGTCCGGTTGCCCTGCCATCCCAGAAAAAATTCCTCGTCCATAACAGGTTGGTCAGGGACATGGAACTCCGGGGGGTAACTATTGAATCGATGCCCTGGCTGAAAGCGCGGCCATCGGTGAAGGCCAATCGTTGCTGATGACAGTTTTCACAGGACGCTTTATCATTCGCAGAGAGCCTTGTCTCGTAGAACAGGACGCGGCCGAGATAAACGCCTTCGCGGGTAAGCGGATTGTCGGCGGGGATATTGATCCTGTTGCCGAAATAGGCCGGGTAAACGAGGTCATAGGGTTCTTTCCCCCGGAGGCTGCCGGAAGTGTTGGAAATGCGGGAGAAGGCGGAGATGGTGACGACTCCCAGGAAAAATATGAATAGCCGGCTTCCCATTGGTCTCAAAGGTAGGAATATACGACCATTTCACACAGGAGGACCCCTTTATAATGCCCTGGAATGTACAAAAGAGGCCGATCAATTCTCCTTCACCACAATCTTATCCTGGTAGACCTGGATAATACCAGACTGCTGATTTGCGATCATTTGGCTATAGACCTTATTGACCACACATTTGTTCTGGAACCGGCTAAGGTATTCCACTTCTTTTAAATGATGGGGATCGACATGATTGCCTTTCTCGTCCACTAATTCGATGCGGATATTAAACGGAGATGCAGAAGATTGTGTTGATTGTCCGAAATTGCTCAGGTTAAACATGCTATTGGATTTATTCTTTTTATAAACTTACGGTTTATTTTTCATGTACAATTATTTCTGCTCTCCTATTTAGCCAGGCCTGGTTGGGATCCTTGTTATCTCCAACAGGATTGTCCGATCCATATGCCTTCGCTTTCATAAATTCGGAAGGCACCCCCCTGCTATTCATATAGTCCAACACCATTTTGGCCCTTCTCCGGGAGAGGAAATTGTTGTATTGTTCGGTACCTACATCATCGGTGTACCCTTTAATTTCAATATAAAGGTTGGGTTTGTCCCTTAAATGCCCGATGACCTTATCTACGCTTCCGAAGGCTTTGGAGTTCAGGGAATATTCATTGAACTCGAAGTAGACGACAAAACGGATCACCGGCTCTCCGTCAATCGTATCCACCTTGTAATCCTCGGGACTAAAATCTTCAAAGTTGAAATTTTTGATGGCGGTTTTCCTTTTCCGCGAGGAACCTCCGTTGCCATTGGAAGAGCTGCCATCGGCAGAACTATCATCCCCGTTACCATCGGCATCATCCGCTCCATTCCCTTTTCTCCTGTTCCCGGATGATCCGTTCCCATCTCCGCCGCCCAATCCCTGGGCTTTCAGCAGGGAGTCCAATTTGATCGTAATGTAGATATTATTGACGATCCCGCCATTTTTCGATGTTGTGTCTTTGTTATCCTTTTTGTTCCTGTTATAGGGGGATTTGTCTTCTTCATCCAATTGTTTCTGCTTTTTGCTTTTGATAGGGATGTAGATCCCCAGGCTGTACATGGTGGTATTGGATATATTCTTGCTGACCGCGTATCCATAAGCGATCTGTCCCATTACCATGATCTTTTTTGCCGTGAACTTAGCCCCTAATCCAATCGGTGCGCTGGCATAGCTGGCATCGTTGATAATGTCGTTGATCCCGAGGGAAACGTAGGGCTGGATGCGGTAAGAGGGACCCAGCAGGTGATAATATACAGTAGCATTGAGCAGGTTGTAAGTCTTCGATTCTGTCTGGCTGATGAGCTTGCTGTCATTCGTTACATGTCCGAAACTTAGTCCGATGTCCGCACTAAAGGAAAGCCTGCCTGTCAGATTCTTATAAGCAGAGGCGGCAAAGCTGGCGTTGCCTCTTTTCATAAAAGGCAGGGTATTGGCATCACTCTGGTATCCTTTCCGGTTTTTCTCCAGGAAGGCAAAATCCTGGAACTGGCCCTTTAAGAGCGGAGAGATGAACCAGCGCCGGTCCATCTGTTTCCCGGAGCTCAGGCTTTCTTCCGACCCTTTGTCTTCATCCTTACGCTGATCTTTATCCTTCGCCTGGTCTGCGTCCTTCGCCTGTGCCGGGCTGTCCTTCACAGCTACATCCTTCGGCTGTACGGAACTGTTTGGAGACTGGGTTGAATCAGGCTGGGCCGAGTTGGCCGTATCTTTTACATGAATGTTATTACCCTTTACCTGGATGGCTACGCCCTGCACCTGGATGGTCGTATCTTTCATCCGGATAGATGTATCGCTAACCTGTATGGTAGTATCCTTCACCTGGATCATCGTGTCCTTTACCTGCTGGGGGGCATCCTGCACCGGTTTGACGCTATCCGTGGCCGGCGCCTGTATGACGGTATCGGTAGCCTGCAGTATCTGCGGAATGCTGTCGGTGCTCTGCTTCATCCTATCCGGCGTCTGGCTGGTATTATCCTGCGCCCGGAGCGTTCCAAGAGCCAGGAGGCAGGCAGCCAAACAAATAATTACCTTGTTCATGGGTTAGTTTTTAGAAATCTATCCGTAGCGCCAGCTCAACGCCATTGCGTGAGATACCTGCCGCATTGATAGTCGATATATTTACATCATATAATAATCCTAATATCATTTTCTGATATCTCAATTCAATATTGGGTATGATGGCGTCATCATACCGGTAGCCCAGCCCTAAGCCGACCGCGGCCCCGCCGGTCACGCCCGGGATCGCCTTTGTATAGGAGAAGTCATAATAATGCCGGTAGGCCGGTCCCTGCCAGCTCATGGACATATAGAACGCCACTTCATCTTCTGTCTTTGTTATATACCTATATCCTCCCTGGATGCCGATATCAGGCTTGAGGCGGGTAGAGTCCGACTTGACCTGGTAGGAATAGGGCTGATTGATCTGCATGGCGCTGACACCCAGGTACCATTTATCATAACGGCCATTGCTGAATACTGAGATCCCGCCATTGATATTAAAATGTCCATAGGACCAGCCATTCGCCAGCCGGTCGCTGCTGGGTGAACCTTCGATGGGACCGTAATTATCGTATTGATCCCCGAAGGCATTGGAGACTCCGTTGAGATTCAGCTTACTTTGGTAATACGCTCCCTGGAATCCAAGGCCCAGGTAAGTCTCATGGCTGCCCAGGGGGACGGCATAAGACAATCCCAGCATACCCTGGGTATTGTTCAATATTCCTGTATTGGATTTATCGGATGCGGCGCCTACCGCCAGGCTGAAGTAGCCGGAATTTTCTTTGCCCTTTCCCTCCTTGGAGAGCAGAGGCATATCGAAAAGGGCGGCAACGCTGTTGTAGGCTATTTGTCCGCCATAGCTAACATTGCGGTAATTGAGTTTCAGGCTACTTTGTTTGTCTGTCTTGAGGGATTGATTGTACCAGATTGCCATATCCTGCACGCGGGAGAAATTGATCTCCTGCCCCCGGACGATGCCCGCTCCCAAAAAGATACACAATATGATGGTAATCTTCCTCATCTGGATATTGGATTTTACTATTTTAATTAACCCACCCTATCTGTTTTTACCGGACCAGGGTGGTCATACCTTTCTGCACTATTTTGTTGCCTTGTACGTCAATACCTTCTGCTATCCATAAGTAGGTCTCCACGGGCTGCGCTACTCCTTTGAACCGTCCATCCCAACCATTATTCGGATCCTGCGTCGTGAAGATCAGGTTACCCCACCGGTTGTATACACTGAAATAATGGAAGGTGGAGATTCCCACGAGGATGGGTTTCAGCACATCGTTGTTACCGTCTCCATTCGGAGTGAATACCGGCGGAACATAAATATTGATCGGTACGAATTTTACTTTGGCCGGGCTGCCGAAGGTGATCGACTGCCCATTCACGGTAGCCGTTATCAACACATCCCCTGGTTTTTTACTGGTAAAATAGATGAACTGGTCTCCGTTACCATCCGTTTTGACAGATTGAGGCGTAACGATCTCCGCATTACCGCTGTCTATCGTAAATATCACTTCCTGATCAGGCATCGCAGTGCTATCAAGACCCACGATATGCGCCTTGACGGCTGTTTGCTGTGTACCGTCGGCCAGGGCCTGATAAACAATCACGCTTAGGTTCGTCAGCGGATTATTCACATCGGGGGCATCCAGGAAGGTCACGATGCGGTAACTGCTGTCGATGAGTACGCTAACGCCACCCACCGTCAGTATGGCATCGATGTATACTGTCCCGGCCTTGGTGCTGACGATACCGATAGCAGCCAGGCCATTGTTATTCGTCGTTGTATCCGGTTGGCCAACAAACTTTGCGTTGGCAGTGGCCGTACCGGAAGTCGGCGTATTTTGAATAATGAATTTAACGCTTGCACCCGGCACCGGTTGCTTCTGGGCAGTAGTGATATAGGCGTAGACGCTATCCTGATGTGTACCGTCTGCCAGCTGATAATCCTGGGTGACAAACATTACGGTATAGCCATTGTTGCTGCCGGTACCACCGCCGACACCGGGGCCAGTCCCACCACCGCCGGGAGGAGTCCCACCGCCGCCATCCGGAGGAGTTCCACCGCCGCCACCCGGAGGAGGATCTGTACCGCCACCGCTGGGAGGATTCCCGCCAGATCCGCCGCCACCGGGATCCCCGGGTACGGGAGGCCCTAAGACAAAGGTTACGGTCTGTGTTCCAAAGGATATCCATTGCGAGGTAGTAATATCCCAGACAAACGCCTGGATAGTCACGTCACCGGCATTAAGGTCCTTGATCGTCACATCGATTGTGCCGCTGGCGTCCGGAAGTGTACTGGAGTAGTCGCTACCGGGTGCTCCACCCATGATCGAAGCCGTACCCGAAGCCAGATTGGTGCTGGTGATGACGAATTTCACCTGTGTACCCTGTGGTAGATTGTTCGTCCCGTCCGTGACGTGCAGCTCGACCTGCGTCGGATCGTTTCCATTAGCAATTGCAGACGGAATGATCGTCGTATAATAGGATGGATTGGTTGAACCGGCAGGAGGGTTTGGGTTGGCCGGAGCTACGGTAAAAGTTACGGTCTGGGTCCCGAAGGATACCCACACGCTGTTGATGGCATCCCAGGCAAAGGCCTGGATGATCACGTCACCCGCCTTTAAATCCTTAATGGTCAGGTCGATTGTGCCGCTGGCGTCCGGAAGTGTGCTGGAATAGCTATTACCGGGAATCCCACCCATGACCGCCGCAGCCATAGCAGCAGACGGATTGCCGCCGGTAATGACGAACTTTACGGGTGTACCCTGCGGTAGATTGTTCGTACCGTCCGTGACATGCAGCTCGACTTGCGTCGGAGACCCATTGGCAGGGGCCGACTGGATTATTGTTGTATAATACGATGGATTGGTCGAACCAGCCGGAGGATTTTGGTTTGGTGGATTAGCGATATAGGTGAAGACAGCCGATTCCCCAGCTACGTTACAATCGTTCGGCACCTCGATCTTGATGGGTATGGGCGTGGTGTATTGGCTGTTCAGGAAGAACTGAGCGGTACCTGCTGCATATCCACTGGTACCCGTGTTCCACGTAGTGCTGCCGGAGTTGCCGCTAACAGTAAATTTTACCGGTATATTATCGACAAGCACGCCCGCGTCTGTTACCGTTACCTGCACGATGTCATTTGTCACTCCATCGGCTTGCTGATTGTTTTTTATATAGCTCACAGTTACCGTATAGCAGCCCGCCCTGTACGTCGTCGTAGTACCACCGGCAATACCCGGACGATCCGGACCGGCGATAACTGGCTGAAATAACCCCAGGAGAAAGCTCAGGGTCATCAGCAGCATCCATACATAGTTTTTATTCATTTTAGGGATCATAGAACACGAAAATTAAACCAGACCCAACCATAAAGGCTACCTGTTCGAAAGGAAAAACAATATCTATAAAGGCTATATAACGGTCGGAAAAAGGCCGTGATACCGGACAACTATAGAAGTGATTGGCTGACGAACGGGAAGAAAAGTGCAGGTGGTACCCGTCACTTTTTTGGCAATAGCCGGAGTAATAAAATGGTTGTGTAAGGTTTGGGTTTCATAAATAATTGGGTTTTAAATCGGGTCTTCTATATGGTTATAGGATTTCTTACTACTAACCTTCAATAAAGGCTTTAAAACCTATTTTATTGTATAAGTCGTTGTAATAATTTTTGTATAGAAAATTGAGAATTGCATATAGGCTTGACAGTCAATAAAATTGTCCTATGTGGTCGACCTGTATGCATTTTGATTATTCCAAGAACTTACCGCTTTTTTCCCGCCCGATTTATTCTCCGGCCCCCCGGACGGATAAGACGCAGGCTAAAATAGGTGCCGATAAGCAACAACCCCGTTGTCAATACCATGTCCGTATCATCCCTGTCCAGGAGCGTACCACCGCCGAGCCGGAGGATCCAGACGATCAAAAATCCTGCAAGGATGGTAGCTGCGAGGAGAGCCAGGGGCAGCAATAATAAGATCCCCCAGCTCTTCGACCGGAGCGCCAGGCCCTGCAAAATGAAAAATAAATAACCGCTGATCAGTAAAAATTTCAGGTAATAGGCCCAGTTATCCCTTTTATAAGCCCAGGAATTGATGGCATGACCGGAGCGGTGCAGGGAATTTTCCGCCGGATGATGACTGATAATATACAAGGTGTATAAAAAAGTGAAAAGAAAATAAAGGATCATTAGCCAGAAGGAACGGTCAGATTTCATATAAAAAGACAGCTTATTTTTTCGATTTACGACTGATTTTCATCAAATATATAGTACATAGTCTGCCTATGATTAACTTTACCGTTTTTGCGTATGAATTTTACGGAAGCCCATTTAGAAAGATTAATAGTCCATTATACCGGTAACAAGCAGAACAGCCAGCCTTTGTTGTTGTCCAAACAGGAACAGGCCCTTGATCCTGACAGCCGGCAGAAATTTACGGAGATCCTGCTGAACAGGTTCCAGCAATGTTATGAACGTTATTCCTTCCATCATACCTCCTCCCTGGATTATCATGAGGTGTATAATTATGTGACAACGCTGTTCAAAGAGCCGGGGATGGCAAAGGAAAGGGAAGCGCAAGGGACGGATGAAATCCGGAAAAATCAATTTGGGATAAATGAGGTTGGGTCAGGGGAATCCGGCCGGGGAGCTTCTGCGGTCTTCCGGGAGTTATCTTCCCGGATGGCCTCCCATTTGTTTGAGGTCGCTGTCCATCCGAAAATAAAACCGGGTGAATTATACATCACCTATTTCTCCAATATCCAGGTCGAAGAGCGGATCGTGGACGCCATCGGCCTGTTCAAGGCAGAGAGCAAGTCCCTCTTCGTAGATATCGATCCCAGTTCGGAAGGACTGCACGTAGAACTGAAGGAAGGTGTGGAGCTTTCCAAAATCGACAAAGGCTGTCTAATCCTCAACCAGGAAGCAGACAAAGGTTATGAGCTGATGATCTTCGACTCAAATGGAAAGGGAGAAGAAGCGCAATACTGGAAAGATAAGTTCCTGGGAGCGCTGATCCAACAAAACGAATTTTTGCATACGCAGGGATTCTTAACGATCACCAAAAATTTCGTCACCCAGCAGCTGCCGGGAGAATTCGAGGTATCCAAAACGGAGCAGATTGACATTCTCAACCGGTCGATGGACTATTTTAAGACACATGGGAATTTCAATAAGGACGAGTTCGAAACAGAAGTGCTCCATCATGACGACCTCATTCAATCTTTCCGGAAATATGACGAACAATACCGGGAAAACAATGCCTGGGATCCGGCCCATGAATTCGAGATCTCCCCGCAAGCAGTAAAAAAACAGGCCAGGGTGTTCAAAAGTGTTATTAAATTAGATAAGAATTTTCATATTTATGTGCATGGAGACAAGGAACTGATCGAGAAAGGTTATGATGAGGGAGTGGGAAAGCATTATTACAAGATCTATTTTGACCAGGAAACCTAGTTATATCAGTCTGACCAGGAAACTTAGTTCTATCAAAGCCCGGACAACGGACTGAATGTTATTTACCGAATGGAATCTATTTATCACAAAATACTGCCATGGATCCAGAAAAAATGTTTGCGGGTAAGTCAGCTATCGTAACCGGCGCAGGCCAGGGCATCGGTTTTGAAATCGTCCGGCAACTGGTGTTGCAGGGCGCCCGTGTGATCCTGAATGACCAGGAACCAGCGCTGGCGGCCAGTGCTGCGGATAAGATCCGGTCGGAAGTCGAAGGACTTTCCGATCAGAACATATTGAAAGACCAACGTATTGTGGGAGACCGGGAATCCGTAACGGACGGCTCCCATCGCGGGGACCGGAGCACTGGCGGCGCCTGCCTGGCCATGGCGGGAGATGCCGCTGATCTTGGTTTTATCGGCCAAATGATCGACACCGCTGTAAGCCGGTTCGGACAGCTGGATATCGTGATCGCGAATGCGGGCATCACCCTGTTTGGCGATTTCCTATCCTATACGCCTGAATCTTTTTTTAAGGTATTGCAGGTGAACCTGGGCGGGAGCTTCTTTTTAGCGCAGCAGGCAGCCCTGCAAATGAAGCACCAGGGCTATGGCGGGAGTATCCTCTTCACATCCTCCGTTACCGGCCACCAGGCCCATAAGAATTTAGCCGCTTACGGCATGAGCAAGGCTGCATTGGAAATGCTGGCCCGCAACCTGGTGATCGAGCTGTCTCCTTATCGTATAACAGTCAATGCGATCGCTCCCGGCGCTACCCTCACAGAAAGAACGGCGGATGATGCCGGTTATGAAAAGACCTGGTCCGCTATTACTCCGCTGGGCCGGCCAGCCAGCACACTGGATATCGCCAATGCCGCTTTATTCCTCGTATCTCCCCGGGCCCGGCATATAACCGGGCAGACCCTGGTGATCGATGGAGGCTGGACGGCTATCAGCCCCTCTCCGTATTAAGTTCCGCTACGGTCATTTATGGTCGGCAAAAGCTCTGGAAAATAAATGTTTTTTCTAAAAATTTTGTATGTTTGCCCTGCTTTGTCAATTACCCCTTAATGAATAACGGCGCTCGCACTGTATTCGCGTTTCCTGTACATTTTTAATATTCTTTCCATTCATTTCATGATCCGGTCTTTCTGACCCTGACTCTCCTGTGGCTAAAAAGCTTCTGATTACAAGCCATCATCTTTTGAAATGATGTACATCTCCTTATAATAACCTGTTGAATGTATCCGTCGAATGACAGATGAATCCACACTTATCTGCCATTCGCTGATCGCACCGCTATGCTTTCAATTTATCACATAAAAAATCAACAGGTATGAAACAGACTATTACAAAATCCATTCTCCTTTCGGCAGCTCTCTTATTATTCCTTTGCAAGACCGGTAGATCACAGATGGGTATCGGCACCCCCACTCCATCAGCGCTATTGGATCTGACATCCTCCAACCCCGCTGCGCCGGCAAGTAAGGATGGTTTCCTGGCGCCCAGGGTATCAGCTTTTCCCGCTACTAATCCGGGCGCATCACAGAACGGCATGCTCATCTATCTGACCGCCACGGTCGGCGCTTACAGCCCCGGGTTCTATTACTGGGATAATCCCACCACTTCCTGGAAAAAATTCATAACAGTAACGGCGCCTTCCGCTACGTCAGGTTATGCGACACGCATAGTAAGCGCCTCAGGAGGTACCGACCTGGTATATGGCGCAGGTGATTGGGCAAATAACACCTATACCGATTTGCCATTAGCCACCGTATCCGATCCTACCAGCATCTATAACGCGGCTACAGGTGTTATTACCATAACTCAGGCAGGGTTATATCATGTTACAACGGTAATAGTTCTATCTAACGATCCTGGTGCGGGCGCAGCTTTTGATGGCACCTCAGGGCTGTTCTCAGGAATTTTGCAAGTAAAACCTAACGGAAGCGCCAATTTTGCCACGGTGAGTTACGCATATTCGAATGTACTGAGAGGAGCCTCCGCTCCGGGTGGTTTCCAGGAATATTATGCCACTAATACAGCGACACTCAATTTGCAACCGGGAGACAAGGTCAAGATAGCGTTTATGACTTATGCAACCGGCAATATGAATACAGTCACCAATAATATTACCATTGACAAAGCATCCAGCAGCATTGATGTTTTCAAACTATAATCCAACCCTTATTATCATGAAACAAAAAATACTCCACTTTTCCGGCTGCCTGGCTATATGGATGCTGCCTGTCCTGGCTGTGAGTCAGGTGACCATCACCAATACCGGATCCGCCACTATCACCGGCTCCATACCGGTAGTCATCAGCGGTAATTTCGTCAATACTTCCACCGGCGTATGGGTGAACAATGGCGACCTTACCATTACCGGCGACATCACCAACGACCAGGCAGCCATGTCGGCGGGTACAGGCACTACCCGGCTGGCAGGCACGGCCGTACAAACCATCAGCGGGGCACAGCCATTGGTCGCCAACAAGCTTATCTTAACCAATACCGCCGGATATACGCTGAACCAGAGCCTGCAGGTAACCGGGGCCACCACTTTTACCGCTGGTATTGTAACAGCGGCTACGGCGGCAACACCCATGATATTTGGCGCAGCCGCCACCCTTAGCGGGGTCAGTGACGCCAGTCACGTTAATGGATATGTAAGGCGCCTGGGCACCTCCGACTTCACGTTTCCGGTGGGCGATGCCTCCCGGTACCGGAAGGTAGATATAGTATTAGTCGCCAGTAATAACAGCGGAATCGATTGCAGGTATTTCAAAGGCGATGCCGGTGCGGGGCCCTTTACCGGCGGAGGAGCGTCTCTTATCCCTCTGGCAGCTTACAATAAGGCGGAATACTGGGATCTGCACCCTGTTACCACAGCCTCATCCTTTATAACGATCTATTACGACCAGGTAGTTCCCCCCGGCAAAATCGCCTCCACTGCGGATCTGCACGTGGCTCATTTAAGAGGCGGCAACTGGCTTAATGAAGGTGGAAGCGCGAATGGTGTCGATCCTGCAACCGGGAGCGTCACTTCTCAACAGGTCAGCACCTGGAGCCCGTTCACGCTGGGCTCTACCAGCCTGAGCTCTCCCCTGCCGCTGACGCTGTTAAGTTTCAGCGGGCTGCTGGTCAACAATGCGGGACAATTGAGCTGGGAAGTGACCGATGAGGTGAACGTCCGCGCCTATGAGGTGGAAAGAAGCTGTAATGGAACCGATTATACGACAATAGGAGAAGTAGCGGCGACAGACAGTCGTCTCTACCAATATGAGGATATGAATATCTCCTGTCACCTTGCTTACTATCGTCTCCGGATGGTGGATATTGATGGCAAATACACCTATAGCCGGGTTATTTCGATCAATAGCGCCGGCGGCAATGGTATCACAGTTATGCCTAATCCGGTGGGTGACAGGCTGACGATCAGTTTTGGCGCGGGCACAGGAGGAAAGTATGGGATCAGCCTCACGGATATGAGCGGCAGACAGGTTTTCATCCAGGAACAGGTGGTATCGGACGGACAAACCATTTTATGGAACAGGTCCTCGCAGGTCCAGAGCGGAAATTATGTTCTCACTTTAAGGAACCTGGAAAAAAATACGATCAGCTCCTTCAAAATTGTCATTCAATAACAAGGAGGACAATGAATATCTGCAAGGCCCGGAAATTAATTTCCGGGCCTTGCAGATAATTAAAGTGGAGCAGGGGATGATCAGAAATTGGTGTCTGCCAGATTCAAAAACTCTAACAAATTCAATTGTTTCACGCCCTTATAATCATTTCCAACTATTGTATCATTTAATGTTACCACATATTTTGGATAATTATCTTCGATCAATAATAAATTCCCAAATTCTCTTTTCTCCGTTTTTTCATCCGTAATTGTCAGCGCAACCTGAACATAAATTTTTTTTCCGTTTTTGTCCGCTATAAAGTCTATTTCATTATTACCCAATTTGCCTACAAACACCCGAAACCTTTGTTGTACCAAATGTATGTAAACTGCATTTTCCAACAATTTATGCAAATCGGCTCTTTGATTAAACCCCCGAATGGCATTTCTCAACCCCAAATCTTCGAAATAATACTTTTCGCTTATTTCAAAAATTTTTAATCCATTCACCTCGGCACGAGAAACTTTGTGGACAAAATATGCATTTACCAAAGCCTTTAGGTAATTTATTGTAAGCTGTGGTGAAATACTAACCCGTTGCGATTTTAAAAACTTACTTATATTGGAGGCAGAAAACAGGCTGCCTACGTTATCACACAAATAAGTTACCAGGCTTTCCAAAAAAGAAATGTTCCGAATATTTTCTCTCGCCACAACATCTTTTAAAAGTATGGTAGAATATACGTTTCGCAGATATTCGTAAGGCAAGTTTTCTTGCAGGCCGATATTAGACAAATAAGGCATACCACCGAATTGCAAATATTTCATCAGGGCTTCAAAATTACCTTCCAATTGATGAAACAACAAAAACTCCTGGAAACTTAATGCATGGATATTTATCTCAATGTAACGCCCTGCAAGGGTAGTGGCCAATTCACCCGAAAGCATTCTGGCATTACTTCCTGTGCAATAAATATCGCAAGCATTTTTAGCCAGCAAGCTACGCAGTGACAACTGAAAATTTTCAATCTCTTGCACTTCGTCAATAAATAAATAATTTCTAATCCCCTCAACCAATTTGTCTTTCAAATACTTATTCAGATCCTTATTATTTTGTATAAATAAAAACTCTTCTAATTCCCGATTGATGTATACAATATTAACGTTCTTGTTCTTTTTTTTTATCTCATCCATCAATTGATAAAGAACAAAGCTCTTACCTACGCGTCGCTGCCCCGTAAGCACCTTGATTATTTGCTTATCAATAAAAGGAATAATCTGTTTGCTGTAATAAGTACGATTTATATAATTTATCATATAGACAAAGTTTCTTGTATATCGGAAACTTTATTAAAATTAAAGAAAGTTTCTTGTATATCGGAAACTTTAT
>JAATFV010000105.1 GCA_015655015.1 Chitinophagales bacterium | reverse complement strand
TCACAGGTAATGCCTCCCAGTACGACCCGCTGGTATTCCACATCCCATTTATTGATCGGCAACATGAGGAAGCGTTCCCCGATGCCCCAGGTATCCGGCAGCGTAGTGATAAAGGAAGAGTCGATCATATACCAGATCTCCCGATCATTCTGCATCTTCTGACCGATCACGCTATAGATATGCGCCATGCTCTCCCCTACCGTATAACTTCCAAATTCGGTGAAGATATTGGGCATGGGCACATTGCTGCGTTTACAAGCTTTTTTGATATTACCTACAATTTCATTGATCATGAACTGATAGTCATATTCAAAGCCCAATGAGTGTTTGATAGGGAACCCGCCGCCGATGTTGATGGAGTCCAGCTCGGGACAGATCTTCTTGAGCTGGCAGTAAAGGTTGATCACCTTATTCAGCTCACTCCAGTAATAGATATCATCCTTGATGCCTTTATTGAGAAAGATATGCAGCATCTTCAGCTGGAACCGGTCTTCATTCCCTTCGATCTTGTCCACATAGAATTCCAGCACATCCCGGGGACGGAAACCAAGGCGGGAGGTATAGAACGGGAAGTTAGGCTCTTCTTCCGCAGCTACCCGGATACCCAGCTTGAAAGGAACCTTCACCGACCGCTTGTATTGCTGCAGCTCGTCCTTGTTGTCCAGGACCGGTATGACATTTTTAAACCCGGTATTCAGCAGGGAGGCGATCCGGCTGGTATAAGGCTTTTGCTTGAACCCGTTGCAGATGATGAACGTATCCTTGGTGATCTTCTTACGGGCATATAGTTTCTTGATGATCTCGATATCATAAGCATAGGAAGTCTCCAGGTGAATATCATTCTTCAGCGCCTCTTCCACGATAAAGGAAAAATGGGAGCTCTTGGTACAGTAGCAATAGTAATATTTGCCCTCATACTTGTGTTTTTTGATCGCAGCGGCAAACATTTTCTTCGCTTTGGTGATCTGCATGCCGATCTTGGGCAGGTAGGTGAGCTTCAGCGGAGTGCCATACTTGGCGATCAATCCCTTCACGTCAAGGCCATTGAAATGCAGCGAATTATCTTTAACGTCAAACCCTTCCTGCGGAAAGTTGAAGGTTTGCTTCACCAGGTCGGTGTATGTATTGTTCTGGTCCAGTTTCTTTAAGTATTAAAGATTAAGAATTGAGTTTACCAATTTCAATATGAAAAAACTATGCAAAAATGTACTTTTTTGAACAATTCATAAAATAAAAAACCGGTATGGCTTTCAGCCATACCGGTCGTATTATGTTACTGTTATCATCCAGCTACTTAACGGCTGCTACCAGCGCTTTGAAGGATGCCGGCTCGTTCATAGCCAGATCAGCCAATACCTTACGGTCAAGGCCAATTCCTTTTTCAGCCAGCTTATGAATAAAAACAGAATAGGTCAGACCCTCTGCCCTTACAGCAGCATTGATACGGGCAATCCACAAAGTGCGGTATTCCCTTTTCTTCAATTTACGGCCTACATAACGATATTGCAGGCCCTTCTCCAATACGTTCTTGGCTACGGTATATACATTTTTACGTTTGCCATAGAAACCTTTTGCCTCTTTTAAGATGCGTTTTCTGCGTGCCCTGGAAGCAACGGCATTTACTGAACGTGGCATATCTTACTAATTTGAAAATTAAATAATGGGATACTTTCGAAACGATCGCCCTGGAAATCCTTCAGCGATACGGCTATTACCGTTTATTTCAATCTCAATAAACGTTTTACAAAATCCGTGTTAGCCGGGCTCACGAAACCTTTCTTAGCCATGACACGTTTGCGTTTCTTTGATTTCTTTGTAAGGATGTGACGTTTGAAAGCTTTCTGGAAGCTGATCTTGCCGGTGCCGGTCACTTTAAACCTCTTTTTGGCACTTGAGTTGGTCTTTACCTTTGGCATTATGATACCTTTTTGAATGACACCCTGCTGGCGGATCCGCACAGGCGGACCACTTATGGAGCCGTTTGGGCTGTTAAAATGGAGCGCAAAGGTAATGCTTTCCCGGGAATAATAAGCAAATCGGCCGGATTTATCAAAAAAAGAGCAGGGCCGATGCCCTGCTCTTTTATAAAAAGGATCCTTTTTTCTTACGAAGCCGCTGCGCCCTTTTCTTTCTTCTTTTGCGGCTTGGGGGCCCAGATAGCCAGCATTCGCTTACCTTCCATCTTGGGCATACCTTCCAGAACGCCTGCATCATTCAATCGCTCGGCAAATTTCAGCAACAATAATTCACCTCTTTCCTTAAACTGGATAGCCCGGCCCTTGAACTGCACATAAGCCTTTACCTTATTGCCATCCTTCAAAAATTTCTCGGCATGTTTGGCCTTGAAATCAAAGTCATGGTCATCCGTATTCGGGGTGAACCGGATCTCCTTTACTTCGGAGGCCTTGCTCTTGGCCTTCATTTCCTTTTCCTTCTTCTTCTTCTCGTAAAGGAATTTGTTATAATCGATGACCTTACATACAGGCGGGTCTGCATTGGGGGAGATCTCTACCAGGTCCAATTGCTGGTCCTGCGCTATTTTCAACGCTTCCTGGATCGAGTAAACCCCTACCTCAATATTGTCTCCGACCAATCGTACCTGTGGTACGCGGATCATATTATTCGTACGGTGTTCTTGTTGTTGTTCTTTTCTGAATCGTGGATTAAAATTACCTCTCGGTTGTCGCGGTGGAAATGCCATTTACAATTTTTAAGTTTAGCCCCATCCCTTTAGAGGGGGTTTTAATTTTTAACAAACCTGTTTTCTCAGGTATCAAACTACTACAAAGTTACTTAATAACAAAAAATATATGTCGATTGGAGACATTCTTCCGGTCCCTGCAGTTTTATAACATCGGAAGCCCGGATTCGTTCGGGCGAGCCGGTCAGGGTCTGCTCCGCCAAATTTATTCCGAACTCCGTGACCTGATCTCCAATTTCACGCCCTCTATAAATTCGTCCACTGTTTTCACTCCCAGATCTCCTTTTCCCTGCCTTCTTACAGCGACCTTATTATCATTCATCTCCTTTTCTCCGATCACCAGCATGTAGGGGACTTTCGATAATTCCGTGTCCCGGATCTTCTTGCCTATCTTCTCGCTGCGATCGTCGATCTCTGCACGAATATCCGCATTTTTCAGGGATTGTAAAAGGTTTTGTGCATAATCAAGGAACTTATCGCTGATAGGAAGGATCTTCACCTGCAGAGGAGCCAGCCACACGGGAAATTTACCCGCATAGTGCTCCAGGAGGAATCCGATAAACCGCTCATGGGTCCCCAGGGGAGCCCGGTGAATAATCAGCGGGTTCTCCGTTTGATTGTCCCTATTGGTGAATTCGAGCTTGAAACGCCTTCCCTGTGCGAAGTCCACCTGGTTGGTAGCCAGGGTGAACTCCCGGCCGATGGTGCTCCAGATCTGTATATCGATCTTGGGGCCATAAAAAGCCGCTTCGTCCTGAACTTCCACAAAAGGCGTATTGGTCCGGATCAGCACATCCCTTACCAATGTCTCGGTCTCCTTCCATAATTCCGGCTCATCGATATACTTCTGACCCAGCTTAGCAGGGTTGTGCAGGCTGAGCCGCATCACATATTTATCTATCCCGAAGATCTTAAAGTACTTAAGATACATCTCATTGACCGCCTTGAACTCCTCATAGAACTGCTCCCTGGTGCAGTAAATATGCGCATCGTTCATATGCAAACATCGTACCCGCATCAGGCCGAACAGCTCTCCGCTCTGCTCATACCGGTAACAGGTGCCATATTCCGCCAGCCGATAGGGCAGGTCCTTATAGCTTTTCTGTTCCGCGGCAAAGATCTTATGGTGGTGCGGGCAGTTCATCGACTTCAGGTAATACTTCACTCCTTCCAGCTCCATCGGAGGAAACATGCTGTCCTGGTAGTAAGGAAGATGACCGCTGGTAATATAGAGGCTTTCTTTGGCGATATGGGGGGTCACTACCCTTTTATAACCGGCCCGCTCTTCGCTCTCTTTCGCCAGTTTCTCCAGCTCTTCGATAATAATGGCGCCATTGGGCATCCACAGCGGCAGTCCCGGGCCGACTTCATCATCGAAGGTGAAGATCCCTAATTCTTTACCCAGCTTACGGTGGTCCCTTTTCTTCGCTTCTTCCAACAGGACCAGGTATTCATCCAGTTCCTTTTGAGAAGGATAGGTGACGCCATATACCCGGGTCAGCTGCTTGTTCTTTTCGTCTCCCTTCCAATAGGCGCCTGCGATATTGGTGAGCTTCACCGCCTTGATAAAGCCGGTATTAGGGATATGTGGTCCCCGGCAGAGGTCGGTGAACCCGCCTTGCGTATAAAAAGTGATCTCTCCGTCTTTGAGGTTCTGCAAAAGGTCCAGCTTGTATTCATCGCCTTTGTCCGAGAAATATTTCACGGCATCGCCCTTGCTGATCTCCTTGCGCTGATAAACTTCATTCTTCTTAGCCAGCTCCGCCATTTTGGCCTCCAGCTTCCGCAGGTCCTCTTCCGTGATCTGTTGTCCGCCCAGGTCCATATCATAGTAGAAACCGTTGTCAACAGCCGGGCCTACCCAGAATTTGACTCCGGGATACAGGGACTCGACAGCCTCGGCCAGCAGGTGGGCAGAGGAATGCCAGAAAGTGGATTTGCCGTCCGTATCCGACCAGGTGAGCAATTTCAAGGTGGAATCTTCCAGGATGGGGCGCGTCGCATCCCATACCTGTCCGTTCACACTGGCCGCCAATACTTTTCTTGCCAGTCCTTCACTGATGGATTTGGCAATATCTAATGCAGTAGAGCCTTTCGCATATTCTCTGATGGCTCCGTCGGGAAAAGTGATCTTGATCATAAGGGAGCAAATTTAACAAACTCTCCTGAGTTCGCAATAATCATAAGTGGAGTCATTTGAAATATCAGGCATTTACGAACGGCATCATAGAAATAAATTTTTTACTTTAACTTGCTAAAGTGAAACAGATAAGTATACCGGGAGCTTGTTTTCTCGTTTTGTTTTTTTCGGTCAGTTTTGCTAATGCCCAGGACCTCACCGGTGTCTGGCAGGGGCATTTTCGTTCCGGCAATATGGCCACCCGATCTTCGATATTCGATGACCGTTATAAGTTCGAAGTGCAGATCGCGCAACACGACAAGTCCCTGGAAGCCGTCACCTATTCCTATCTCTCTTCCTTGTTCTACGGCAAGGCCGCCGCTGCCGGCACTATCAATCACAAAACCAATAAAGTGCTCATCCAGGAAATCAAACTACTGGAGGTCCGTAATCAGTCGGGAGATGTCTGTATCATGACCTGTTTCCTGCAATATTCCAAGCTGGGTGATGAAGAGTACCTGGAGGGCAATTTTGTCAGCATGAATGTCCGCGATTCTTCCAATTGCGGACGGGGCACCGTCTTCCTGCGAAAAGTAAGCGCTTCTGATTTTTATAAGGAACCATTCCTGGAGAAACAGGAAGAAGTTCTGAAGGAAAAAGAGACCCCCAAAAAGTTGCCGGCCGATCCTAAAAAGCCGGAAACCCCGGCACTGGCAGGCGCCCTTAAAAAAAACAACCCGGCAAAGGCCGATCCAACCGCTGCCCCACCCCACCCCCCGGTAACAAAACCGGGTTCCGGGAATGTGCCGGCCCCGGGGATAACTGGTAATAAAACGGCTCCCCCGGCAAAAAAAACGGTTCCGGCGACCATTCCGCCTGCGAAAGAGCCTGTTACGGCCAGGACCGGTCCACCATCCAATAAAGAGACATCCCCGATAAAAAAACCGGGAGCAGGAGCAAGGCCGCCGGCAACAGCAGCTGTTCCTTCCGGAGGGGTGGCGGCCCTCAAACCGGCCTCCCCCGCCAAAAAACCTGCTTCCATACCACCTCCAGGCCCCAAAACAGCCGCCGCGCCCAGGTCTGCGGAGAAGACGGCCCCCATGGCCCGGCTCAGCACGCCCCAGGCTACGCAGCCCATGGCCCGCATGGATTCAGCCGGGGGGATCGGGAAGAAATTTCCTGTTGTCACCCCGAGGATCCTCTTATCCAGATCCAATCAGCTGGTCCGGGCCATCACCGTGCATACCAACGAAGTGGTCCTGAACATCTATGACGACGGAGCGATCGACCATGACACCATTTCTGTTTACCTGGATAAAAAAATGGTGATCAACCATGTCATGCTCACCGACCGCCCGATCGTGCTCAACCTGCACCTGGACGATTCGGAGGATTTTCATGAATTGGTAATGGTGGCTGACAATGAAGGAGAGATCCCCCCCAATACGTCCCTGATGATCGTAAAAGCCGGGGATAAAGAATACGAGGTACGCATTACCTCTACCGAACATAAAAATGCTGTCGTCACTTTCAAGTATGAAAAGCTTAAATGATCGTTAACCTGACCCAACCATGAGGAGCTTTTCTATTCTACTTCTTTTTTTGTTTCCCGGGTGCCTGATAGCGGCAGATGACCTGAACGGGATCTGGAAGGGCACGCTGACGCAAGGTCCGGGGGGTTGCTACCCTCAGTATTTCCTGGAGCTGCAGATCAATTTCTCGGACGGCCTGATCACGGGAAAAGCGTATGATTATTATGATAAAAGCCATTTCATCAAAATGAGCTTCACCGGACGTTACAATGCGCAAACGCACCGGCTGGTCCTGATAGAGAACAGGGTGTTACAGGCCGATATTCCTTTGGACTGCGCTCCCTGCATCAAGACCTACGATCTGCAATATTCAAAAAAAGGCGGGGAGGAGACCCTGTCCGGCGACTGGAAAGGGATCATTTCAGGGAAACGCGCCGTTTGCCCCCCGGGAAAGATAGATCTGAAGAAAACCGATCATTCTGATTTTCCGGTTGATATCGAACAAAGCGATACCCTGCTAACGCTCCAGCATTCCCTGCACCTGCAGCCCAGGGAAAAAGATCTCATAAAGACCGTCACGGTAAACAGCCCTCAAATAAAGATCGAGCTGTACGACAATGCGGAGATCGATCATGATACCATTACGGTGCTGATTAACAACAAGCTTCTCTTATACCGGCAAATGCTGAGGGATAAGCCGCTTACGCTCAACTTTAATGCCTTTCCCGGAGTAGAATACGAGCTGGTGATGTATGCCGACAACCTGGGAGAGATCCCTCCCAATACGGCGCTGATGGTGGTAACGGCCGGGGGACAGAAAATGGAGGTGTTCCTGTCGTCCAGCGAACAGAAGACGGCATCGGTGAAGTTCCTTTATAAACCATAAACTTTCCCATCGGGATCGACGGTATGGCTGGAGCTGATCGGGAATTTCGCTATTTCTTCGAAAAATCCAGTGAATCGGTGATCTCGCCGCAGCCCAGCATCTTTTGCTGATAGACCGGGTGTTTTTTTCCCAGGTAGGGGTTAATGATCTTAGATGTATTGCTCAGCCAGTAGCCTTCTTCGGAATCCTTAAAAGCCATGGGACAACGCATATGGTAAATTGTCTCCCCATCATACCTCACCGCATTGATCAGGGCATATAACTGGTCGGTCAGTGCATTAAAAGCCCTTCTTTTAGCCTCGATATTCGCCTCCCCGCTAAATCCTTTGGCCTCCCCCCCGATGCTGGCCGCCATGCTCTTTGCTGTCATGACGACCATAGAATCTCCTTTCAGCTCTTTCATAGGCAGGCTATCGGCTTTTTGTACCAGCATATAGGCAGCCTGGTCAGCCTTCAGGGTATCCCACTCCACCAGGGCATCTTTCAGAGAGAAATAGTCGCTCATTAATTCCGCAAAAGCAGTATTGAAGACACCGGAATTCTTACTGATCTTCAGGGCCTGGTCTTTGACTTCCACCGGTTTGTTCTCTTTTCCGGAGAATAGCCGGTAGGCCAGCAGTCCGGCCAGCAGGAGAACAATGATCAATAATACAACTTTCTTCATACGGTAAATTTTGTCAAAAATAAGGGATAAAATTGAGTGGAAGCAAGAGGAACTGCTCCTACCCTAAGGCATTACGGCTGCTTTGCACTAAATTTGCATAAAATTTCGGGGAAATCATGCTAGCAGGACTACAAAATGTAACTTTTGAATTCGGAGCCAGGGTAATCGTAAGAGACGCCACCTGGCATATCCAGCCCAATGAACGGATCGGACTGATTGGCTACAACGGAACGGGGAAATCCACTTTGTTAAAATTGTTTGCGGGGGAATACCAGCCTTCGGAAGGGACGGTGGAGAGAAGCCGGACGACCACCATCGGTTATCTTCACCAGGACCTGCTGAGCTTCGACACCAATGGTTCGATCCTGGAAGTCGCCATGACGGCCTTCGAAAAAGTGCTGAAACTGGAAAAAGATATCGAAGAGCTGGGTAAAAAGCTGGAACAAAATCCGGAAGATGAGGTCATTCTCCATCAATATACGGATGCTCTCCATGAAATGGACACGTTGGATGGCTATAGCATTCATCACCGGACCGAAGAGATCCTGCAGGGGCTGGGTTTTGCCAATGCCGACCTGAACCGGCCCTTCCGGGAATTCAGCGGAGGCTGGCGGATGCGTGTATTGCTGGC
>JAATFV010000080.1 GCA_015655015.1 Chitinophagales bacterium | reverse complement strand
AGCCGCACCAGGTACTTGATGATATTGATCATATCTTCCTTCGTCAGCGTCTTCTGCTCCAGGGGCTGGTTCAGACCAAGCTTGCGGTTGATCTTGTAACGTCCCACTTCACCCAGGTCATAACGCTTGTCGCTGAAGAATAATTTATCGATAATCCCTCTGGCTGTCTCATCATCCGGAGCGTCCGCACCGCGCAGCTGGCGGTAGATATGCTGGACGGCTTCCAGTTCCGAGTTAGAGGTATCTTTATTCAGAGTATTATAGATGATAGCGTAATCACCGCCTACGTCCTCTTTCTGGATGAAGATGCTCTTCACATCCATTTCCACGACCATTTCAATGGCCTCCTCATCGAGAACGGTATCACGTTCGAGCACGATCACGTTACGTTCTATCGAAACGACCTCACCGGTGTCCTCATCTACGAAATCTTCCACCCAGGTCCTCAGGACACGGGCAGCCAGCTTTTTGCCGATATATTTCTGAAGGGCTTTCTTGTCGGATTTCACCTCATCGGCCATACCGAACAGCTCCAGGATGTCCTTGTCCGTCTCATATCCGATGGAACGGAGCAGGGTAGTGACCGGGAATTTCTTCTTACGGTCGATATAAGCATACATCACGTTGTTGATATCCGTGGCGAACTCCATCCAGGCTCCCTTAAAAGGGATCACACGGGCGGAATAGATCTTCGTGCCATTCGGGTGAATGGACTGCCCGAAGAATACGCCGGGAGAACGATGCAGCTGGGAAACGACCACACGCTCAGCGCCATTGATAACAAAGGTGCCGCGGGGGGTCATATATGGAATATTACCCAGGAATACGTCCTGTACGATCGTCTGAAAATCCACGTGCTCCTCATCATTACAGCTCAAACGCAGCTTCGCCTTCAGGGGAACAGCATAGGTCAACCCACGCTCCATACATTCTTCAATGGTGTAGCGGGGCGGATCGATGAAGTAATCCAGGAACTCCAGCATGAAAATGTTCCGCGTATCAGTGATCGGGAAATTCTCTTTGAACACCTTGAACAAACCTTCAATATTACGTTTGTCCGGAGTGGTTTCGAGCTGAAAAAATTCTTTAAAAGATTGGATCTGCACTTCCAGAAGATCAGGAGTATCGGCAAGGTGCTTAATTTTACCGAAGTTGATCCTGTTTTGCAATTTTGTTGAAGACATATTGTAAAAACCGGTTTTTAATTATTCGAAACTTCAAAAATCGTCTATAGCGGTGAACCTGTGGGACTCATTGGCCCTCAACAGTATACAATTGAAAACAATTCACGGCCGTACATTAGCCCAGGGAAACGGACGGCAAAGTTAAGAAATAAATGGGAAAAACCAATAAAACCCCGGTTTTTGGCCGGGGTTTCTCATTTCTTTTCTGAAAAAGATTAGTTTACTTCTACTTCAGCACCAGCTTCTTTCAGCTTGGCTACCAAAGCGTCAGCATCAGCCTTGCTCACACCTTCCTTAACGGGCTTGGGAGCGCCGTCTACCAGGTCCTTCGCTTCTTTCAGGCCGAGTCCTGTAAGATCTTTTACGATCTTAACTACATTCAGCTTGTTAGGGCCGGCAGCCTTCAGGATCACGTTGAAAGCGGTCTTTTCTTCAGCAGCGGCAGCACCGGCAGCGGCAGGGCCGGCAGCAACGGCGACAGCAGCAGCAGCTGGCTCGATACCGTATTCTTCTTTCAGGATTTTAGCTAATTCGTTAACTTCTTTTACAGTCAGTCCTACTAACTGTTCAGCAAATGCTTTTAAGTCTGCCATAATTGTAAATTTTTGCCGCCTTCACTGCGTTTCAGCGCTCCGGCGGACGGTTTAAAAAAATTGCCTGGGTCCATCCCCCCACGCCTGGGCTTTATTCTTAAATAACTTATAACTTAGTTAGCCGATGCTTCAGCCCTGGCTTCCAGCGCCTTGATCAGACCAGCCAGCTTATTGCCTGCATTCAGGCCGCTGATGACATTCTTGGCAGGCGACTGCAACAGACCGATGATCTCACCGATAAGATCGTGCTTGCTCTTCAGGTTGATCAGCGCTTTCAGCTGGTCATCCCCTTCAAATACGTCCCCATCGATAAAAGCAGCCTTCAGAACAGGCTTTTCCAGGTTGCCTTCCTTACGGAAAGAGCTGATGATCAGGGCGGGCTCCTTGGCGTTCTCAGAGAACATCAATGCAGTCACCCCGTTCAGGGATTCGAATACGCCGGCATACCGGCTGCTGTCCAGCCCTTCCAGGGCCTTCCTGATGAGCGTATTCTTAGCCACCTTCATCTCTATTTTCTTGTCGAAACAGATACGGCGCAGCTTGCTGACCTGAGCCACGCTCAGCGATTCGGTATTGGTGATGTAGAAGTTGTTATATTGATTGAACTTGTCTTTCAACACTTCAATCACTTCATTTTTTTGATCTTTGTTCATAAACTCTTTTTTTGTGTCCGACCATTGTCGGGATCCGGTGATTCAATTGATCGATCCATCACAGGGATGGACCAACTCCATCTTAGTGGGTAAAGGCTTTAGCGTCGATAGCAATACCCGGGCTCATCGTGCTGGCCATGAATACGCTTTTTACATACGTGCCCTTGGCAGTAGCAGGCTTTGCCTTCACGATCGCATTGATCAGCTCCTGGCTGTTCTCAACCAGCTTTTCAGGGGTAAAGCTCACCCGGCCGATAGAAGCGTGGATGATCCCCGCCTTATCTACCTTGAAAGCGATCTTACCACCCTTTACCTCATTGACGGCTGCAGCCACATCATTGGTCACCGTACCTGTCTTGGGGTTAGGCATCAGGTTACGTGGTCCTAATATCTTACCCAGCTTACCGATCTTAGGCATAACAGAAGGAGTAGCCACGATCACATCCACATCTACCCAGCCGCCTTCGATCTTTTGAATGAATTCATCCAGCCCGACATAATCGGCCCCGGCTGCTTTCGCATCCGCTTCCTTATCAGGAGTGCAGAGCACCAATACCCTTTTAGTCTTACCGGTGCCATGGGGAAGGTTCACCGTTCCGCGAATGGACTGGTCAGCCTTCTTGGGATCAACACCCAGACGGACATGCAGGTCGACAGAAGAATCGAACTTAGTGACATTTACATCCTTCACCAGCGTAGAAGCTTCCTTTAGGGTGTATACTTTATTTTTATCAACCTTCGCTGAGGCTGCTTTTCTTTTTTTTGTGATAGCCATTTCGTACTGTTTTAAAATTAGAAGTTAGTTTGCCCAGGGAGCTGCTCCCTCTACGGTGATACCCATGCTGCGGGCGGTACCGGCTACCATGCGCATAGCACTCTCAATAGTAAAAGCATTCAGGTCAGGCATCTTATCCTTCGCGATCGCTTCTACCTGTGCCCAGGTAACTTTTCCAACTTTGTTACGATTTGGCTCCTTGGAACCACTTGTCAGTTTCGTAGCTTCCAGCAGCTGAACGGCTGCAGGAGGAGTCTTGATGATAAAGTCGAAGGACTTATCGGTATAAACAGTGATGAGACAGGGAAGAACCTTCCCGATCTTGTCCTGGGTCCTTGCATTGAATTGCTTACAGAACTCCATGATATTGATACCTTTAGAACCTAATGCAGGTCCGATAGGAGGTGCAGGATTGGCTTGACCGCCTTTTACCTGCAACTTGACATAACCCGTGATTTCTTTTGCCATGTTGTTTCTTTTTTTGGTGTTAACGTCCCGGTATTTTCCGGAACTCCCAAACAAATAATCTGTTCACAGAACTATTTGGGGACGCAAAAGTAGTGTAAAAGCAGCATTTGACCAACATTTTAAGGCCATTTTTTTCGACAGCCTGCTGCCCAAAGTCCGGACAGCCACCGCCCACCCGGAAGAACTACTCCTTCCGCCGCCCATTCCTCCCAACTGCCATACCGTCACATATGTCCCATTTCCCATAATCTCCCGGCCTTCCCGGAAGTTTCATGCCGCTTTTACAAACAGTATCCGCCCATACAAAAAAACACCTGCCGTTTCCCGGCAAAAAATATCCTATATCCCTCTCTGAGAGCCAAATACACGCCTGCCGCGCCTCACCCGAAGAGTTATGAACGTATATATGAACTTTTTGTGAAGAAAATTATTACGCATTTTTCTCTATATGAATTTTTCTGACTAACTTTTCCGATAATATCCATTAATATTCTCAATAACAACTTAAAACGCTCAACAAACTATGTCAAAGTCTAAGAAAAAGCCGGCGAAAAAAGTTGCTCCTAAAAAAGCGGCGAAAAAACCTGTCAAAAAAGCGGTAAAAGCGGCTAAAAAGGCCGTGAACAAAAAAGTTGCTAAGAAAAAAATTGCCCCCAAAAAGGCCGCTCCTAAAAAAGCAGTCAAAAAAGCCGCGAAAAAAGCACCCGTAAAAAAGGCCGCTCCCAAAAAAGCAGCTCCTAAAAAGGTCGCTCCCAAGAAAGCCGCTCCCAAAAAAGCAGCCCCAAAAGCCGCTCCTAAAAAAGTCGTAAGAAGGAAACCTGCGCCGAAAAAAGCACAACCTGAAATAGTTCCTCCAACACCGGAAGTTATCGAACCTACGCCATCATCGGATGAGCCGACTCCGACATTTGGTTTTGACAATGACAAGGACAATTAATAATTGTAATTGGACGGTATCAAAAAATTAAACCCTCCTTATGGAGGGTTTTTATTTTATACAATATCTTATATCTAAGTAACCGATCTTTTTATGCGATCTTCTCCACCTGCATGTAATTCAGCTCTACCGGCGTAGAACGACCGAATATTTTTACCGTCACCTTTAATTTCTTCTTCTCATCATTCACCTCTTCAATGATACCGTTGAAATCATTGAATGGTCCTTCGATGATCTTAATGGTCTCCCCGATAATGAACGGCTCACTCATGCTCATGCCGCCGGATTCAGCCATTTCATCCATCTTCCCAAGCATTTTATTCACTTCCGCCTTACGCAAGGCGATAGGATTCTCCTTCCCCAGGAAATGAATAACACTGTTCGTATTCTTGATCGCTTCCCGCAAATCATCCCCTAATTTGCCTTCCGTAACCTCGATCATCACATAACCCGGATAATAGTTACGCTCCCGCATGACCTTTTTCCCATTCTGCACCTTGTATACCTTCTCAACGGGGAGAAAGACCTGTTTCACTATCTCACCCCATCCGCCACGCGTAATTTCCTTATCAAGATATTCTTTTACCTTACGCTCTTTGCCGCTCACCACCCGCAATACGTACCATTTGGTTTCCACGGCAGGTTTGGCATCAGGCTGCTGGCTCTTTATTTCCTGTTGATTGGCTGTTTCCATTATGAAAATAATGAATAGGTGAAATGTAATACGGAACTGGATGCGAAATCCATGATCCATACAAGCAAAGTGATTAATACGGTAGCGACCAGGACAATCACAGTCGATTGCTGCAGCTGAGGCCAGGATGGCCAGGTCACCTTTTCCATCAGCTCCTTATACGACTCACGGAAAAATGTTTTGATTTTATTCATTGTTACTCCTCTGGTTAATGAATTAATGATGCACGGGCACTAGGATTCGAACCCAGATCAAAGGTTTTGGAGACCTCTATTCTACCATTGAACTATGCCCGTATACCTACCTGCTGCCTTCAACTGCCTTCTCAAAGTCCCCTTTAGGAGATTTAGCGGCAGGGACGGGGCAGCGGTAAAAGAACTAAAAGAACTTCTTCCTATAGAAACAAAGTACTTAGACATTTATCTAAGTACTTTGTAAAGTTAAGAAATTATACTATATAGTATCAAGCTTCCCAATTCCTCCCCTGATCCCCTTTAGGGGGCAGGGGGTGGGGGCTTATTTTACGATCTCAGTCACCTGTCCGGCGCCTACCGTACGACCACCTTCGCGGATAGCGAATTTCAGACCCTTTTCCATAGCGATCGGCTGAATCAGCACAACGCTCAGGGAAGTGTTATCGCCAGGCATTACCATCTCAGTACCAGCAGGAAGCGTAACTTCACCGGTAACATCCGTAGTACGGAAATAGAACTGAGGACGGTATTTATTGAAGAATGGAGTGTGACGGCCACCTTCTTCCTTGCTCAATACATATACTTCACCTTTGAATTCAGTGTGAGGAGTGATAGAGCCCGGTTTGCAAAGCACCATACCACGACGGATCTGGGTCTTTTCAATACCACGCAGCAACAGACCTGCATTATCACCTGCTTCACCGGCATCAAGGAGCTTGCGGAACATTTCAACACCCGTAACGGTAGATGTCAAAGGAGTTTCCTGCAGACCTACGATCTCGATACCTTCACCCACCTTGATACGTCCCCTTTCAATACGACCGGTAGCAACAGTACCACGGCCAGTGATGGAGAACACGTCTTCAACAGACATCAGGAAGGGAAGATCGACCGGACGGGGAGGTAAAGGAATATAAGTGTCAACAGCTGCCATCAGCTCATCGATCGCTTTTACCCACTTTTCTTCTCCGGCCAGAGCGCCTGTAGCAGATCCCTGGATGATCGGAGTATTATCCCCGTCAAATCCATAAGAAGACAGCAGCTCGCGGATTTCCATTTCCACCAGTTCCAGCAGTTCAGGATCATCCACCAGGTCTACCTTATTCATGAAGACCACAATACGGGGAACACCTACCTGACGGGCAAGCAGGATGTGCTCTTTCGTCTGGGGCATCGGACCGTCAGTGGCAGCAACCACCAGGATAGCACCATCCATCTGGGCAGCACCAGTGATCATATTTTTCACATAGTCAGCGTGACCGGGACAGTCCACGTGCGCGTAGTGACGGTTAGCCGTCGCGTACTCAACGTGTGCTGTATTAATGGTAATCCCCCTCTCCTTTTCTTCAGGAGCTGCATCAATCTCATCATATTTTTTTGCTTCCGCCAGACCCCTTCCAGCCAGGATAGAGGTAATAGCAGCAGTCAAAGTCGTCTTACCATGGTCAACGTGACCAATTGTACCGACGTTAACGTGGGGTTTGTCCCTTTTGAAGGTCTCTTTTGACATTGTTATCTGTTTTTAAAGTTGTGTTTTTAAATTTTTGAACAAGGACCCGATCCCATTTACGGGCAAAATGCTGGCACTTATCGATTCTAAAGGTATTCTCAAAAAAGATGGAGCCGTTGATGAGAATTGAACTCACGACCTCTTCCTTACCAAGGAAGTGCTACCCCTGAGCTACAACGGCTTTTAAAATTGTGAGTCAACCCAGAACTACTCTGAGCGGAAGACGAGGTTCGAACCCGCGACCTACAGCTTGGAAGGCTGTCGCTCTACCAACTGAGCTACTTCCGCATTTAACCCTTATT
>JAATFV010000174.1 GCA_015655015.1 Chitinophagales bacterium | reverse complement strand
GTAACTCCGGGAAGCCCCTTGCTGCCGCGGTGTCCGGTCGCTAACCGGCCGGCAATATCATACCGGTAACTGCCGGTCAGAAAATAACGGTCCGCCCAGCTGTAGGACAATCTGCCCACATACGAAAGGTTCCTGTCCTTCGTCTCATAGTCGGTAGGCAGCTGCCCATCAAAAGTCTCGGCATTGACAAAAAACTGCGCCCAATCAGCTTCATTATTGACATCTTTTGCCGATGCGCTGAAACCCATATGCCACTCTTCCTGTGAAGTAGTCGAGACCATCGCCGACAGACTATGCCGTCCAAAATGACGGTCATAGTTGACCGTATTCTCCCAGATCCAATGATACCCCTTATCCGTGGAATACGTCAGGGAGTTCTGCTCATTCGGTTTTCCCGGTTCGGTTCGCTTGGGGACAAAATTTTTGTACATCGAATTCATCTGGAGATAGGAGAACCGGGTATAAACAGAAAGCCCCGGAACGATATTCGAAATCTTCAATTCGGAGATGGACTGAATATCCGTTCTCTTATCATACGGTTTATTCCGCAGCAGCGTAGCCACGGGATTTACCGCATCACCATGAATACCGTTGTATATGGAGCCGATCGGTCCCACACCGCCAAAACTTCCATCATCATAATAGACGGTGGCCGAACGGGGCATGTAAATGGCCGAAAGGATGGTGCCATCATACCCGCTCTCAGTAGCGGTGCCCCGCTTGTCATTGTTATTGATAAAAACATCCTGTTTGAACCGGATCTTGGGAGTGAACTGGTAGGAAGCATTCAACCGCCCTGAAATATTCTTTGCATAGGTGTTCAGCAACGTACCCTCATTGTCCTCATACCGGCCGCCAAATAACATAGAGAACTTATCCGTGCCCGCATTGACGGTAATATTGTGCCGTGTGACCAGCCCTGTCCGGAATATCGAATGGATCCAGTCGGTACGCGTCACCTGGTCATAAGGGTTTTTGGTGGCATCCCAGCCATCCGATGGAGGATAACCGGCATTTTGATTCGCCAGGTTGGCCACCTCGGCCGTCTTTTCCGCTGTCAGCGACTGCGGCAGCTTCCAGGCCGTCTTGGCGCCGGCAAAAGCATTGTATTCCACAGTGGTCCTTCCCAACGACGCCTGGCGCGTAGTGATCAGGATGACCCCTGCAGACCCGGAGAAAGCCCCATAAATAGCGGCGGAAGCGGCATCCTTCAGGATGGTGATCGATACCACATCGGCCGGATTGTAAGGTGCATTCGGCACCCCATCCACGACATACAACACGCTCTCCCCATTGATAGAGCCTACACCCCGGATCGTGACGGCCGCACCCTGGTCCGGATGTCCCCCATCACTGACCACCGTCACACCCGGCACCCTTCCCTGGATCATATTGGGCACATCCACTACCGGACGGTCCTTGATCTGATTCATATTGGGCACATCGGAAACGGCTGCGGACAAGTCCTTCTTCCGCATCGTTCCATACCCGATCACCACCACCTGGTCCAGACCCGTAGTCTTATTCTGCAGGACAACACTCAAAGAGATACGACCATTCTCCTTCATTTCATACCCGGATAAGGTGTCGGTCGCATAACCTACATAGCTGATAATAAAGCGGTAGCCGGCAGCAACGGGGACTTTGCTGAAGCTGAAAATACCTTTTCCGTTGGTGGTCACGGTTTGGTCATATCCGTTGGAGTCATTTTGCAGATGGACGACTGCCCCCGTCAGTCCTTCTCCGCTCTCGTTCTTGATCATCCCCGTGGCGATGTAGGGATTGGTCTGCGCGATCCCATGCAGGGAGCAGGCGAATAACAGCCATAACCAGGTTAACGTTCGTTTCATAAGCGATGTAATTTGATGGTTGCTTTTTTTAAGTTTAGACAATAGATTACCAGGCGTCTTTTGAGGACGCTGTTTTTCCCTTCAGGCGGTCGGGGTTGACTATTTATTCATTTGTATGGAAAAGCTGTTACTGTTTGTTTTTTTAAGTGTCAGTTCGTTCAGGTCGCATAGGGTCGTTAAAAAGGATTCCAGGGATTCCTTTTCCTTATCGAAGGCGCCGGTGAAATCTATGTTTTTCATGCCGGCTGTGTCATATGTTATAGTGACGTTGTATTCTTTTTTCAAACGGGAGAAGATTTCCGTCAAGGGCTGTTTTGCAAAATTTAGTATTTGCGGCCGTCTCTCTTCTTTTGACGCTGCGAGGGCAGGTCCCGCAATCTTTATCTGCACGGTGAAATCTTCGTTGTTCAGGACCAGCTGTTGTCCGGGCAACAGGTAAACATCTTTGAACGCTCTATCCTTCTCTTCTTTTTTAATAACGACCTTCCCGCTGTACAGGTGGACGGTGGTGAACAGGCTGCCCTTGTCATTCACGCTGAAGACGGTACCTAAGGCCGTAGTGGCGATCCCCTTGGAGTGAACGGTGAAAGGCCGGGCCCTGTCTTTAATTACGGTGAACACGGCTTCTCCTTTTAAGAACAGATCTCTCCGGTCATTCATAAAAGGATTATTGAATCCGATCGTGCTGCCGGCAGCTAGTTTCACGGTGCTGCCATCAGGTAGGGAAACCAGCTTGGTTTTTGCCGATTCATTGGTGATCGTCTGCATTCCAGTCTTCTTTTCTTCTTTACTCTTACTCATCTGACCTGGAATGGCCGCAGCCAGGGCTGGTACGGAGGTCCCTTTATTATCAGCCTTCCAGTAGAACCATGAAGCCAGGCCTATCACCAGGATCACGGCCGCTGCCGCCATCCATCCGATCCTCATCTTCCTCACCGGTACCCACCCTACCCTGTCTTCGATGACCTCGCGGGTTTGAGGTGAGGGAATCCCATGCCGGGGATCTCCTGCGTCAAAGCTATCCCAGCTTTCTTCTGTCAGGTATCGGGCCAGCTGGTCCGGATGGCTCTTAAAAAATTCCATCACCTGCTGTTTTTCTTCTTCCGTGCAGTCGCCGGAAAGAAACCGCTCGATGATGTGATCTGAAATCCGCATAAAGTGTATTCGTTTGAAAGTGATTTATCCCTTAGTTGCCTATATGATTTTTTTCGAAAATTTTTGAACCGGGCCTTAGAAGAAGACAGAAAGGCTCTTCCGGAGGAATTTGAGCGCCTTTGAGATATGGGCCTCGATGGTCTTGGGGGAGATGGAAAGCTGTTCGCTGATCTCTTTGTGGGAAAGCTCGTGAAGGCGGCTCAGCTTAAAGACCTGCCGGCTTTGCGGGGGCAGCTCTTCTATGGCTGCCAGCACCAGGCTCAGGTCTTCTTTCCCTATAATCCCTTCATCCTGTATGGTGGACCCGGAGATAAAAGTATCGGAAAGCTCCTGCGTGTCGCGGATCTTCTCTTTGCGGAGCAGGTCGATCAGGATGCTTTTAGCGATCCTGAATAACTGGGTGGAGATGCTGTATTCTTCGGAGAGACCGGCCCTTTTCTCCCATAATTTGATGAAAGAGAGCTGGACGATCTCGTCGGCGTAATAAGATGATTGGGTATGTTTATAGATGTACCGGTAAAGTTTTAAATGGTATTCTTCAAAAACTTTATAGTAGACCCGCAGGTTGCCTTCTTTTATATCTTTCGTTCGTGTTGTTTTCACTCGTTGGCGTATGGGAGTGGGACAAAGGTCCGGCCAAAAATTGAATACTAAAATGGGGGAATGTTATTTTAGTATTAAGAGTACATCTGATGGTGAAAAACAATCCACTAGTCCTCTTTGGTTGCCCGATCTTCATTGTGATCCGGTTTATTGGTATCATGCATTAAATAATTTTTTCAAAAATCCTAAAGCCCTGATCATCCTTTGGATACTCAGAAAATATTGCGTAATCCGAGGTGGGACTTTTAAGTAACGAAAGGATTCTTTTTCTCTTTTTTATAGAGCTTCAAGGATTTGACTTCACATTTTAATACCTCCTGATCAGATGAATAATATCCAGTAAGACACCGATAAATCCAGCCCTGGCCGTTAATTATATCTTCTCACCCGGAAAGTACAGCTGAACGTACGCACGGCAGAATTGTCAAACTCGATCATATTACCGCTGTAGGTCCCGCTGATAAAGCCGCCGATCTCTCCGTATTCGGAAATAGTCACCGGAACAGGAACAGGCCAGTAGCCGCGACCGCTCGAAAATTTGTTGGAGAATACGTCAGTTACAGCATGCGCATTCCCAACAGCATTACCGCCATCGAATTGAAAGGACATCTGCGGGCTTTGATTGGCATTACCGCTAAGTGTCACGATCTGCGTCCACCTGTTCGAAGAATTATCCGCAAGCAGAAAATAGGCCCCGATTGTATCTTTGGGCTCAGTTATAGTGGTTGTCACCCCGTCGATCGTAAAGCTGATGCTGCCCATCGTACTTGTTCCACAGGCTGTAAGCACCCCAAGATCATTCATCCCTGACGCCAGTGTCACTATCCGCGGATCACCCTGCTGATTCGCCGCATTGTCGATCGTTACCACATTCACCGCCAGATTTGTACAGGCGATCCCTGTAAAGCTGAAGCTGCCATTATTGATCGGGATCCTGTTATAAAATCCATGATCGTAGGTTTGTACATACCCACTAGTCACCGGCTGTTTGCTGCAATTGATGACCGTCCCGCTGATAGTAACTTCGTTTTGTCCCATATTGCCCGTCAACAGTCCCAAATCCACATCTGCAGAAGCCGTCGTGAATGGATGAGAATAGGCAGAGATCGCACAGGGCGTCAGGACATCCACCACCAGGCTGCTGTTTGCCATAACGGCCCCGCTGACATTGCCATCCGCATCCGTGTACCCGAAACGGCCGAATCCGGCATTCTGAGGCATGCCGGCAAGGGTGACACTGACAGGCACGTGGACCAACGGCTTGGAAGCAGCATCCAGGACCCTGGCCTTAAAATTCACCAGGGATGCTCCTTCAGCCCCATCCCAGAAGGAGAAATGCGAGGTATTCCCGCAAAGGACATTCCCCGTTTTCACAGCCGTCCCCTCCTGTTTCCATAGTCCCGTACTATCATTAAAAGACCATAAGGCAACAGAGGCCGGCGTTATAGAAGACAAGGCGGAAGAAATAGGAATATAGATACCGGCCGTCTTGCCGGGAGCGATCTGTAAAAGCTGACCGTTATTGCCGGTAAGCTCGACTGCCAGGGCGCCATAGGATTTCAATGCTTTCAGGTATCCGGCGCTGTCAGTTCCGCGGGAATCTCCGGGCATACCGGTTTGAAGAGTGCTGCCATCCGCCGGGTCGATCCATCGCATGCTGACATGTACCTGACCTGTATAGGCAGCCCCACCTGCAGCAGCCACGATCCCACCGGCAGGAAGCACCACCTTTCCACCATCGGTGGTAGTCACCTCTCCTCCGGAAGCGGCATCTACCGTGCCGGCATCTGTTTTAGCCAGCAGCTGGATACGCAGGAAGGTCTCCTTGCCTTCCTGGGGAAGAAATGTCCTGTACCCGTTAAAATATCCAGTGGAAGACACTTTGACAAAGCCCGCGATCTGTGAAAGTGAAGTCCCGGGGATGGAAAAATATCCGTACTTATCCGTTGTCACTTGCTGGCCACCGGCCAATACCGAAGCGAACACCACAGGATTACCGGATTCATTCATCACATAACCCGATACAGAAGAGCTGACTTTTATCGCCAGATCGGGTTTTACTGGCTCCGGCCCGGTGGCTGTATGTTGGTTCTGACTATCTTTGTGGCAGGAGTATATGCAAAATATAAAAATGCATAAAAGGGCCAGTTTCAGGTTGTTTTTCATAAATGTGGGTTCACTTAGTAATCACCGTTGAGTAGACGGCCACCCTTAAACGAATGGGGATCTCATTTATTTGACAACGTATGATTATGCCTTACTTCGGCAGAATACAAAAAATTTAAAAGACATTTATTAAAATTCATCATGATCAGAATCGTCTCAGCATTAACCCTTTTCCTGCTGTTTCTTTTATCATCAAAAGCTCAGGTTTACAACAAGCCTGACCATGATACCACCTATTACCGTTCTTTTAAAGGAACGATCATAGGCCGCGTATATTTATCAAGAAATTACATGCAATTCAAGCTGGATCCGCCTGGCAATATATCAAAGATGAGCTATCATGCCAATACTCCGGTGAGCCTGGGGCTGGGCATCACCTACCGGTCATTTTCCTTTAGTTTCTCAAAGGGGCTTAATTTCCTGAAATCGAATACGATAAAAGGCCCTACCCATTCTACCGACCTGCAGGTCCACCTGTATAAAAGAAAATGGACCATCGATGCGCTCGCTGAATTTTATAAAGGGGATTATTTAAATCCGCATGGATTGGGTTCTCCGGATGGTCACACTTATTATATAAGGCCTGACATGAGCCTGAAGCTGGTAGGAGCCTCCGTATACCGGGTATTAAATGGCAATCGGTTTTCCTATGGTGCGGGACTGTCGCAAAATGCCTGGCAGCAAAAATCTGCCGGCTCGTTCCTGATTGGTGCGGAAGCATTTTATATAGCCATTAATTCCGACAGCGCATTCGCCCCTCATAAAGTAGATTCATCGTATAATAAGAACGTCCGGAAAATACACTTATTTGAAATAGGGCCGGGTATTGGTTATGCCTATACCCTGGTCGTACAAAAACACTACTTTTTATTGGGATCATTGAATGCCAATATTAACGTACGTTATTCCCACGAAATAGGAAACGGCATCGGAGCCGATAAGATCGGATTCTCTCCCAATTACCTGTTACGTTTGTGCAGCGGATACAATTCGGCCAGATGGGGTATCAACTTCACCTGGCTGACGACTACCGTTCATACGGAGGGAAAAGCTTCCGGTTACCAATATTATATCGGCACCGGAAATTATCGGCTTGTATATGCAAGACGGTTTGCCATTAATCATAAGATGAAAATGATATTGGGGCCGGATTTATATTGACATTTTTTATTGCTCAATTTTCGAATTATCTTAATCACTGATGAAACAGCTGTTGCCCGGTAGCTTCGCGTGGGCTGAACTGGCCAGGCTGCCAAACCTGGCAGAATACCCTGCTGCGCAGGTGAATTGGACAAAAGATTAAATTTCATTATTTTGTTGGCGGTATATAGTATCCACATTGAAAGAGCGCCATATGAAGAATACTCTATTTGCTGTCACCATTTGTTACCTGATGATATGCAGCAGTTGCCATACCCCAAATGAGCAATCAAAAACAGTAGAAAAGAATAACGCCATCGGCAGGGTGGAAATATACGACAGCAGTGCTACGGATATTATTGATAGCAATGCAGCTATCGAAGTGATCGGCAAGAATTATAAATGGTCCGAAGGGCCTGTCTGGGTGCCGGCCAGACAAATGCTGCTTTTTTCCGCCGTTAAGGAGAATAAAATATACCGGTGGAATGGAAAAGATACCCCTATTGTATATCTTACTCCTTCGGGATATACCGATACGGCCTACCGCGATGGAGAGAATGGATCCAATGGCCTTGCCCTGGATAAAAACGGAAACTTATTGCTTTGCCAGTCGGGTAACCGGCAGGTAGTTCGATTGAAAACATCCCTTGACACCCCCAAACCCGAGTTTATCGTACTGGCGCCAAATTACCAGGGAAAGAAATTCAACAGCCCGAATGATCTTGTAACCGACAGCAGAAACAACATATACTTTACTGATCCCATCTACGGCCTACCCAAAGGAGCGAATGATCCCACCAGGGAACTTAATTTTGAAGGGGTGTATAAAATCACCAGCGACGGTAAGCTCATTTTGTTGATCGATTCCATTTCCAGGCCCAATGGCATTGCCTTATCCCCCGATGAAAAAATTTTATACGTCGGCAGCAGCGATGACAAGCACACCCGGTGGTATGCCTACCATCTCGATAGCGCTGGCAGTATCCAAAGCGGCGGAATACTGCTCGATGGAACTGCGATGAAGGAAAAGGCAACGGTAAAACAAGGTGCTGATGGTTTCAAGATCGATCAGCACGGCAATATTTTCAGCGCGGGCCCGGATGGCATTAATATTATTGCTCCTTCCGGAAAATTGCTTGGTTTGATAAGAGTCTATAATCGACCGACCTCCAATTGCGCCTTTAATGAGACGAAAGACATACTGTATGTTACCGCGTCCGATTGGGTGCTGAAAGTCAGGCTAAAGTGACTCCCGCTCACTCCGGCCTAAGCCAGACCAGCTTCACCTCCTTCGACCGGCCTTCTTTATCGAGCTCGATCGTGCTGTATATGTTCCGTTCCCGGTCATAGTCGGATATGGCGAACAGGGCCAGTTCATGCTCTCTTTTACTATCGGGTTTGCCAAAAACAAATTTCCTTTCGGGAAGGATGTCTTTTCCATCCAGGGGAAAATAAAACCCGTCGCACTCTTTGACGCTCTGTATGGTTGTTATCCTGCCTTTTTGTACCGTCTCTCCATTCTTTTCTATGTCATTAAACAGCAGGTAGCTATTCTTCTTTCCATCCAGGTAAGCGAAGGACTTGTATTGGTTGCCGGATAACAGCTGCGTAGCCGATCCTTCGCGTGCGGAATGATAGAATGGCTGCAGGTAATATCCATATAAGCGATGATTCTTGGGAATCAGGTAGCTCTGCAGCTCCTTGCCCTCCGGATCATACCTGCAAACGGCAACATTCCCGAGTTCATTGTAGGATGTTGAATAGTTGGACCCCGACTGTGTTATATTTACAATCTCCTCGTATACGATGGAGAAGCTGCCGTCGGCATTTACAAAGATATTTTGCGGGACACCGCCGTATGCTTTTTTACGTCCGAACAGCTCTTGATTTTCCGTATTGACACTCTCCGGGTAAATAGCGCGGCTGCGGGTTACTTTCCTTTCGACAGGATCGATGAAGGCAAGTATGGTGCCATATTGATTTGTTTTTTTACCAATCTGCACCGCTGCCAGCAGAAGTATATTCTTAGTGACAGGATTATACCGGAGGCGTCCGTAATTGAAAATAAGATCTGTGCTGAAAGGTAATTCATCCAGTGTCACCGCCCTGGCGCCCTCATCCAGGTTGGCAATCACGAGCTCGCTCTCTTTTCCGCCGCTGGCAGCCGTATTATAGGCATAAGCAAGCACGCTGATCTTTTGATTGCTGATCACCGCCATATCGATATAGTTGAGATATTTATACCTGTCATCGGGTGAAAGATAAAAGGCGCGGTTGATCTCCTTATTGTCCGGACCATACCATACGATTTCAATACGCCTGTTGCGGTCGCTCTCGAAGCTGTTCAGCATGACGAGTGCATAATAATCGGAGTTAGGATCCTTCCGGACAAAGAAATCCGGTTTGGGAACACGGCCGAATAACATCGCATATCCCTGTCCCATGGTAACTTTTTTCAGTTCCGCTAATTTTTCATCCTGGCGGATGCTGCCGGTTGCGCCATCGATGATGACACGGTATAATACGGGAACCCGATCGTCAGCTTCGCTCACCATCAGCACCACATTCCCGTTGATCTCGAATACAGACTCTATGGACTTGTATTTGCTTCGATTGTATTTTGGCTCGATCATCTTACTGACCTTCGACCGGTGCAGGGAGTCGAATATTTTTATTTCAATTCCTTCTTTAATATTAATGTGCAGGTAAACCGTGTTGCCATTTTTCATCTGGAGCAGCTTCGCAAATCCGGTTTCCGGTTCTTCGAAAGCAGCACTCTCCGCAAGATGTTTGAACTGGGAAAAACACGGAATGGCAATTGTCAGATAAAGGAAGGCGTAAACAATACGTTTCATTCGTTTGGGGGTTAGGCGTAAATATAAGAAAACTATATGCATATTTGAGTAAGTGGCTAATTACCATTTATTTTGTTGTTTGCAGGACAAATATTTATCACATATTATTGACCAACAGCGATCTACATAATGAGAAGAACCTGTTTGCCAGAATAGCCGATGGCGACGGCCAGGCATTTGCGCAAATCCATGGGCTATACAAGGGGAGGCTCCTTTATTATACCAGACGGTTTCCGCTGGAATGGCATGAAGTGGAGGACCTTGTAGCGGAAGCGTTTCTGGAACTCTGGCGGTCAAAACACCAAATTCAATCCGATACACATATCAGGAATTTTCTTTTTATGACAGTCCGCAATAAGGCCATCAATCTTGTCGCCTCCAAAAAACGGCGCGACAGCCTGTTGGAAAATTGGGAAGCGGGGCAGCAAACCGCCGATGAGCACCTCTCCGCCGAACTGGTGGAAGCGGAAATGTTACACCTTTTACAACAGGCGGTCAAGACGTTGCCTGCTGAATGCAGGCGCATTTTTGAGCTGTCATATGATCAGGAGCTGAGCCCTGCTGAAATCGCACGTTTACTCGATATGAACCCTGCCACCGTCCGCAGTCACAAACGCCGGGCCATCCAGCTGATACAGCAATGGATCCGAAAAAATCCCCCGGCTACCGGGCTGATCATCGGCTTGCTCCTTACCTTTTTTCAATTTCTTCAAAAAAATTGGCTGCTTCTTTGCACGCTGGGAACTCTCATTTGTAACTATTAGTATAACATGGCTTTCTCAGAAACATATATTGCCCATCTCCTCCTGAAAAAAATGACGGGAGAGCTGACCGATGAAGAGACGGCCACCCTGGAAGCATGGAGACTTTCGTCTGCCATCCATCAAAAAAAATATGAAGAGCTGACCAGCTTCCACTCCCTGCAGCAAAAAGTCAAAAACTTTATGGAAGCCGATACAAAGGCGGAACAGCTCGTCGTTCCTATCACACACCGTGTACATCTCCTGCGCAAATGGCGCTGGGCGGCGGCAGTCATCCTTCTTTTAAGCGCTGCTGCCTACTTCACTCTTACTAGAAAGACAGAACCACCGCTTGCAGACAGTAACTTCCATTCACAGAAAGCTATAGCTCCGGGAAGCAGCAAAGCTGTCCTCACCCTGGCAGATGGGTCTACTATTGATTTGGACAGTACCTCCAAAGGCGAGCTCGCCAGGCAGGGAAACACCCGGATTATAAAAGATGCCAATGGAAAAGTCGCCTATAATCCGAAAGACACATCCGCACAATCCGTCCTTATGAACACCCTGTCCACACCCAAAGGGGGGCAATATGAATTAACCTTGCCGGACGGTACAAATGTGTGGCTGAATGCAGCCAGCTCCATCACTTTTCCGACAGCTTTTGCAGGAAACCAGCGGAGAGTGGAGATTACCGGCGAGGTATATTTTGAGGTGGTAAAGAATAAGGCACAATCCTTCATCGTAGATGTAAACGGCCAACAATCGGTGGAGGTCTTAGGAACGCAGTTCAATATTAACAGCTACAGCGATGAGACAGACATTCAAACTACCTTAATAGAAGGCAGTGTGAAAGTACACAGCGGGATTCCGGGTCCGGCCCGGAAGGACGCGGTTTCGGTCATTCTAAAACCCGGTCAGCAAGCCGTTATTGCGCCTTCTGACCAACAACCGGAGAAAGGCATCATCGTAAACTCCGGGATCGATATCGAAAGAGTAATGGCCTGGAAAAAAGGGTTGTTCAATTTCAACGGCGCCAATGTTCCCTCTGTCATGAGGCAGTTGGAAAGATGGTATGACATTCATGTGTTATACGAAGGCGTTATACCCGCCATACGTTTTAAAGGAGAGCTCGATCGCGGTGTTAACTTGTCAGAAATATTAAAGATTTTGCCTGAAATAGGCATCAGGTATCGCATGGAAGGCCGAACACTAATTGTCCTCTGAAAATAAAAACTACTCTCTTATCCATTCGAAAAGTGACGTCATAACGATCGCCGCATAAGCCATCAGTAAGATAAATATATTGCTCAAACAAAAAAACCGAAAGTGCTTGAGACACTTTCGGTGAAATGTTTGGGTAACATGAACAAAAATAGTCCTTGTCAGACTGCTTATTACATCACCCAAACAACACAAAAGTATGCTAAAAACTGCTATTTGTGGATGGTCGGCTCGCGGGAGCAATCGCCACATAACCAAAACAGTGTTAGTTATGAAGCTAACTATCTTCTTATTGACTGCCGCCTGTTTGCAGGTCGCCGCCCACGGCAATGCGCAGACCGTCACATTCCGGGGGAAGAACGTCCCGTTGGAAAAAGTATTTACTGCCGTCCGGGCGCAAACAGGTTACGTATTTCTTTACAACGATACGCTGTTGGCAGGCGCCAGGCCTGTCACTATTCAGGCCGTTCAGCTACCTTTAGACCGGTTTCTTGACCTGCTGACCAGCGAACAGGGCCTGAAATATACGATCGTAAGCAAAACGATTGTTATGTCCCGGGCGCCCTCCGAACAGGCGTCTTCTGATAATACTCCACCGCTGTCCCAACTGCTGATCGGCATCCCGCCATTTCCCGTTCGCATCCGGGTCATAGACACAGAGGGCAGGCCGCTCGCCGGCGCTTCCATAACCAATAAAAAAACAAGAAATTCCGGCATCACCGATGCCGAAGGCGCCTTTAGCCTGTTTGTTTCCGAAGGGGATATTCTTACAGTTTCTTTTGTAGGATTTGCACCTGTTGATTATAAGATCCCGTCGGCCGCTGCCGGGTTTCCGGCAATCGTCATTAAATTAACACCCTCCACCTCCCCCCTGGATGAATTACAGGTCATTGCCTATGGATCGACGACCAGGCGGCTGAATACCGCCGACGTCAGCACCGTTAAAGCCGCAGATATCGAAAGACAGCCGGTTGGCAATCCGATGGCTGCCCTCGAAGGCCGGGTGCCGGGCCTGCTGATCACACAAAGCAGCGGCGTCCCCGGCGCCAGTTTTACCGTGCAGATCAGGGGCCAGAACTCCCTGCTCCAGGGATCCGATCCCTTATTCGTCATCGATGGAGTGCCCTTTGCTCCCAATAATACCTCCATGTCGGGAATATATTCTTCCGTTGGAGTTGCCGGCCTTAGTCCGCTGAACAGCATTAGCCCTTCCGATATCGAGAGCATAGACGTACTGAAAGATGCCGATGCAACTTCCATTTACGGATCAAGGGGCGCTAATGGTGTTATCCTCATTACAACAAAAAAAGGAAAACCAGGTAAGACCGCCTTTAACGCAAACGTATACACCGGGGCCAGTGTCATCACCCGTACGATGGATATGATGAATACGCAACAATACCTGGCGATGCGCAGGGAAGCCCTGCAGAATGACAATGCGACGCCCATCATCGACAACGCCCCGGAACTGCTGGCATTCGACACCAGCCTTTACACCAATTATAAGAAGCTTTTCCTGGATGGTACGGCTCATACGACAGATGCGCAGGTGTCGCTGACCGGCGGCAGCGGGGGCACTCAATTCCTGATCGGGGGCGATTTTCATAACGAGTCCACCATTTATCCGGGAGATATGAGGGACAGGCGCGTGTCCTTCCATTCCAATATCTCGCATGTCTCCTTAAATAAAAAGCTGACCGCCAATCTCTCGACTACTTATGTTATCGATGACAATCATCTTGCACAATATAATTTTGCAGGCGCGCTCCACAACGCACCCAATACCCCTCCACTCTATGACTCTGCCGGCAAGGTCCTCTGGGAGCAGAACGGTGTATCCCTGGACAACCCCATGGTCTATCTGCTGCAAAGTTATGCCGGCAATACCACCAACCTGCTCGGAAGCCTCCAGCTCTCTTACCAGTTATTACCGGGATTGACCCTCAAAGGCAATCTTGGTTACAATACCGTACGGTTGGATGAGACCAATCTCGAACCTATACCGACCCGGAATCCGGCCTATTATACCACGGGCTCTGCAGAGTTCAGCTCCAATCTCTTTAAAAGCTGGATCATAGAGCCGCAGGCGGAATACAACAGGACCATCGGAAAGGGCAAGCTGAATATCCTGGCCGGCAGCACCTGGCAGGAGACGGTGAATAACACCTCGGATATCGTTGCCGAAGGGTCCACCAATGACGCAATCTTACAATCCATTAGCTCCGCCACGTCTATAAGAGCCTCCGGCTCCTATAATCAATATCGCTACAGCGCATTATTCGGCCGCATCGGGTATAGCTGGGAGGACAAATATATCCTGAATCTGACAGGCCGCCGGGATGGCTCCAGCCGGTTCGGCCCCGGCAGACAGTTCGCCAATTTCGGCGCCGCCGCCCTGGCCTGGATCTTTACCAAAGAAAATTTCTCCCGGTACCTCCCCGCCTTCCTGAGTTTTGGAAAGCTGAGGGCCAGCTATGGCTCCTCCGGCAATGACCAGATAGGCAACTATCAATACCTCGACACCTGGAGCAGCCCGTTCTATCCCTATAACGGCACGGCCGGATTGTTTCCCACCCGGCTCGCCAATGCGAACTACGGCTGGGAAGTTAACCATAAGCTGGAAGGTGCGCTGGAACTCGGTTTTCTAAAAGACCGTATCCTTCTCACCGCCGCGTATTTTTACAATCGCAGCGGCAACCAGCTGATCACCTACAATCTGCCCACACAAACCGGCTTCAACGGCATCACGGAGAATTTTCCCGCCCTGGTGCAAAACAGCGGGCTGGAATTAACCCTGCATACAAAAAATATCCAATCGCGCCAGTTCAGCTGGACAACCTCGTTCAATCTCACCGTACACCGCAATAAACTGGTGAAATTTCCCGGACTGGCCACTTCCAGCTACTCCTATAATTATATCGTAGGAAAATCGCTCAGCACGATCAGGGGCTATCATTACCTGGGCGTAAATGACACCACCGGCGTATTCCAGTTCACCGATGTCAACAAGGACGGTACCATGGGCGTCGATGATTTTTTTACCCTGGGCAACAGGGACCCGAAATTTTACGGAGGCCTTCAGAACAATTTCAGCTACAAAGGCTGGAACCTAGACCTGTTCTTTGAATTCAGGAGACAGCTGGGGCAAAATTATCTTTATAATGTTTATAGCACCGTTCCCGGCACCAGCTATAACAATCTGCCGGTATCCCTGGAAAATCGCTGGCGACAGCCCGGCGATCATGCTCCCTTCGAAAAAGTCACCCAGGACCCGGGCTCGGATGCCTATAAGGCTGCCGGTTATTTCATCGGATCCAATGGCGTCTACAGCGATGCGTCCTTTATACGGCTGAAGAATGTAGCCCTTTCCTATAACGTACCGGCCACCTATGTAAAACGTGCGCATATACAGGACTGCCGTATTTACGTGCATATACAAAACCTGCTGACGATAACCAGCTACAAAGGCGCCGACCCCGAAGTGAGGGATCTCTTCTCCCTTCCCCCACTGAGAACGTTCACCGCAGGCCTTCAAATCACCTTATAAACATAACAATATGTACGATATCAAAATATTCTCATCCCGGCTCAGCATGTTCACCGGCATCTTTGCCATCCTGCCAGGCCTTCTTTTCAGCTCCTGCAAGAAATTTGTCACCATCCCTCCGCCGCAGGACCAGGTAGTCTCCGCCACGGTATTCAATGACGATAATACCGCTACGGCAGCAGTGGTAGGGATCTATAGCCAGATGATGGCAAACGGCAGCAACCTGATGACGGGAGCGCTGACCGTTTATCCCGGCCTTTCCGCCGACGAGATCCACAATGTAAAATCCAGCGGCATCTATGATCCATTTGCCGGCAATAGCTTGCTGAATACCAACGCCACGGTGCTGAGCTATTTATGGAAGCCCTCTTATACTTTTATCTACCAGGCAAATGCCTGTCTGGAAGGTCTGACAGCCAGCACCGGGGTCAGCGCCGCCGTTAAAAAGCAGCTCACGGGAGAATGCCTGTTTGTAAGAGCCTGGTGTTATTTTTATCTCACAGGATTATTCGGCGATGTACCCCTCGAGACCACCACCAATTACCTGACCAATGAGGTCGAGCCAAGATCCTCTGCCGCCAAAGTCCTGCAGCAGATCATCAGTGACCTGGACAGCGCCCAAACCTTATTGGTCCCCGCTTACCCGGTAACGGGACCCATCCGCCCCAATAAATGGGCCGCGGCCGCCCTTCAGGCCAGAGCCTATCTGTATCAGAAGAGCTGGCCGGCAGCGGAAGCAGCAGCCACCGCCGTCATCAATTCAGGCATGTACAGCCTGGTCAGGGACCTCAACGCCGTATTTCTCGGCAACAGCCCGGAGGCGATCCTGCAGCTTATACCGGTCGCATTTGGCGCTAACGCACCGGATGGGCAGATATTTATCCCGGCTTCGACAACCGCCATTCCTGTTTATTCCATACCGGATTACACCCTGGCCGCCTTCGAAACAGGCGATCAGCGGAAGAATGCCTGGATAAAGAGCACCACGGTAGGAGGCAATACCTATTATTATCCTTACAAGTATAAAATACGCAGCGGCTTTACGGTAACGGAATATAACATGGTCGAGCGGCTGGCCGAATTATACCTTATCCGGGCGGAGGCCAGGGCGCAACAGAACAATACAGCCGGCGCCACAGCAGACCTTGATACGATCCGGGTAAGAGCGGGCCTTCTTCCTTTACCGTCTGCACCCGACCAGGCAGCCTGTCTGCTGGCAGTGGAACAGGAAAGACGGATAGAGTTGTTCGCGGAATGGGGACACCGCTGGCTGGACCTGCGTCGCACCGGACGCATCGACGCGGTATTGGGCGCAGAAAAATCCGACTGGGCCCCCACAGACGCATTATACCCTATCCCTTTCAACGAGATACAGAAAAATGTATTCCTCACGCAAAACCCCGGTTATAAATAAACGTGCAGGATAAATAACAATGCAGGATAAATAACGGTGCAGGATATGCCTGATCAGGGAATGATCGATTATCTAAAGGTCAGCATTCGCCCATTTAAAAAGTATCCGGGATGGATAGGCGCAATAATTCCTGCGGGATGGGTATTCTATTGCAGTCATTTTTTTACATTCAAAGCAATTTATGAGCAACGCGATCGTAAAAGTAGAGCACCTCTCCCATCGGTACAGTCAGTCATGGGCCATCCGGGATATCAATTTCGATATCACTGAAAATGGCGTCCTGGGCCTGCTGGGCTCCAATGGAGCGGGTAAGTCAACGACCATGAACATCCTCTGCGGTGTGCTTAACCAGACAGAAGGCAAGGTCTTCATCAACGGGATAGATCTGCGAAAACAACCTGAAGAGGCGAAAAAGTTTATCGGATTTCTTCCACAGGTTCCTCCTCTTCATCCGGACCTGACCGTAGATGAATACCTTACCCATTGTGCTTATCTCCGGAAAATGGACAAAGAGAAGGTGCCGGCGGCGCTATCCATAACCAAAGAAAAATGCGGCATAACACATTTTAGCAAAAGGTTGATACGTAATCTCTCCGGTGGCTACCGCCAGCGGGTAGGTATTGCGCAGGCAATTATCCATACACCCATGCTGGTCGTATTGGATGAACCCACCAATGGCCTCGATCCGAACCAGATCATGGAGATAAGAAACCTTATTAAGGAGATCGCCCTGGACAGATCCGTCATATTCTCCTCCCATATCCTCTCCGAGATCCAGGCTACCTGCAGGGATGTCAAAATGATAGAGAACGGTAGGATGGTCTTTTCCGACACGATAGACGCATTCAACAACTATATCGAACCAAGTAGCCTGCTGGTCTTTATGGTTTTTCCTCCCTCCGGGGAGCAGCTGATGGCCATCCCTGGTATTACCGGCGTCGAGTTCATCAGTGACCGGCAGATCCGGCTCCGGTTCAATGCATCCCGGGAAATCACGCAGACCATCGTGGAAATCAGCGTCGAAAAGGGATGGCAGCTGCAGGAGATAAGCCTGGAAAAGAGCTCGCCCGACGCCATCTTCGCAAAACTATCTAATAAAACACTTAACTGATCAACCTATATGAAAACGATTGTAAGAATCGCCCGGCTGGAACTAAATTCATTATTTTATTCCCCTGTGGCCTGGCTTGCGCTGATCATCTTTATTATACAATCAGGTATCGATTTCGCGGCCGCGCTGCAAATGTGGGAAAGGTACCAGGAGATGGGAAGTAAGCCGACCATGCTCACCAGCCAGGTCTATGCCTCGCCTATGTGGGGCCTTTTCAGCCTGGAGCAGGGTAATTTGTATTTATACATTCCTTTGCTCACCATGGGATTGATCAGCCGGGAGATCCACAGCGGCTCCATCAAGCTGCTCCTGTCCTCTCCCGTCACCATCCCCGAGATCGTGTTCGGCAAATACCTGGCTATGATAACATACGGGTTGATATTGCTGTCTGTCCTGGTGTTATGCGGCGCTGCAGGTGCGTTCTTTATCAAGTCCATAGATATAAAGCTACTGTTGTCAGGTCTGCTGGGATTATACCTGCTGATCTGCGCCTATTCGGCGATCGGGTTGTTCATGTCCTGCCTTACTTCCTACCAGGTAGTGGCGGCCATCAGTACATTCGTCATATTTGCCGTCCTGGGTTATATCGGAAATGTCGGCCAGACCATCGATTTCGTAAGACATATCACCTGGTTCCTTTCCATTTCCGGCCGCTCCGCTCAGCTGATCAGCGGTCTGATCAGCACGAAGGATGTAGGTTATTTCCTCATCGTCATTGCCCTCTTCCTGGGCCTTGCGATCCTGAAGTTACGCGCCGGCAGGGAATCGATCCCGCCCATGCTGAAAACAGTCCGGTATGTTTTATTGGTATCAGTGATGTTGCTGCTGGGTTATCTTAGTTCACGGCCCGCACTTACCGGTTATGTAGATATGACGGCTACCAAAAGCCGGACACTCACCCCTAACAGCCAGCGTGTCATGAAGAATATGCATCTTCCTTTGAAGATCCATACGTATGTAAATATGCTGGATGCGAATTACTTTTACGGCCTGCCGAACTTCCGTAATCAGGACCGGGACTTTTTTGAACAATACCAGCGCTTTCTGCCTGATCTCACGATAGATTACGTTTATTATTATGACACATCGAAGAATGAACGGTTATTCAAAAACAACTCCGGCGTTAGTCTCAGCGCACTGGCCCAACGCGCTGCCCATTCAGCGGATTTTGATTTCAGGAAGGTCCTGACACCCGCAGCAATGAAAGAACGCGTCGACCTTGGCCCGGAAGAATACCGGTTTGTCAGGCAGCTGGAATATGCAAATGATCATTCACCCGACAGTAACGGAAGATCCCGAAAAACTTTTCTTCGTATGTTCGATGATAACGTCAGGGTACCCGGCGAAACGGAGATCACGGCCGCCCTAAAACGGCTGATCGTGACCCCTCCCAGGGTAGCCTTTCTAACCGGGAATAATGAACGGAGCATGGACAAGGCGGGAGATAAAGATTATAAAATGGCCGCCCGGGAGCTGACGTTCCGCTATTCCCTGATCAACCAGGGTTTCGATGTAATTGATCTGTCGCTGCCGGACAGTAGTATACCGAAAGATATTTCAGCAGTGGTCCTCGCAGATCCGAAAACGGCGTTCAGCCCCGAAGAGCTGGATAAGCTGTCCCGGTACCTGTCTGCCGGCGGCAATATGCTGATCGCCGGAGAGCCGGGCGGACAGGACCTGTTGAACCCTCTTCTTCGTTCCTTCGGAGTGCAAATGACGTCAGGAACAATGATCCAGGACAGCAAGGATTTTGCACCTGACTTCGTAAGGGCGACCTTTTCATCCGGGGCGGAAACCTGTACCCCGGCGTATGAAACATTAAGACAGGATCATTCCACGATAGCCATGTCCGGCGCTGCCGGATTGACCTATGAAGAGACTGGAATGTATACCATTCATCCAATCCTGGTCACGGATGAAAAGAATACCTGGAACAGACCGGGAGGACCAGGTCCCGATACCGGAAAGCTGGCTTATAATGCGCTGCTGGGAGACGACAAAAGACAGGCCACGCTGGCCTTAGCGCTTACCCGTAAAGTCGGGGCAAGACAACAAAAGATCATGGTCCTGGGAGATGCCGATTTCATGAGCAACGCAGAGCTGGCGAGGCGTAATGCCAAAACCGCCAATTTCCCCTTTATAGTAGAGTTATTCAAATGGTTCTCTGATGGGGAATTCCCCATCGATACCAAAAGGCCGGAAGCTCCCGACAATAAATTCTTTATCACCCGGGATGATATCTACCTGCTAAGAATAGTCCTGCTGGTGGTGATCCCGGCGATCCTGCTGATCGGGGCATCGGTTTTATTGATCAGAAGGATGCGGAGTTGAGGGACACCGTGTGGAAACGTAATACAAGAGGCCGCCTCAAAAAAAATGAGGCGGCCTCTTACCAATGTTTTCCAAATACTACATCCGCCTTATTCCGGGAAGAGCTTTTCGCTTGAGTCAAACCCGGCAATAGTACTTATATTTAATCTCTATGAATGAACATTATGACATCCTGGATGCCCATTTGACGAATTTTGCGGGCTTGACCGAAAAAGATCTGGCTGCCGGCAGGTCCTTTTGGCGACTGCGCAAACTGAAAAAAGGGGAGTTTTTCAATATGCAGTATGTGGTTTGCAATGATCTGGGCCTGGTGGTGAAGGGAATTTTCCGAATCTACTATAGTAACCCGGAGACAGATGAAGAGACGAACATCTTTTTCTTTTCCGAAAATCAATTCCTTGTTTCATTTCGAAGTTTTGTTACCCGAATAGCCTGTCACTATTTCATTGAGGCGATGGAGGATTCTGAGATCGTTTATATTGCCTATCGGGATCTTTACAGCTTATACGAAACGCATCCGAACTGGGCGAAATTCGGCAGGTTGCTGGCGGAACTGTTCTTTGGCTATTCTCAAACGCGAACCGAGGAACTTTTGTTTTTCACCCATGAACAACGGTATATAAGGCTATTGGACGAACATCCCAATATCATCAACCGCATCCCGGCCTATCATATTTCTTCCTATCTGGGCATTACCAATCCTTCCCTGAGCCGGATCAGGAAAAGGATACAGCGATAACCATTTCCGGCGGTGCTTTATTCTCTGTATGTGGGAATGCGTAAAACCGTCTATTGTGCCGCTTTTATCGTTTTTGACAAACGGATGGCGGCGAGCAGGAAGTAAAAAGCGCCAAACGCCGAATAGCCAGCGAGACTATTGATACCCATTGATGGGGAGTGCGCCAGCAGGATAAAGGAAATGCCGGCCACCATGGACTGGGCGCCACTAATGATCATCGGCCATTGGCCCCCCAGCTCTTTGCGGCGGCGTAAACCGAGGATCAGCTGAATAAGGCCGGCGATGAATGCCCACACGCCAAAAACCATAAGGGCTTCGGGTACTCCTTTTTGCAACGCTAGTGCTACGCCGATGGCTGTGAGAATCCCGATCACCATGTTGGTATATTGTGGTGTTTTCGATGTGTGCGGCGGGTTTGCTTTGATGTCCAGCCAGGTGGCGAACACATCCCAGGCCGGATAAATAATAAACAGGATCCTGGCGATGCCATTGTCCGTTTTGACGAAAGCCGAGAGCAGAATTATCCAGATTACTGAAAATGCGGTGCGTACAAAATAAAGGGTACGCAAGGATTTGGCGGTTTGTATAGCGGTGGAGGATATAGCTGCGCCGGATAGATTGGAGGATTTCATGACTTTATTCTTTTTGTTTGGTCAAAGTTCGACCGTCCTTTGCTGAGAAATTTTAACTTAAGTTAAAATGGACAGGAACAATGTCAGGGCACTTATCGATGTTAAGATGTCGGATAAATAGCATCGGCATGGAGATCGGGGTGCGAACGGGAGAATTATCTAACCAATTTGTGGTAGATTTTCCGGCTTTTAGCTATTTGGCTGAATAAAGTTTTGGCTCGCGAAATCCATTTTGAATTAAGAACTCACAATAGGTTTATCCAGGAAGTCTTATCAAATACCCGGAGGGTGAGCCATCCAGACAAGTAAATTGAGCCATAAGAGAAAGAGGCCATAGGCACAATCCCTGATCTTTGTGTCCTCAATCAAAATAACAACAATGTCAACAATAACAAAGATAGCCCTGGGCAAAAATGGTCCGCTCGTGTCTAAACTCGGATTAGGCTGTATGCGCATGTCATCCGTTTGGGGTGGTCCCATAACAGATGAAGGTGAAAGCATAGCTACCATTCAGATGGCATTAGACAGTGGCATTAATTTCCTGAATACCGGGGATTTTTACGGCAGCGGCCACAATGAGTTGCTTGTAGGCAAAGCCATCAAAGGCAGAAGGGGCGATGCCTTCGTAAGTGTCAAGTTTGGCGCGATCTTCTACGGCAGTCAATGGCTTGGATTGGACCTGCGTCCCATGGCCATTAAGAACTTCATCAACTATTCTTTGGTGCGTTTGGGTATAGAAACCATTGATCTTTATCAGCCGTGCAGACTGGATAATAGCGTTCCATTGGAAGATGTGATAGGCACCGTCGCCGACCTGATCAAAGAAGGAAAGGTGCGTTACCTCGGCGTGTCTGAGATAACCGCGGAACAACTGCGTAAGGCCCATAGCATATATCCGGTATCAGCATTGGAAATAGGCTATTCGTTGGCCGATCGCCAGATAGAAAGAGACCTCCTTCCCGCAGCGAAAGAACTGGGTATTGGCGTGGTAGCCTTTGCCAATACGGCCGAAGGGCTGCTCACAGGTAAGATGAAAGCACCTCTTGGCGCCGGTGACTACCAAAACCACTTTTCACGTTTCCAGGGAGAGAATCTGATAAAGAACCTGGAGAAGGTCGAAGTATTGAAGGCAATGGCAGAGGAGAAAGGACACACCCCGACGCAATTGGCGATCGCCTGGGTAAATGCGCAGGGGGATCATATCATGCCATTGGTAAGCATGAGCCGGAGACCAAGGCTGCCGGAGAATATACAAGCCATGGAGATCGCGTTCACTCCGGAAGAGATGAATACCTTGAACACCAATTTTGCGATAGGCTCGATAGCCGGCGGCACGTATCTGCAGAGGTAAATTATGTAGCCCCGGCTAAAGCCCGATTTTATCTATCTTTATTTAGTGATCAATCCAACCGAAATAATACCGGGAGTCCTCTTTTACTCTTATCTTTCGACAATGCGAAAGGAGAAAGTAGGCTTCTTTGAGCACAATACCCTGGTATTACAGGTTTCGGGGTATTTTACGTTGGAAACATCCGGCCAGAGAATTTCGATGAGAGGGGGCGAGATGTTGCTGATACGAAAAAATCAATTGGGAGAAATTACCAAGACACCGCTGCCCGATGAGGATTATCAAACCATTGTCATTTGCCTGCAAGAAGACCTGCTCAGGAAAATTGCTTTGGAGGAACAAATCGAGATCCGTCAAAAATACACAGGCCACCCCAACATTCTTATTCCCGGAAACGAATTTCTGCAGGGTTATTTCCAATCCATAATACCTTATGTCCACAATACGGAAGAGAAGATAACAACTGCCCTGGGCATGCTAAAAGTGAAAGAAGGGGTTCAATTACTGCTGCATGTTATGCCCAGCCTCAAGGAATTTTTATTTGATTTTTCCGACCCCTATAAGATCGATCTCGAAAAATTCATGCTCATCAATTATCATTTCAATGTCCCTGTCGAAAAATTTGCACAGCTCACGGGGAGAAGCCTTGCGGGGTTCAAGCGCGACTTTCAAAAAACGTTTGATATGTCACCCCGGCAGTGGCTGCAGGAAAAACGGCTGACGGAGGCTCGCCATCTAATCGAAACAAAGAACAAGAAGCCGTCTGCCATCTACCTCGACTTAGGATTTGAAAGCCTCTCTCATTTCTCGCATTCTTTTAAGAAAAAGTTCGGCAAAGCCCCCACCGAATGGTTATAGTAGGTCGGCGTCGATCCAGATCATAAAGACCATGATCCCGGCGGAGAAAAGCCAACGCATAAAAGAGATTGCTTTTCCCGTCTCCTCATCACTGAGCGCGATCCAATTTGCACAATAAGCCGAAATAGAGTGGGAAGGTAGCCATTAATTGACTACCTGTCCCCTCTGACCACCGTACGTACGGACCCGTATACGGCGGCACATCAGAATAGAACGCTTTGGAGGGTGCCTAGCTCTTTGAGAGATAGGTACCCTTCCCATTTTAAGAAGGAGCTGTTTAATGCTCTGGTCAGGATCGGGCTGTGGCAGCTTCGCCAGTAACCTTTGCGCGTGTTGCCCCATTGATAAGCCAGTTCTTCGGGCGTCCCCAACTGGACCAGCATTTTAATCCGGGTTCGGGGAAGCTTCCATTGCTTCCAGTAGCATAGTCGCAGACGGCTCCTTACCCAACTGTCCAGTTCTTCCGGCACACTTCTGGCTTCCGTCAACTTAAAGTAGTTATACCAGCCCCGGTTTAGATTCTTCAGCTCGTCATATCGCTTGTACATTGCGACCGGACGACTTCGTGAGGTGATCTCCCGTACTTTGGTCTTTCCTGAAGTAGAAGCTATAACCCAGTAGTTTGCTTTTCCATGGCCGCGTGGCCTTGCTCTTGGTCCGGTTCACCACCAGCTTCAGCTCCTTTTCAATGTAGCCGCTTACGCTTTCCAGCACTCTCGCCGCTCCGCGTTCTCTCCTTACGTACACCTGGATATCATCTGCATACCGCACGAACCGGTGACCTCGCCTTTCCAGTTCCTTATCCAGCTTATCCAGCAGGACATTGCTCAATATCGTCGATAAGGGACCCCCTTGCGGCGTCCCTTCCCGGTTCTCTGTTGCCACGCCTTCCTGCATTACCCCTGTTCGTAAGTAGTCATGGATCAGCTTTAGTACAAGCTTGTCCTTGATCCGATCGCTCAGTAGGTTCATCAGGTAGTCGTGGTTTACCCGGTCGAAGAACTTTTCCAGGTCGATGTCTACTACATAGCTGTAACCCTCATTTACGTACTGTCTTGCCCGCACCACTGCCTGGTGGGCGTTGCGCTTGGGGCGGAACCCGTAGCTACTGTTGCTGAAGCTACTGTCGTACTCCTCCATCAGCACCTGACCTGTTGCCTGTTGGATCATCCTGTCCATCAGCGTGGGCAAGCCCCTTCCTAACTGCACTTCGTCGCAAACAGGATTTGGGATCATCTGTAAGGGTAACCCATCCCTTCCATCCTAAGTACAATCAGGAGTTTCAGGTACTTAAAACCAGAAAAGTCGCGGGGAGACTCACTCTGGTACTACAGGATAATAAGCAAGGCAGCTTCGCCATAGCGGCCAATTGGACAGACTATTTCCCGTCCGATCAGGATGTATCCCTTCCTTCCAAGGAGTTTATTTCTCCCCAGTCACTGCTGGCCCTCTGTGAACTGGTTAAAAAAATAGATAAATAATTCATAATATTAAATTTATTTATTATTTTCGGACTACTTATTTAAGTATCCCGATTTATGAAGAAGATTTCAACCAATGCGCTCAGGAAAAAAAGACAGGAGCTAATCAATGAACTGGGTGCTTTCGATGGAAAAATCCTCCGGGGCTCTATCATTGAGACCTATAAAAAATGTGGGAAGCCCGGATGCAAATGCGAGACGGGTATTGGTCATGGCCCTAAACATTCCATGACTATCAATTTCCCAAAACGAAAGCCAGAACATGATTATATCCCGTTGGAGTATGTTACACAGGTAACCGAATACGTGTCCAATTATCACCAGTTTAAAGAAGTAATAGAACAGATCTGTGCGATAAACCGGGAGATCTTAAAACGCCGCGAAGAACTATAACTCAACATATAGATGGATCCGCTGGTGATTGATTTATCGGACAAAATGGAGCAGTTGGGAATACTATTCGCCAATCTGATAGAAAGTTGTCCCTTAAACGAATATATCCAATCACAAAACAAATCCCAACATGAACAGCAAGATCCAATCTTATCACCAGCAGAAAATGGCCTGCATTTATCTGAGGCAGTCCACCATGTTCCAGGTAATGCACAACCAGGAGAGTACCGAAAGGCAATATGCACTCCAACAGAAAGCCCAACAATACGGATGGGATACTTCCCGTATCCGGATCATGGATGGCGACCTGGGCCAATCCGGGAGCCACACTACGAACAGGGAGGACTTCAAGACACTGGTAGCGGAAGTCTCCATGGGCAATGTGGGCGCTATCTTTGTCCTGGAAGCTTCCCGACTTTCCAGAAGCTCTGCCGACTGGAACCGGTTATTAGAACTTTGTTCCCTGACCCAGACACTGATCATCGATCAGGATGGATGCTACGACCCCAGCCAATTCAACGACCAACTGCTCTTAGGTTTAAAAGGTACCATGTCGCAAGCAGAATCGCATCTAATAAGGGCCCGCCTGCATGGTGCAAAGATCAACAAAGCCAAAAGAGGCGAGTTGCGATTCCCGATACCGGTAGGCTACATCTATGATGAGGATGGCAACATCACTTTTGACCCAGATGCGCAGGTATGTCATGTCATCCGCTTATTGTTTGACCTGTTCAAAGAAAAGCAGACTGCCTATGGCGTAGTGCACTATTTCGGAAGTCACAATTTACAATTCCCCAAAAGATCATACGGTGGCAGATGGAAGGGCAAGCTGCTTTGGGGAAAACTAACCCATGAACGTGTCCTTCACATCTTAAAGCACCCTTTCTATGCAGGCGTTTATACCTATGGACGTTATAAAAGCTCAAAGAAACTCAATCCACAAGGTGAGATTGTCTCCAGGCTAAAACGTCAGCCTATGGAACAATGGCCCGTCATGATCAAGAACCACCATTGCCCCTACATCACCTATGAGGAGTTTGAGCATAACATACAACAACTTCAACTCAACAAAGCCAATATCCCTGATAACCTCCTGGCTGGTCCTCCAAGGGAAGGACTTACTTTATTGCAAGGGCTGCTGGTCTGTGGTATTTGTGGCCGGCGAATGACCATCCGCTATACAATCAACAACAGTATTGTACCAACTTATCTATGCAACTGGCAAAAGAGACAAGGGCTAACCAGCTGTGAATGCTTCAGCTTCCGGGCTGATATCGTGGATCCGGTTATCACTCAAAAAGTCATTGAGGTCTTAACGCCTGCTAATGTATCCATTGCCATTAATGCGTTGGGGGAGATTGAAAAACGAACTGCCTCCCTGGACAAACATTGGCAGATGAACATCCAACGCTGCCAGTACCAGGCTGATCTTGCCCAGCGAAGGTTCGAGCAAGTAGATCCGGCAAACCGACTGGTGGCAGCTTCTTTAGAAAAAGATTGGAACCGGCAATTAGAAAAACTAGCCCTTGCCACAAATGAATACCAGCAATATCAAAAGAAAACAGAGGCAGACTTTCCCTCCCATAAGAGGAAAGAAATTATTGCACTCGCCAGGCAAATTTCCACTCTTTGGTCAAAGACAACGAACACCAAGGATAAAAAACGCATTGTCCGGCTGTTGATCAGTGATATTACTGTTACCAAAGACAGGCAAACAAAACTACTGTTCTTAAATGTACGATGGCAGGCCGGTCCCCTTCAGCAGATCCAGGTCACGCTCCCTCCGAATGCCGCAGACAAAGTCAGATATCCGGCAGCAATGGTCGAAAAAGTCAGAACGCTCACCATGCAACATGGGGATGATAAAAAAACCATCGCTTTACTCAATGAACAGGGAATACTTGGCGCAAAAGGAAGACCATTCACCCTCCATATGATCAAGTCGATCAGGCATAAACATCAAATAATTAGACCCCTGTTAAAATCAGAGAATGAATACACTGTCAGCCAAGTTCAAAAGATGTTTAATATATCCAGGCATATGGTCTATTACTGGATAGATAGAAAATATGTCAATGCCCGAAAAAAGCCTGACAACACCTTCCTGATTGAAATAGCCCCTTCCAACAAAGCAGCTCTCCGTGAGAAAATAGAAACCTCCTATAAAGCCGATACAATGCTTAAGCTTTCATCCGTGTCGGCATCAAAGGATGTTAATTAACTGTAGTACCAGAATATGTCAAAGAACTTCTATTTGGTTTAGCGGCTGACATTACAGCCAGACTTCGTCCGTCATATAGGCGGCGATTTACCGGTCCTTCCAGGACCTCTAAATCTTACAAATGGTCTCATAGTGGTTTATTTTATGGATATTTGTTAAAGCAAAAACATTCCTAATCAAAACTGTAAAACAAGTAGTATGAAAGCAACATCGG
>JAATFV010000212.1 GCA_015655015.1 Chitinophagales bacterium | reverse complement strand
TGCATTTCCGGGTGATTCAATGGCATTGACAGGAGACCTCGGGGTAGCATTGCAGGCAAATGACATTCCCAGGGTAATGGAATTGCTGAATGCCCTTATTTCCACCATACCTTATGATCACTGGCGGGCGGACAGCGAATCCATATTCCATATTATCTTCCATCTGACTTTCAAAAAAATAGGGGTTAATATCCAGACCGAAGTCCATAGCTCCATCGGCCGTTGCGATGTACTTATACAGACTGCAACACATGTTTATGCCATAGAGCTCAAGCTTAATGCAACCGCTCAAATAGCCCTTGACCAGGTATTGGAGAAAGGATACCTTCGGCCTTATCAATCGGACAAAAGGCAGAAAGTGGCTATCGGGGTCAACTTTTCTTCAGAAGACAGGAAAGTAAAAGATTTCCTTGTAAAGGAAATTGGCGAAGGCTGAAGCAAAATATTTTCATACTAGAGGGCGCAACCCTGCGCGTTGGCGGCGGGCAGCCCCGCAAAGTGATAATCAACTGAAGTATGTCTGATCTCATTATATGATTATCTGCTGGCAACGAACGACTGGCCGCTCGTAACCCGCAACCTGGAGAATATTCGCAAAGCCGTTCATTCAGTTATGGAGACGGATACCGATGGAGACGGCATTATGGAGTCCCCCTTTGATGGCAACCATTTTGATGAGAACCGGAGCCGCCTCAACTGTAAGCTTTTAGCAGGATTGGACGGCACAGGAATGATTGGTGGGTAAAATAGATTTTTGGAGGATGTGTATATAAGCGTATGAGGGTAAGAAATTTTAATAAAAGGAAAGTGTATTATTATATATATATTTGAACACACGTTTTACCTGACCTTCCTGTGGCGATCAAATGCATTATATTGGAAGATACCCTAGCGGATATGGATCTGCTGGTCCACTTCGTTCATAACGATCCCTCTCTGCAGTTACTTCATACCTTCGAAAATGCACTGGAAGCAAGCTCCTTTATCCGCGAACAGCAGCCTCCGCTTTTGTTCATGGATATAGACCTGCCGGTAATGAATGGCCTTGATTTCCTGAAAATACTGGATTATGATGCCGTTTGCGTATTCGTTACGGCGCACAGCGATTTTGCCATTAAAAGCTATGAGGCGCACGCCTTTGATTTTATTTTAAAACCGGTTACAGACCGGCGTTTTAAGGAAACGGTCCTCAGAGTTGCCGAATACCTGGATGTAAAAGCCAGAGCAGAATTATACAATACCAGCTTCGAGGGTAAAAGTATCCTGCTGAAAGAAGGTTCCACTACCCACCGGGTGGAGTTACACGATATTATCTATATAGAAGCCCTAAAAGATTACAGCAAGGTAGTGACCGCCGCCCGTAAATACATTGTTCTGAGTAAACTGCGGCATCTCATAGACCGGCTCCCCTCCGAAGACTTCATCCGCATCCACAGAAGTTTCGCACTGGCAAGGAACAAAATAAAGAGGATCACCCGCGATGAGGTCACCCTCAATAATGGAAGAACGTTACCGATCGGCAAAACATACAAAGGGGCACTAGGTTAATTCATTCAGGTTCATCCTGCATTGGCGGCTGAATAGTCCATTCATAGATTAATTACGTACGCCCGTAGAGGAAGTCCGAAAAAATCTTCACCCTATTCCTATTTTTAGCGGGTCGCTTTGTATCACTAAACTTTACAGACCATGAAAAATTTGCTCCTTGTAGCCTTGTCGTTTGGCCTCGTAATTTCGCTGTATTTTAATTACCGGGATTCCCAAAAAATTAAAATTGACGTGGGTAAAGACGTCTTAAAGATCACATTTTATGGGATCGACAAGATCAAAGATAGCCTGGCTGGATTTCCACCAATACCCCCCGCCGTTGAAAAAGGCGGGTCCATCACGCTACCAACGGTTAAATGTTACAATAATCCGATCTCGCTCACGAGGTGTGGTAATAATGTAAAAGAACCGGTAAGGCCTGCCCCGGGCGTTCACCCAACCCTGGATGACATTCTTCCCTACATTCTACAAAAATATAAAAACATCACCATCGGAGTTGAACACTTCCCCGGCCCGATCCCTGTGGAAGGCCCGAATACATCACAAAACAGGTAATGAGAATAGTGAAAATCAACGGAATATTCAGATTGGTTTATCCACTTTGCCTGGTTGTGCTGATGCACTCAGCAGCACCGGCACAATCTCTTCTTATTAAAGAATACCAGACTGGTGATTCTTTATTCATGGCTCATGACTATGATACGTCCGTTACCATCTTCAATAGCCTGTTAGTCCATCCTATTCCAGACTCCTTCAAAGCTGAAATATTACACCGCAAAGGAATCATATTCCTAAGCCGGGGAGTGGAAGACAGTGCCTTGTACTATGAAAAAAAGGCCCTGGATATTTTTACGGATCAGATGAACTTCTCAAAAATGTCAAGGGTACAAGGCAATATCAGCCGGTTATACTCTTCACAGCGTATTTACGACCAGGCGCTTGAATACAATCTATCCGCCTTATCTTCTGCCCGCCTGGCCGTAGACTCCCTTCGCCAATACCTCAATCTCTGCGAACTGTACCTGGCCCAGGGGAACTATCGGGATTTATACGATGTCCTTATCCATCATATCGATCGCTTCGCAAAAGGCTTACTGTCTAACCAGGACTTTCTGACCAGTTCGAACTTCGGCCTTTACTTCGCTAATAAAGACCAACGTGACTCTGCCTTACATTATTTTAAAAGGGCGCTTACTGAAGCGCTCTCCGGCCAGGATAGCAGTGCTGCCTATAACAATATAAGTGACGAGTACCGGCTGATAAAAAATTATCCCCTGGCTATTGAATACCTCGACAGCGCCTTGCAGATAAACCGGAAAGCCGGCAACCTGCAAAGTCAATTAGCCAGCTGTGAGACTTTTGTTGAAATATATACTGAAACGCATGACTACCGGAATGCATTGACCTGGTCCGAATCAGGCAGACGATTATCCGACAGCATATTCAAGAACGGGAAAGCAAATGCCCTGCTGGAAGCCGATGTAAAATACCAGGCGGCAAAGAAAGAAGCCGCCAATATTTTGCTGGCAAAGGACATTACCATTCAACAACGCAATCTCATCTTCTCTTTGACAGGCCTGGGAATGGTGGCCCTGCTGGCAGCGTTGATCTTCAGGAGCTATCGGCAGAAACGGAAAGCCAACCTTGTCCTGACGACGCAAAAAAACGAACTGCAGCACCTGGCCCACCAGCTGGAGCTTGCCAATCAAACCAAGCTGCTGCTGTTATCCACCATCGGCCACGACTTGCGCAGCCCGTTAAGCAGCCTGTATGCCCTGTTAAAGGTACAGGAGATAAAAGGCAGCCAGGACAATGCCGGTTCCCCGGTAATGAGCAGCCAGATTATCGGGTTGCTCAATATTTTGGAGAACCTTCTCGCCTGGAGCAAGCTGAAATTATTCGACACGGAGCTAATACCCCTCCCGGCACGGGTCAACCTTCATGAATTATTTACAGAACAGGCAGATTTTTTCATCCCAGACTCCGTTAAGAAGAATATTCAAATCCTCAACGAAACGCCGGAAGATCTGTATTTTCCCTGCGATGAATATATTCTTGGCACCATCCTCAGAAACTCGATTGGAAATGCTATGAATAATGCGGAAACCGGGAAGCCCGTGATCTTAATGGCTCAATACAAAATGGATAATGCCTGCTCTTGTATGGTACAAAACGTTTGCAGCCAGGTAAACTTCGAACATTTTCAACGGGCTTTCAACAATGCAACGATCCAAAGCGGAGGCCATGGCCTTGGCCTTGTACTTATCAAAGAATTCGCCCGGATAATTAACGCTTCTGTAAGCCTTGCCTATGCCGATGGCCGGGCCATTATGAACATCTCCTTGTGACATCTTTCATTGCCTGTCCATCCTTTCGGTGTTCATCTTTTTCGCTATCCCTCCTTTCGGCCATCCCGCTTCCTTCATAGAGTTTTATCCGCCGCTCACAGAGTTGTGACCGCCAACGGCAACCCATGATGGTAATTTTGGTTTATTGAAAAAGGAAACAATATTTTCTATAATCGATTAACTAAAACCGTCTATTTATGTATGCACAACTAAAAAAGAAAGGCGCATCTGCCGCACTGACCAATGGTCTGGATACTGTAACGGCCAAACATTTTATCGCTTCTCCCATGGCGGCCAAACATATATCCGATATGAAGAAGAGGGAAAAGAAGAAGCACTTAGCCGTCCTTGCCAATACAAATATCCTCGGGGATCCCCAGCACCCGCTCAGCATCATCATCACCCGTATTGGCCCGGCAGAACTGGTAGAGAACCGTCCGGCCTGGGTAGAATTTGACATCTGGAACAGAGCATCGGGCAAGGAGCTGAAAGATCTCTTTGTGAGAGCACGGATCACGCCACGTCAGTCCGTTGATGACCAGGCTGGAATTTTTAATTTCCCGATCAGGTCGCTTGAACCCGGACAGAGCATCGACGGCGCCATTAGTTTTATCTTACCCAGGGCGGATACAGGTAATCTCATCACCATTGAACTTTGCCAATATGGCGACATCCCGGAAGGAGGTGAGTTCGCGCCTATAAATGTCCTGGCAAGCGATCAAACGGAATTTGATGTGGCCGCCCGTTTCAGCATCCGGATGAATGGAATATATATAAGAGACACGGCATCACTTCACGAAGATACCTTGTTTGTTTCCTTCAGCGGTCAATATGAAAATACCAGTTGGGGCGATTCCACTGGCCTTGGCGACCACAACAACACTTCACGTAGTGGAATTTCGCCGGATGTATTACCTGTAGGACCTTTCAACATGATCCCGGGAAGTGGTGAGAATATGGTGATCAGTTGTGTGATAGCCAATGCGGGCCACACCTCCACAGAAGAGGATGCGAAAAATGCGCTTAAGATAGTTTCCAAAGTTGGAGAGGTAACAGCAGCGACAGTATTAAGTATCTTATTTCCACCCGGCGCTGCTATTTGGTCAAGTCTTGCTGCCGCAACTGACGAGTTGCACCAGGCTATACTCGATTACGCCTTTGCGGATTGTGATACGGTAGTCCTGAATGACGCAAGATTGATTAACGAACAGGAATTATTTCTTTCTACCTACGATCCCGACGATAATAAGTACGAGGATTTTCCAGCTTCTCTCATAATGAGATCCAAAAAAAACGCGGGCAGCTGATAGCAGACTGGCTCGGTGGAGGATGCCGGGATTCGGATTATACGGCAAATTTCGCAGTAGAAAGACAAAGGGCTCCCGAAATGGTGCATGATTCCGGCATCGACGGCATTCAATTAAACCCGGAACAGGAAGTAAGTTTTGGGTCGGTAAGTTTAACTAACGCTAAAATAGTCTACGACCATGAAGGTAATGGAAGGCTTGATCCCCATGGCTTATATAAAGCGCCAACGGAAATAACTGACCGGAAGTTCGACGTAATAAAATGGAAGGTCTATGAAGAAAACAAGAACGGCTTCTTCGAGGTTTATGAAGACTTCAATATCGTCATACTGGATTGATCAAACAGCATATTCTACGATCTCCAACAATTACAGACAGGTAGAGATCAATCTCTCCCGGCCATAATTTAATACCATTCAAAATTAACAAAATGAAAATTCAAACTTTTATACTCTGTTTTATCAGCCCGTTATTATTCATGGGCTGCGAAGGCTTGGGAGACAATCTGGCTAAATACACCGTAGCGCTCGGCAGCCAGACCATCGTTCAAAAACGCATCGCCGGGATCAGCTACCTGACCTTTTCCAGGGGAGATTCCAAAGATAGTTACCAGGCCCAAAACGGCTTTCTATGTGTTACCCACAATCCCGGATGTAGCTGGTTCCTTAGCATAGGTAATAACGGCACCGATAAATTTTTTGACGACAAACATCCCCTGCCACTCGGCTGCAAGATAGATGGGGTGCTGTTTACTCCCTATTGGCCAAACGATATTTGCGCTTCCCCTGAAGGAGGATTCGGCGGAAGAGGCTCCTATGGTGCAAAGTTGGACGGAACAGGCGGTTATCCGGTCAACATAAAATGGAACAATGCCTGCCAGAGCGATTACGGCGGAAGGATCCTTTATTATAAAATAGGCTTTATCGTCAGCATGCCCGCCAATACACCCATGGGAGAAGACGTATTCGACGTCTCCGATCCTTCCGAATCCTGTGCCCCGACCAATTATCTGAATTATCACCCCTCTGATTGCCAGACCCCGCCTGCACACTGCTCTGTACCGAAGACGGCCTCTTATGCGCTGACCCTGAATCAGTCCGTCTCGCAAAATAGCGTGGTATATACCAATCAGCTATCCATCAACAACGGATGTAATGGGAAACTGACCTCCCTGCACAACCCCAATTTATTTGCCGTGGCCTTATCGGCCAACGGAAAAACAGTTAACCTGGGAATCAGTGGAACAACCACCCCGGATGACCTGAAAACCTTATATGGATTGGAGACTCCGGCTTTGCCGGTTACTATAACAGTTCTTGCCCCGATTGGGCAGGGCAGGCCCAATGTCCAAATTACCGCCAATTACAGCTATTACGAATAACGCTCCATTTATTTGATAACAAGCGTTACAGCTACATTTCCACGGATGGCGTTCGAGTAAGGGCAAACGAGATGCGCTTTGCCGGCCAGTGCCTGTGTATTTTATTAAGATTATTCTTTTACTTCATGTCAGCCTGTTCTTAAAGAAAGACAGCGTATGCGCCCAGGCCTCTTTGGCGGCAAGCGGATGATAGCTCTGCCGGTCGTCACAGTTAAAGCCATGATCCGCGTAGGAAATGACCACGTTGGTATAGTCCTTACCGGTATTTCTTACCGCGTCCACTACCGTATCGATCTTATCCGGAGTAATATGCTTGTCGAGACCACCCCAGTAAAAGAGGTGGGCGCCATGCAGGTTCGGGGCTTCATCGGTTAGCTGTTCGATCCCGCCGCCGTAATAGGAAACTGCTGCGGAAAGCGGCAGAACGGCGTTGGCCAGGAACGAAACACGACCGCCCAGACAAAAGCCGATGCTGCCTACCTTATCTTTTATCACATTGTCCTGCTGCTGCAGGAAGTCGTATGCAGCCTTCAGGTCGGCCGTAAGCCCTTCTTTGGTGATGGCCTGGTAATGAGGCATGACAGACGGAAAATCATCATAGGCAGCTTCTACCCTGTGCCCGGTACGGTGGTAAAGTTCGGGGGATACTACGGCATAACCTTCTTTGCAAAGCCTTTCGGCTACATTACGGATGTGTTGGGTAAGACCAAATCCCTCCTGCAGAACGATCAGGGCGGGATAGTTACCCTTTTCCTCGGGGAAGGCGACGTACAATTCCATGGGAGAGCCATCAGCTACCTGTAACGTGTTGAATGCATGATTATTCATATTGGTACGCTTTTTATGAAGTCTGTTTTAAATTGCCTGTCGGTTTGCTCAGCAGGAGCATTCCTTGCAAAGTTAAGCGATGAAGGATGGTTCTAAAAAAATAATGTTCATCACTTCTGTTCATGAGTAAGTGATCCTATTATAGACATTAAATGCCCGGGCTAACGGATATGGGGGCTCAGAATTCTATATTTAGTCCCGCTGTAAAGGTTCGCGTCGGCGGATAAAACCCCCGGTTATCTATACCCGTCGTCAGTCCCGTATCCTGCACTTCCGGGTCCAGTCCCGAATAACCCGTTATGACGGCCAGACTTTGCGCCGCCACGTAGAAACGCAGGCTCCTGATCCGGGGGCCATGTTTCCCGGCCTGTGGCGGGACGGTCCCTTCTGCGGAAGCCTCCGGGGCCCTTCCGGCTGCCGGATGTCCCAGCGGCAGCTCGTAGGTCAGCGTCACATTATCCAGCTTGATAAAATCTCCTTTCTCCAGATAGTAGTTGGAATACTGCGGATCGTCGTTGAGCTGGCCATAACGTGTCAGCGCAAATTTCAGCACGTTATTGCCCAGCCACTTTTTATTTCCAAAATAGAGATTCTGCATGTTCAGTATCTTATAGCCAAACTTACCGGTCATAAATACCGTCAGTCCCCAACGCCTGTACCGGAAGCTGTTGCCCAGCGACGCCATATATTTCGGTACTCCGTTCCCGATATAGGAGAGGTCGTCTGTCGTCATTTGCGAAGCTGTTCCCCGCGAGCCATCGGCCTTATAAAAAAGCCATTTCCCTTCGGGGGTGAAACCGGCAAAACGTTTGCCGTAAAAGCTGCCCAACGGCACTCCTTCCTGTGCGCGAATGGCATAACCCAGCGACCCCGGGGGGGGCAGGTAGCCATACTGAAAATAACTGGACTTGAATACGGCATTGGACAGAGATACCAGCTTGTTTCGCTGGGTACTGCCGATCAGGTCGACGTCCCAGCCGAAGTCCCGGCCGGCGACGGCTTTTATTTTAAGCGAGAGCTCGATGCCCTTGTTGGCAATAGCGCCCACATTGGTGTAGAGGCTGTTGGTAACAAAGGGAGGCACCTGCGTATTGTAGCTCGCGAGCAGGTCGGTGGTAAGCCGCCGGTAAAAATCCAGGCTGCCGGTGACACGGTCCTGAAAAAGTCCGAAGTCGAAACCCGCATTTGTCTCCTGCTTTTTTTCCCAGCGAAGGTCGGGGTTGGGGTTCTTATTGGGACCATAGGTCTGGAACCAGCTACCGTCGTTGAGATATTGCCCTCCTGCGCCAAGGGTAGCCAGCGATTCGTAGTCGGGGATATTCTGATTGCCCGTCACGCCATAACCGCCTCTTATCTTCAGCTTGTCCAGCACCTTCATCCCGCTCAGGAACTTTTCCTTGTCCATGTTCCAGGCCAGTGACAAAGCCGGGAAATTACCCCATTTATGATTGGCGCCAAAACGGGAAGAGCCTTCGTGCCGGAGGGTGACGGTGGCGACATATTTGTTGGCATAGACATAACTCATTCTGCCCAGGAAGGCGATGAGCCTGTTGCCCGACCGCTGGCTGTTCTCGTGCGCTTTGCCGCCGACCAGGTCTGATCCGCTGCCGATGTTATTCATCCCCTGCCCGTCGGTAAGAAAACCTGAATTGCTTTCGGAGAACAGATCGGTCGACTGTTCCTGGAAGGAATATCCCGCTATCAGCTGTAAACTGTGCAGCCGGCGGATGACATGCTGAAATTCCAGCGTCGTCTCCAGCATTTTCGAGAATCGCAGCGTCGAAGACTTTGAGGCAAACCCGCCTGCCCGAAAGCTGTCGATCGATGCCTTGGAATCCTTGTCATAATAGACGTCTTCAAGACGGTGATTCCTGGCAAAGGCGCCGGTAGCCGTTGCCTTCAGAGAGGGGAGGGGCTGGAGAACGAACCGGACATCCCCGGCCATCAGCTGGGTATTGGAGTTATGGTATTGCTGGTTCAGCCGGGCCACAGGATTATAGTAATCATATCCGCTGGGCACAAAATAATTCCCTGCGCTGTCCTTCTCCGGCTGCGTGGGGTTCTGCTGCACCGCCTGCTCAAAATCGTCCTGGCTGCCGCCATTGAGATTGGCTGTTTTGATATTAACGGCAAAGTTCGTCTGAAAACTGAACATATCTCTCAGCCCGCGCTGATTGATGTTGATCCTGCCGCCGTACTGGGTATTCGCATTCTGCTGGACGATGCCGTCCCGCTGTGTATAAAACAGCGAAGCCCGGTAGTTGCTCCTTACGGTGCCTCCGGAGGCCGCCAGGTAGTGATACCAGGTAAGATTGGAAGGATTCATCAGCTGCTGGTAGTAGTCGGTATTACCGCCGTAGTCCGTCATCATTCCCTTATACGGATTGGATGGGTCCGTCATCAGCCGGCGATAGTCGGCGGCGCTGAGTACCTCCGGACGTTTGCGCAAGGCGTCGTGCGCGAGATAGGCAGAATATTCGAAAGAAGGAGACCCGGGAGTCCCCCTTTTGGTGGTGATGAGGATGACGCCCGCATTACCCCTGGCCCCATAAATGGCGGCGGCGGCCCCATCCTTCAGAATATCAAAAGACAGGATATCGTCCTGTTGCAGCAGGTCAAGATTGCCGCCGGGAATGCCATCCACAACGATCAGGGGCTGGTTGGCCTCCTCCTGGGTGCTGAGCGTAGTCACTCCTCTTAGCTGTACCGCGCTGGCCAGGTTGGGATTGTTGTTGCCGCCCGTCCGCGTAATGGATAACCCGGCCACCTTGCCCCGTATAAGGTCCAGCGGCGAACCGGCGCTGCCCTTGTTGAACTGGTCGCTGTTGACCTTGGTCAGAGAGGAAGACACCTTATAGGCCTCCACCGTCCCATACCCAATGACATAAACTTCTTCCAGCGTCCTGGACATACTGTCCTTCGAAGTCCCGGCAGTAGAAACCGGCAGGACGCCCGGACTGCCGCCCTTCTTTCCCACCGGTCCTTTTAGCAGAATGAATCGTTTTTTGACGGAAAAGACAAACCCCAGCTCTTTAAGCACAACCTCCACCCGGACCCCGTCAAACAGGTGCTCGCCTTTCAGATACCATTTTTCCGCCTGGTCCGGATCGTAGACAAAATGATAACCCGTCTGCGCCTCTATCTGTCCCAGGATAGCAGGCAGGTTCATGTCTGGTTTGATCCTAAGGCTCACCCGCTGGGCGTACGCACGGCCGCCGGCAAAGGTCAGAAAGATCACCATCGCCCATATAACAAGGGCGTTAGACCATTGAAGCTGAATATTCGGGATCTTTTCGTTCAATTCAATATCCGTCGTTTTGGATCAAATTAGAATTAGCCGCGATCTGGGAGGTAGGTATCGGGAACACGCTCTTCGAGGCGGGCGTTGGCTGGTGATCCCACCAGGTAGCCGTCGTGAACTTGCCAAAACGAACCAGGTCGGTCCTGCGTTTGCCTTCGAAAATGAATTCCCTGCCCCTTTCGGCCAGCAGCTCGTCCATCGTCAGCGTCGATGGGGTATAAGCCGCCGTCGCCCAATCCGTCGTCGTGAACGCTCTTTTCCGGACGGCATTGACCATGTCTACCGCTTCCGGCGTCGCCGCTCCGCCATTTTTACGCATCAGCGCCTCCGCCTTGTTGAAATAGACTTCCGCGATCCGGTAGATCACTTCGTCATTCCCCCAGTAATTCGCGTCGGTGGTCTGCCCCGGCACGTATTTGGCAAACCGCGCTCCGCTGTTCTCTTCCCCCTGGGTCATATCGGAAACCGTTTTGTTCTCGGAATTGCGCTGGATATTGTTGACAAAGACCAGCGGCTTGTTTTTGTACTCCTGTGTACCCAGTATCGCGGTCGTCGTACCAAACTTATACTGGGGGCCTATCAGCATCCAGGTAGTCTTGCGCAAGTCATTGTCCGCAAACTGATCGTAGGCGGTGGGGGCGACCACTACGCCGTTGTTGCCGCTCTGGTCGGCATTGTAGATCTGTTTTTGATTGTAATGCCACATGTCGTTATTCCACTGGAAGCGGTAATTGGCGGTCACGTAGTCATAGGCGATAGAGAACAGCACTTCATTCGACTTGTCGTTGGTGTTGCTGAACATTCCCGTCAGGCTGGTCTCGAGCTGGGCTTTGCCATTCTGGCCGCCCACATTTCCGCTGATGACCGAATCACTGGCGGCAACGCAATCGTCCCAGCGGGGCGTCCCGGTCCAGACCTATTCGTTCAGGTATAGCGCGGACAGCAGCGCAAAAGCACCTGCCTTGTTCATCCGGCCGATGTTGTTGACGGACAGCACCGGCAGCTTTTCGATGCTTTCCTTTACCTCTTTTTCGATAAAGTCGCAGACGTCTTTCCGGCTGGACCTGGAAGGATTCAGGGGCGTGCCTACAGCCGTGATGATGGGAACCTCGCCATAGAGGTCCATCAGCTTCATATGGAAGAACGCCCTCAATACCCTGATCTCCGCAATATCCCCATCCAGGTCGGCCTGTGTCATGCCGATCTTGTCCGGGCTCAGACCGGAGATCTCATCCAGGATATTGTTGCAATAACCCACTCCCCGGTATAAAAGGTCCCAGGGATTTTGAACGGAGATCTCATCGGCCGTCCAGGTATGATAGTGCAGGCGGATGAACTCGCCGCCATTGTACCAGTTGACCCCTTTTTGCGGCAGCGCCAGCTGGTCGGCGCTGAGCTCGTTGAGACGCCAGTAGTTACGCTGACCGCCCCAGGACGCCATGCTTGCGCCAAGGTGAGTATAGGGCCGCAGGACGGCTGCCGTCACCTCTTGTTTGTTGTTGTAAAAGTTGTCGGCCGTAATGTCGGAATATACCGTTTCGTTCAGTTTGGTACAGCCCGGGGTCAAAAGCAGGGCAACGGCGCAATAAACCAATATTTTTTTCATCGTTAATTTTTTTGTGTGATCGTGGAATTATAAAACCGGCGCTGTGCCGTGATTAAAACCCAATGTTCAGGCCCAGGGTGAATGTTCTTGTTTGCGGATAAAAACCCCGGTTGTCGATGCCCGTTGTCAGGCCCGTGTCCTCCTGCTCGGGATCGAGACCTTTGTACCCGGTGAAACAGGCCAGGTTCTGACCGCTGGCATACACCCGGAAGGACCGGATCATGGCCCCCGGCCGGAGCGGAAGGTTATATCCGACGGTAACATTATCCAGTTTGATGAAATCGCCCTTTTGCAGGTAGTAGTTGGAATACTGGGGGTCATCCAATATCTGGCCATAGGTGGTCAGCGCCCTTTTCAGGATATTGTTGCCCAGCCATTTTTTGTTGGCGAAATACATGTCGGGAAGGTTCAGTACGTCAAATTTGAATTTGCTGCGGAAGAACACGCTCAGGTCAAAGCTGCGGTAGGTAAAACGGCTTCCCAAAGAGGCCATATACTTGGGTACGCCATTGCCGATGTAGGCAAGGTCCTGTGTGGTCATCTGGGATGTGGTGGCCTTGCTGCCGTCGGCTTTATAGAACAGCCATTTGCCGTTCTGGTCGAATCCGGCAAAACGTTTGCCATAGAACTGACCCAGCGGGGCGCCTTCCTGCGTGCGGATGGCATTACCCAGCGAACCCGGCGCAGGGAGATTACCATATTCGAAATAGCTGGCCTTGAATACGTCATTGGAAATTGAAGCCAGCTTGTTGGCCTGGTAGTTGACTGTAAAGGTGGCCGACCAGCTGAAGTCTCTTTTCTTCAGGATCACACCCTGCAAGGCCAGTTCGATGCCATGGTTGTCGATAGAGCCGACATTGGTGTAAACTGTAGGCGTGACAAAGGGCGGCACCTGTGTATTGTAGCTGGCCAGCAGATCTTCCGTCTTCCGTTTGTACACATCCAGGCTGCCGCTGAGCCTTGATTCGAAGAGGGCGAAGTCCAGACCGATATTGAATTCCTTTTTCTTTTCCCAGCGCAGGTTTGGGTTGGGGTTGTTGTTGGGTCCATAGGTCTGAAACCAGATGCCGTTGTTCAGGTATTGTCCGCCCGTGCCTAAGGTCACCAGCGACTGATAGTTGGCGATGTCCTGGTTACCCGTGATTCCATAGCCGGCGCGCAGCTTGAGGTTGGTGACCGGCTTGATCCCCGACATAAAGTTTTCCTTACTGATGTTCCAGCCTGCCGACACGGCAGGGAAGTTACCCCATTTGTGATCTGCGCCAAAACGGGAAGAACCTTCGTGACGCAGGATAAAAGAGGCCAGATATTTCTCGCTGAAGTTGTAGTTGACGCGGCCGAAGAAGGCGATGAGCCGGCTGCCGCTGCGGCTGCTGCTTTCGGATGCCTTACCTGCGGTAAGGTCGGTGCCTGCGCCCAGGTTGTTCTCCTGGAATGCATCGGTCAGGTAACCAGAGTTGGCGGCGCTGAATTTCTGAAAGGCCTCATCCTGGAAGCTGTAGCCGCCCACAGCGTTGATCGTGTGTTTCTCCCTGAAGGTCCTGCTGTATTCGATGGTGGGTTCGAGTGTCCTGTCCACCAGCAGGTCGCTGTACTTGTAAGCGTACCCGCCGCCTCTGTAGGAGTCTAAAGAAGACTTGGAATCCCTGTCTTTGTACTGGTCCTCCAACGAGCTGTTGCGAATGATCGCCCCCATCAGACTGGCTTTCAGACCAGGCAGGATCAGCAAGGTCATTTTTGCGTCACCGGATAACAGAGTGCGCTCACGGCTGTCTTTTTCCTGCTGCAGCCTTGCAACAGGATTGTAATAGCTGGTCCCCGTAAGTACGTTATAAGTGCCATCCGGGTTGAAGATGGGTTGTGTCGGGTTCTGCTGCACCGCCTGTTCAAAGTCCCCGGTGTTGCCGCCGTTCAGGTTCTCTTTACGTACATTGGTGCTGAGGTTCATTTGCAGGGTCAACCTGTCTTTCAGGCCTTTCTGGTTGACGCTGATACGGCCGCCGTATTGGGTATTGCCATTTTGCGCGGCAATGCCCTCATTGTCCGAATACAACAGCGACGCCCGGTAATTGCTCTTTGCCGATCCGCCGGAGGCCGTGAAATTATGATACTGGGTAAGATTGTTCTTGTTGATCAGCTGGGAATAATAATCCTCGTCCGCTCCCTGGTCGGTCATCAGACCGGCATAGGGATTGGCAGGGTCGGCCTTCAGCTTGCGATAGTCCGCAGCGGAAAGCACTTCTGGTTTTTTACGGATATAATCCTTTGAAAAATACGTGGAGTAGCTGTACTGGGGATCGCCGGCCTTGCCTTTTTTGGTGGTGATCAGGATGACCCCGGCGTTACCCCTTGTGCCATAGATGGCTGCCGCCGATCCATCCTTCAGCACGTCAAAAGATTCGATGTCGTCCTGTTGCAATAAGTTGAGGCTGCCGCCGGGCACGCCGTCGATGACGATCAGCGGGTCATTACCCCCGGAGAGCGAGGTAACGCCTCTCAGCTGGATAGAGCTGGCCGAATTGGGATTGTTGTTCCCGCCCGGACGTGTGATGGTCAGGCCTGCGACCCTGCCGCGGATAAGGTCCAACGGAGACTGGACGCCCCCCTGGTTGAAGTCTGCGGCCTTCACGCGTGCGATAGAAGAAGTGACCTCCGCGGTCTTTTGAGTTCCATACCCTACGACAACTACGTCCTGTAAAGATTTGGTGCTTTCATTCAGGGTAACGTTGAGCCGGCTGTTCTGCCGTACCGCCAGTTCCTGGCTGCCATAACCAATGGCGGTGAAGACCAGTGTGTTTCCCGGAGATACCTTCAATTCGAACTGCCCTTCATCATTAGTGATGGTTTTAACCGTCGATCCCTTTACTGACACCGTAACAGAAGGTACAGGCTGTCCTTTTTCATCCTTTACCACACCCGAGACCAGATCTCCCTGTCCTCTCAAAGAGCCGAAGAATAATAACAACATACAGCTGATCACTAATCTGCATAGCAGTCCCTGCCGCGTAAGAAAAACTCTTTTCATGCGTAATCTTTTTAATTTTTTTTGGCTTAAAATATTGTCGGGCCTGGCGGGTGTATTTTACCGGCGCGATGTTTTATATAGTATGTATTGGTCTTCCCCTATAGTTTTGATATTCAGATTATGTAATTCACCGACCAGCCCAAGAATCGTTTTCAGCCCCTGGGACTCTTCGAATACGGCACTGAGCTTCCTGTCCTTCGGCACATCCGCTTCCAGCCGTATGGTACAGCCATAGGTCCTTTCCAGCGCAGCCACCACTTCTTCCAGCGTATTCGATTCAAATACCAGCATGTCCTTTCGCCAGGCAAAATGCCCTACGGCGGCACTGGCCTGCTCCCTGTTAAATACGAGCCGGGTATCTTTTGCAAGGGTCCCGAGGGCGGTGTCGTTCTTCGTCACTCTTACTTTCCCGCTGACAACAGAGATATGGACATTTTTTTCGTTGTTGTAGTCGCGTACATTGAAGGAGGTGCCCAGTACACGGGTGACGAGGCCCTCGCTGTCTCTTACGGTAAAGGGATTACCTGGCTGACTGGCCACGTCAAAGAACGCCTCCCCGGAGAGGGTGATGATCCGCGCTGAGCTGTCGCTGTATGTGAGTGTAGTGGCGGCGCTGAGATATACGGTTGAGCTGTCGGGCAGACGCAGGACTCGCTTTTCGCCGGGGCCTGTCCTTATCTCATGGAGCAGGGCTGCCCGTGCGGGCTGATTTTTTTGAGCAGGCCACAGGGCGGATATGATAAAGATCACCAGTATGGAAGCCGCAGCAGCCATCGGGGGCCAGTAACGCATTCTTCTCACAGGCTTTATCTTATCCATGACCTTTCGGATACGGTCTAATCCTTCCTCTGTCGGCGCCTCTGAAATGGCGCCGCTCGCATCCCAGGAGAGCCGTGTCAGCTCTTCCAGCTCCTTGTTATAGCTACCGTCGTCAATAACCTGGTAGAACTCCGTCTTTTCTTCGGCGTTCAGTCTTCCGTCAAGATATTTTTCAAAAAGTAGTGCGAACCGCTGCTTATCCATTACCAATAAGACAGAGCTGAAATAAAAAATGGACTATCCCTCCATATTAACTTAATGTTAAGAGGAAAGCGGTCAATACAAGGAAGGCATGTTCAGACATCATCTCTCTCAATGTCTGGTAGGATTTACGCAGCTGATTTTTGACGGTATTGACGGAGATATGAAGAAAAGCGCCGATCTCTTCGTTGGTCAGGCCTTTCTCGGCCTTGAGCAAAAAGATCTCCTGCCTTTTTGGGGGTAGTTGTCGTGCAAACTGGCTCATCAGGTCGAGGAGATCGTCGGGTGGCGTTTCGGCGTCTACGGGACCTGTATGTTCTTCCTGTCCCAGGATCTCAACAAAGGCCTTTTCGCGCAGGTGCCGCGAGGCTGTCTCCCGCAGAATATTGATGCTCCGGTTTCGGCTGATCGTAAAGAACCAGGCTTGCAGGGATTCCAGTTTTGACAGGGCATGGCGGTTCTCCCAGATCTTTATAAAGACATCCTGGGTGATCTCTTCGGCCAGTTGCGGCTCTTTCACCAGTCGCAGGATATAGTGGTAGACCCGGGCTTCGTGGCGGATCATAATCGTCTCCAGGGCCTTTGTGCTGTTCAGAGCTAGTTGTGCTAATAAATATTGATCCGGGAGTCTTTCAGCGCAGTTGTTGTGGTCCATATCCATCATTTGGGCCGCAAAGTTAAGATCGGAATATTACCTTTCGATGAACAATGAACAATTCACTAAGAATTATTAGTATCCAGATCAATCTTCCCATGCTGAGGACGCTCCGCCGGGACCGGTTTGCATAACGACAGTTCAATGTACGTAACAATGACTAATTCCCTGCTGCCTCTTATTATTAATGCTCCCTATTATTTAATGCTCCCTTACTGCCGGGGCACCCATAAGATCGCATCAGCGACGACCGTTCCACTGGCGCCCTGGCCCGTGATCTCAGCATAGGACTTTTTACCTGCAGGCAGCGGGAAATCACCGATGTGGACCCATTCGCCGGAGGTTTGGCCTTCGACGCGAAGGTCTTCTGTGTTGATCTGCTTTTTGCTGGCCTTCTTCCCATCATACACAGTAACCGCCATGGAGCCGCCCGGCTTTTTCACTTTCGGGATATAGCAGTAGACCTGGTACGTGCCAGCCCGTTTGATGACAGGCGTATACCTTACCGAGGCGGCGGCCCCGGTCGTATCGGCCAGGAAGGTCGGCCCGTAGCCGCCATACCGTATTTTCTGCCAGCTGCCGTGTATCCGGGCAGTCTCCCCATCGGCGTCATCCGTCAGTATCTCCGGGGTGCTGCCATCGGCGAGCGGGTTGTCCCTGAGTAATTTGTTAAGCTTTGCCACGGACACCTCCTGTACGGGCTGTTTGTCGTCGATCGCCAGACAGGCCGCGGCGGCGGCCGCCTGACCCAATACCATGAACACGGGTTCCATGCGTATGGAGCCATAAGCGATATGCGTGGCCGACAGGCATACCGGCACATATAGGTTAGTAGCCTCACCGGGTTTAGGTATGATGGCGCGGTACGCGACGGGGTAGGGATCAAAGCCGCCTATCTGGACGTCGCCTTCGTTCTTAACCATACCGCCCGTCACCACCCGCTGGCAGTTGTGCGAATCCATCGTATAGGCGGCCATGCCAACGCCGTCATCCACTACCGTCTTACCCTGGCAGTTGGCCTGCGTCATCACATAGGCGCCGGCCATCCTCCGCGCCTCGCGGACATACAGCTGGAACGACCAGTTATTATTATCGGTGTATTCGTCTTTGGGATAGCCCCATTCCAGCATCTGCCGGCGCAGGTGTTCCGGCACGCGCGGATCGTGGCCCAGGAAATACAACAACCCCTTGTTGTAGTCTTCGTGCGCCTTGATGATGGTCTCGCGGGTGACGTAGCTCGCTTCCGGGTAATCATAGTTCATGCCGATCATGTCCGTGGAGAAGGGGCCGTTGTTGTTGATGTCTGTCTTGTGGTTGGGCATCAGGTCGAATTTCAGACCACCCCAGAGGTCTCTCCAGGGCCGTTTGTCCATATAGCGCAGCAGCAGCTCGTAGTGGCCGGGATCATAGTTGTCCGGCTGTTTGATGTCGATGCGGTTGGCGGGATCGTTGCTGAGGCAGATGCGGAAGTTGTAGGCCTGTACTTTTTTATCGCCGCTGCCGGCGGATGCAGGCGGTTCGGGGCTGATGCCCCAGAGCAGGCCGCTTTCGGGGTGGCCGGGCGTCCGGTAGGGGTCGACGCCATCGGGGAACTGGTGTTTGTCCCGCAGCTGGACCCCGTCATAGGTCTCGTCGTACTGGCTGTTTGCCTCCCTGCCGACGGTATAGCTGACGCCTGCGGCCGCCATCAGGTCGCCTTCATAGCTGCAGTCGATGAAGACTTTCGCCTGCACTTCGATAGTCCGGGCGGCGTCCTGCGAGCTTTCGAGCCGTATGCTTTTTATCGTCGGGCCATCCTTCGACGCCTGCCGGATGCGGTTTTCATACAACACTTCCACTCCGGCCCTTGCGATATAGCCTTTGAGGATGTCCTCGGCGACATGGGGTTCGAAGATCCATTGTTCGAACTTGCCGTAGTGGGCGCCCACCTTCCGGTAGAAGTCCCGGGCCAGGCCGGTGATCACGTACTTATTGCCGATGTCCGTATAACCCAGGCCGCCGGTGGTCATCCCACCCAGGTGGCGGCCCGGCTCGACCAGCAGCACTTTCTTACCTTCCATCTTTGCGGTGTAGGCGGCGATCACGCCGGCGGCCGTTCCGCCATAGATGCAGATGTCGGTTGTTTTTAAAGGCGCCGGTTGTCCCGGGCAGACAATGCGGCTGAGAGCCAATACAACGGAGAGGTATATGCGGTATTTCATGATCAGTAGAGTGGGTTTTGCCCCATATTGGGGTCGGTTTGTGTTTCAATATACGGAATCGGCCAGAGATAGTCCCGTTGGGGATTGAAGTTGCGGACTTCCACCACGCGCATATCGGCCTTGTTGGGCACCTGGTCGTAGTGGGCGATGCCATTGGTGTCGATCACCGGCGCCGCGGCAAGCAGTCCCTTCGGTATCCTGCCGTAGAAGGGTCCTTTCATGACCTGTTCGGCGATGCGCCAGCGGCGGATGTCGAACAGGCGGAAGCCTTCCATCGCGAGCTCGTACAGCCGTTCCTTCCGGACAATGGAACGCAGCTCGGACTGCGTCTTCCCCATAGGGATGGCAGGCATGCTTACGCCCGGCCTTAAACGGACGGCGTTGATGGCGTCGTAGACGGAGGCATCGATGAGGTTCAACTCGATCTTTGCTTCAGCATAGGTAAGCAGCACTTCGGGATAGCGGATAAGGGCGATGTGCAGCGTGGACTGGTGGTTGTTCGCCTTGTCCTGCAGATCTACATATTTGCGCCAGCAGTAGCCCGTAAAGCTCGCATAGGCATTGATAGCATCCTGGTTGTCGATGCGTGTCGCGGGGGTAGTGTTGTAGTTCCAGCACTTCAGGCTATCCTTATTCGTCTCGAACTGGTAATTGTAATAGACCGAGCCCGGCAGGGCGATGGTGTATCCCAGCCTCGGGTCGCGGTTGGCATAGGGATGCTGCGGGTCGTACAGCGGGGACTGGTCGATCGTCAGTCCATCCGTGCATTCGTAGGCGTCCACCAGGGACTGGGATGGCACTTTATTGGCGGCGCCAGCGGCATTGCGGCTCAGCAGGGGATAGGGGCCGCCCCAGTTGATGACCGGCAGCTGGTACTGCAGGGCCAAAATGATCTCGGCGGAGTTCTGCCCGGCGTAGCTGAAGAGAGTGGGGAAGTCCTTGTCCACCTTGTACTGCGCTCCGTCCATGACGGATTTGGCGGCCTGCGCCGCGACGTCCCAGCGGCCGCCGTTGAGGGCTGCACGCGCCTTGATCGCCATGGCGGCGCCGTTTGTGGCGCGTCCCTGGTCGCTGGCGCCATAGCTGGCGGGCAGATTCATGGCGGCGCTGTCGAGCTCGCTGAGCACAAAGTCCAGCACCTTGTTCTTGTCCGTACGCGGGATCTGCGCCTCCTCGGCCGTCAGCACAGTCGTCACCAGGGGGACATCGCCGAACAGGGCGATCAGGTATTGGTAGAAGAAGGCGCGGACAAAACGGGTTTCTGCAACGCTCCTTGCATACAGGGCCGGGGTTGTCACTGCCCTGGCCTTCTCCGCATTGTCAAGGATAAAATTACACCTGCCAATGGCCTGGTAGGCATTTTTCCAGAATCCCTGGGAGAAGCTGTTGGTGGCGTCCTGGTTGCCTTCGCCTAATTTCTGCATGTCGCTGGTGTTGCGCTCGAAACCGATGTCCGTTAAGTTGTCCAGCACGATATTGTCGGGGAGACCATCCGCAGGTTGGTAGTTCATCATCTTGTAGCAGCCGTTGACGGCCAGCAGCAGCTCGTCCTGTGTGGCGAAGAAGGACTGATCCGAAGGCCCCGACAAAGGCTGCTTGTCGAGATAGTGCTTGTCGCAGGCGTTCAGGAAGAAGACCGTGCAGGCTGTTGTTAGAATATATGCTAATTTCTTTCTCATTGTTTACGCGATTAAAAGTTAACGTTGATACCAAAGCTGTAGACCTTTACGATGGGATAATCGCTGGCTTCCCCGACATTACTTTCCACATCATAGCCTTTCCAGAATTTGTCTTTGGTGAAAAGGTTGGCGCCATTGGCGAATATGCGCAAACTTTGGATATGCATCGCCTGGGCAACCTTCGGAGACAGCGAATAGCCGACCTGCAGGTTCTTCAGCCGCATATAGGCGGCGTTCTTCTTCCAGAAGCTGGATATCTGCTGGTTGTTGGATTCGCCGAATACCAGCCGCGGAAAGGCGGCATTCGTATGGTCCGGTGTCCAGTGGTCCTTGAACCGTTCCTGCACCGTACCGCCGATATCGCTGACATAGAACGGCATGATGCCTGCGCCGTAGATCATCCCGTCCGCCTTGCCGACGCCCTGCAGCATGACACCCAGGTCAAAGCCTTTCCAGGCGAGATTGGCGTTGACGCCATAGGTGTAGCGCGGGATGGTATTGCCGAGGACGACCTTGTCGTTCTGGTTGATGACGCCGTCCCCGTTCTGGTCCCTGAACTTGATATCACCCGGAGCCACCGTCCCAAACTGTTTGGCATGCTTGGCCACATCCGCCGCGTCCGTAAAATAACCCTCCGCCTGGTAGCCGAACAGCGAGTTGATGGGATAGCCTTCCCGACTGGCCGTTGTGGTAGTCTGGTTGATGCCGTGCATGTCTATCACCTTGTTGTGTACGTCCGAGAGGTTGACGCCGATATTGTATTTGAAGTCGCCGGCCTTGCCGTCGTAGTTGACGGCTACTTCCCATCCCTTGTTGTCGACCCGTCCCGCATTCTGGTAGGGGGCGTTCAGCCCGATGATCAGCGGGATGTTCAGCTGCAGCAGGATGTCCTTTGTCTTTTTGATATAATAGTCCCCCGTGATCGTCAGGTGAGACCAAAGGGTGAGGTCGAGCCCGACGTCGCTCATCTCCGTCGTCTCCCAGGTGATATTGGGGTTGGCAAGGTCGTTGAGGGCTGCCACGCTCACCGTATTGCCGCCGATGCTGTACGAGCCGAGGGCTACGGAGGTGACGAAGGGATAGGTCCCGATGTTCTGATTACCCAGCCGTCCCCACGATCCCCGCAGCTTCATTTCCGTGATCGTATTTCGCAGGGACTGCAGGAAGCCCTCTTCGGATAAACGCCAGCCGGCGGATACGGAAGGGAAGAAGCCCCATTGATGACCTGAAGCGAAACGGGAACTGCCGTCATCCCTCGCGTTGATCTCCAGCAGGTACTTTTCCTTGTAGTCGTAGTTGAGCCGGCCGAAAAAAGACCGTAGCGCCCACTCTTCGGCTGATCCGCCATTGCTCATATTCGTGGCAGCACCGCCATTGAGGATGGGATAGTCGGGCAGTACATAGGTATCGCGATAGGCGGAAAAATTGTCGTTGTGATAGCTGTTCTCTTCGGCGCCCCCCATCAGCTTCACATTATGCGGACCAAAACTTTTATGAAGGGTGACAAGAGCGCGCATGTTGTTGTAAAAAGCCCGGCTGTCCGACACCGAAAGGCTGCTCAGCTGCGGCGAGGCGAAGCTGGTCGTGCCGTCCGGATGGTACGTCTGAACGACCCGTTTGAACGTATTGCCGTGCGTCTCCGCGTATTTCGGGGAGATGGTGAAATTGGCATCCAGCCAGTCGAACGGTTTGTAGTTGACAACGGCATTGATGCTGCCATAGGGACCGCTGGAACTGCTGACGCCGCCGACCCTGGACGCGGCCATAGGATTCTGACCATTCCACCCTTCTCCCCAGGTGCCGTTGGAATTGACGGCGAGCTGGGTAGGGGGGATGCCATTCATCCAGTGGAAGATTGTCCCCGAGGTAACGGATGGTTCCGTCGTCACCGGACTCACATACTGCAGGTCGAACTGTATATTGAATTTCCTGGATAGGATCCAATCGACATTGTTGCGGACCGTGAGACGTTTGAACTCCGCATTTTCAATGATACCCTTCTGGTCGAAGTAGCCGACGGAAGCAAGCATGCGGATCTTGTCGGAGCCCCCGCTGAGGGTCAGAAAATGGCTTTCCTGGAAACCTGAACCCGTGAGGACAGCCTTCTGCCAGTCGGTATTGGGGAGCGAGTCCGAACTCTCATCGCCCTGGTTGCGGTATTTCTGTATCAGGTCGTTCGAGTACAAGGGGGAACGGCCCGCGTTGACATAGGCTTCGTTGGTCAGCAGCATGTGGTCGGTGGCGTCGACTATCTGCGGGAGTCCGGTGGCTTTCTGCCAGCCGAAATAGTCATTGTAGTTGATCGACAGCCGGCTGCCCTTGGCGCGTTTTGTCGTCACGAGGATGACCCCGTTGGCGGCGCGTGAGCCATAGATGGAGGCGGACGCGGCGTCTTTGAGGACCGTCACCGAGGCGATGACGTTAGGGTCGATGTTGTTCATGGAACCTTCGGCGCCGTCGATGAGTACCAGCGGCTCATTCTTGCCGGTATTATTGAAGTCGAGGGTGCCGATGCCCCTGACACGGATGGTCCCGGCATCGCCGCCCGGGCGGCCCGTGCGCTGCGTAACAGTAACGCCCGGCAGCAGGCCCTCCAGCGCCGACGAGGTCTGTCCGACGGGCTTAAGGTTGAGTACATCCCCGGATACGGATGATACGGAGCCGGTGAGGTCCACCTTCTTCTGGGTCGAATAGCCGACGATGACCAGGGCGTCGAGCGACGTGGTCAGCACGCTCAGCTGTATCTGGATATTTACGCGACCGGAGACCCTTATTTCCTGCTGTTGATATCCCTGGGCCGAGAACACGAGAACAGCGTCTTCGGCGACATTCTTCAATTCAAATTCCCCGGCATCGTTGGTCATAACGCCTCTTCGGGTACCCTTAATGACGACGGACACCCCGGCCAGCCCCTTACCGGTGGTGTCGGTCACCGTTCCATGGACCGGCGGACGCGGAGGAAGCTCCATCGATGCCGGGGGCGGACTTTCCGCATGCGCTTTTTTGATCACTACCGTCCCGTATTTGATGAACCAGGAGATACCCTGCCCGGAAAAGCAGATCTGCAGCGCCTCTTCAAGAGGTTTATTCCGGATGTTCACACTGATCTTCGGTGAGGCTTCCAGGAATGTTTCGTCGTAAATAAATTCATAGCCGGTTTGTTTATGGAAAACTTCCAAAACCTTCTCTATAGGGAGATCCCTGCCGGACAGGCTGACTTTTTGCGAGTAGCTTCTGGCGGCGACGGGCAAGGCGGCGACGAGAAGAAGGAGGGAAGTCAAATTCATAAGCAACAATCTTTTGTTAAGCACGCTTCGCCCTCTCCGTCGGGAAAACGGCCTGTCATGTGCAAGCAATTTCATAGCTTTGTTTGGTTGGGTTTTACATTGTGAACAATCGTTTTTTAGCCAATGAGCGTTTTACAGGCGAACCCAATTGCCGGGAGCAGGTCAGATCGCTCCCGGTTCTTTTGTCCGGCTGTTTTATTTAAGTTGCATTCTAAAAGCCTATCTATGGCGCAACGGGCATTACCGCCACCCGGTCGCCTTCAGTGCTGAAACGGACGCGCCCGGTCTGTTCCAGCAGCTCGAACATCTGTGATGCGCTTTCCTTTCGCGACATCGTTCCATACAGCCTGACTCCCGACAGGTCTCCCCTATAATCGATCTCTACATTATACCAGCGGGCGATCTGCCGCATGATTGTACGGATATCCGTCCTGTGGAAGCGGAACTTGCCTTCTTTCCACGCCAGCACCTCTTCCATGTCTGCGCAGCCAACCGATGCCGTGCCGCCTTTGCGGGGAAAGCTGGCCTGCTGGTTGGGATAGACGAGGGGCGCATCCTTACCCATGCTGGCTCTGACTGAGCCTGCAGCCACCGCGGTCCTGATGACATCCTCGTCCGTATAGGCCATGACGTCGAAGCTGGTCCCCAGCACTTCCACACGCATGCCGTCGACCTCTACGATAAAGGGAGCTTTTGCGTTCCTCGATATTTCGAAATAGGCTTCGCCGGTGAGGATCACCTTGCGGCTGTCTGCGGCGAACCGGACCGGGAACTTGAGAGAGGAGGCAGAGTTCAGCCAGACGATGCTGCTATCGGGAAGTTTCACCTGGTATTCGCCGCCCCTCGGCGTGGTGATGGTATTATAATTATTATAGCGCAGGGAGGCGTCCTTTTCCTCCGGGACCTTGCCGGCTGCAGCGGCCTGGTATGCCAGGTGACCGCCGGACAGTTTCACGATCTGCGTATTGCCCTGTCTGCCGAGCATCCCGTCGCGAGCGCTATCCAGCGTGATCGTAGTGCCGTCGGAGAGGGTGAGTATAGCTCGTTTGCCGCCGGGGGCAAGGGCAGGAGCGGTCACACGGTGGGTCAGGCCCTGGGTATCGCCTTTCCGTCCGTGAACGGAAAGCCATACGGCCATTCCTCCCGTTGCCATGATCAGCACAATAGCAGCCGCAGTCAGCGTACGTCTTAAGAGGCGTCTTACCGGGCTCCGGGTAGCCGGCGCGGGTGTGTCCATCGCCGCGGACTGCCGGATATTTTGAAGTATCCTGCTGCGCAGCGCATCCTCGTTCTCGTTGGGGGCGATCGCGGAGATGCGGAGCTCGCGGACTTCATCCGAACCGGCCTGATACCAGTCCTGCAGACGTTGCCTGTCTTCGGAACCAATGGTGCCGTCGAGCCATTGCCGGGTCAGGTCGAGTAGTTCCTGTTTATTCATTGCGGGGTAGGAGGTTTGTATGTGGTAGTCGCGTTGGGCGACGATAACCCTACCTGGTCCTGAAAATTTTTTACAGGAAGGAGAACAGGGAGTGTAAGAGACTGCGAAGAGAGAGGGCAAGTCGCTTTCGGGCGGTGGTGATATGCTTTTCTACCGCTTTTTCCGAGATGCTGAGCTCGGTGGCGATGGCGCGGTTGGAAAGGCCGTGCTGGTAGCGGTAGAGGAAGACCAGGCGGCATTTATCCGGAAGGGTGTTGATCTCCGCGGCCAGCTGCTGTTCGAAGAAGCGGATGTCGAGGGGATTGGTGGATTCGGGGCGCTCGGGCAGCTGTTCGGTGCATAGCTCCTTCTTCAGGCGCCGGTGGACGAGGTCGATGACCTGGTATTTGACGGCTGTCGCCAGCCAGGGTTCGAGAGCTGTGATTGACAATTTATGCCGTTTTTGCCAGAGGCGGGTGAAAATATCCTGGACGATGTCTTCGGCGAGGTCGCGGCGTTCCAGCCGGAGGAAGGCCATCGCGAACATCCGCTGCCAGTAGCGATCGTAGAGCTCGGTGAAGGCGCTTTGGTCGTCGTTGTGCAGCAGGTTGAGCAGCTGTTGGTCCGTATAAGTCGAGTACAGGTGCATGGCGAAGAATCGGTGATCGAAGATAAAGATACAAAAATCGGGAATCCTGTCTTTTTTATTATTTTTATGCTCTATCTCCATGGCATCGCAATACGCAGCTGCATGAAACACCGAATATTACTCTTTTTCGTGTTTTTATAGTGCAAAACATAAGATCTATGCCTATGCTGACATACGAACTGGATTATCCCAATAAGGAAGTGGAATCGAGCCTGCTCGACGCCTTGCTGAGTGCCTACCGGGATGCATTTCCGGGTGATTCAATGGCATTGACAGGAGACCTCGGGGTAGCATTGCAGGCAAATG
>JAATFV010000118.1 GCA_015655015.1 Chitinophagales bacterium | reverse complement strand
GCCCGTTTATTAAATATGCTGCCCGTTTATTAAATGTGCTGCTTGATTATTATAAAGAAGGTGTTAAATGTATTATAAATAATAAAATGTGGAAAAAATCCTAAATTTGATGAGTGGAAAATGCAGTTGAATAAAAGGATTACTTATATTCGCATGCCTTTACAGTAAAACCATCCTGTCAAAAAATATTCACGGTTAACAAATAAAAACATTTAACCGAAACCAACTGCATGAAAGATCCGCCCCTAACCAGGCGGGTTTTTTAATTTAGGCCCCTCCCGAAAATGCCCATCTTTCCGCTAATACGGTAAATCACCCGTCAGTACAGTAAATTCTCCCTCAAATGTAGAAGAGCCAACACCCCACCATTCGTAAGTCTAAATGTGCCAATCCCTGGAATAATCTTATTTCATGAAAAAATCCAGCCCGGATGATGGTCCATCCCTGCCGAAAATAACAATCTCCTTAGACGCTAAAACACATTACATTATTTTCTAATGTAGAAATAATAAAATTAACTAATATGTAAAGAACTACCCAATCACCATTCCTATCCTCCTTATAATCATTCATTTATTAATTTTTGCCCCACCCCCTCTTTATACAATTCCCATTGATGATTAATACCGCGCAGCCGGATTACGGCCTCTTTTAACTCTTTTATTGCATATTCTATCTCCTCATCGGTCGTAAATCGTCCCAGCCCGATACGTAGAGAGCTGTGCGCCAACCCGTCATCAAGCCCCAGCGCTTTTAATACATAGCTGGGTTCCAGCGAGGCAGACGTACAGGCCGAACCGGAAGAAAGCGCTATATTTTTATTGACACCCGTGATCAGCCCTTCCGCATCCACGTATTGAAAAGATATATTGGAGGTGTGGGGAAGTCGAAACTCCCGGCTCCCGTTTACACAGGATAGCTCCAGCTGAAGAAGGTCTTTTTCCAGCTTGTCCCGCAGCCGGGTCAACCGCTCGTTGTCCGCCTCCATTTCCAGCCGGCACAATTCACAGGCCATCCCAAATCCTACGATCCCCGGCACATTCAGCGTACCGCTGCGCATCCCCCGCTCATGACCGCCCCCATCTATCTGCGCCGTCAGCCTTACCCGGGGGTTCTTCCGGCGCACGTAGAGCGCCCCCACCCCTTTCGGGCCATATAGCTTATGAGCGCTGATAGTCATCAGGTCGATGCCGTCCCCGTTTACATCCACCCGCACCTTTCCCACAGCCTGGGCAGCGTCCGTAAAAAAGAGGACGCCATGGGCGCGGGCGATCCGGCTGATCTCCCGGACCGGCTGGATCACGCCAATCTCATTATTGGCATACATAATGGCAATAAGAATGGTAGTGGGCTTAATAGCAGCTTCCAGCTCCGCCAGGTCGATCAGCCCCTCCCGGCTCACCGGCAGATAAGTGACCTCACCCCCTATCTTTTCAAGGTGGCCGCAGGTATCCAGCACCGCCTTATGCTCCGTAGCGACCGTAATGATATGATTACCCTTGCCGGCATACATCTCAAATACCCCCTTGATCGCCAGATTGTCTCCCTCCGTGGCGCCGGAAGTGAAGATCACCTCTTTGGGTTCGGCTCCGATCAGCCTGGCCACTTGCTCCCGGGCATATTCTACCGCCTCTTCCCCCTCCCATCCGAATGAATGGGTGCGGCTGGCCGCATTCCCGAATTTCTCCGTGAAATAAGGGAACATCGCGGCTACCACCCGCGGATCACAGGGCGTGGTGGCATTATAATCGAGATAGATGGGAAGTTTTATCATATTTATTCCTATTCCTGCCTGTTTGCGAAAGACAGGAACCCATACAATATTACCCCAATTCATGAATATTGTTCGAAGCCTCCGCCGCGAGATTCACCCTACTCAGCGAAAAACTGAGATCAGGCGCCCATACCTGCTTAATGGATCACAAAAGAAGCTACATAACTCCTGGCGGTCTGCAAATCCGTCGCCCGGGCGAAATAGGTACCGGAAGATAATACGCGCTGAAAATTCAGGCGGCCGGAATTCGTATTATTATAATAATTCCTTTGCACCAGGCTGCCATCTGCGGAGAGAATATCTACCTGCCAGCCCTTGGTGGTCGAAGGAAATAAAAGATTCAGAAAATCACTGGGGGGATTGGGATAAATGGAAAATCCCGATACGGAGCTGGTACCCAGGTCAATGATCCGCAGGGGGGAATAGATTGCCAGCCCATTCGCATCCACCAGCTTCACCCGGAAATAAAGCTTTCCCTTATCGGTAGGACTAATCGCATAGTCCTGTAAATAACTGGCATCCTGGTTCAACGGATCGGATGGCTGTGAAGCAAAAGAAGTAAAACTATTTCCATCATGGCTTACCTCGGCATAATATTCCCTTCCAGCCTGTTCATTTTGGTTGATCCAATTCAGGGCTATCGTCTGATCATTTGTACGGGTAGCCATAAAAGTTAGAATATCGGTAGCAAGTGGCCCCGGAATACAATAATAGTAGGTGATGCTGAAATGCATGGTCTCCGTTACCGTAGTGCTGACGATCGTTACTGGCGAAATTACCAAAGGCGTGGTGCTGGAAGTATAAATAATGTCTACCGAATCACCCGCATGGCCGATATAATCATTTAAGTCGGCGCCATCGGCAGTGCTCACCGAATCATAGATAAGCGGATAATTATTAATGGGAGTGACGGGGCCTAACGTTTCAGTAGCGCCAGGAGCCAGGTTTGGTAAATTATAGGAAGGAAAAGAAAAAGAAGGTGGAGGCGCGTAGACATTATTAACGTCTCCGGAAGCAGAGCTAAGCACATCATCAGTCCGATAGATCTTAACATTGGGAGCCAAAGGACTGGCGCCGGCATTCTTGACCTCGACAGAAGTTGTTACGGAAATATTTGATTTGATTGCAACCCCAAATAGCAGATAAGTAGCGGTAAGCGGATATTCAGGAAGCTTGTAAGAGTAAGTGTTGGTACCGCCCCCCCCGAGGGTAGTGGAGGTGCTGGTATACACCGTATCATAGGTGATCGATCCCAGCGTGCCCGAACATGACTGCGCCACAGAATGTAAAGGCGTTATAAAGGCTCCCCAGCACATCAGCAATAATAGGGTTACCCCGGATAATTGGATTCTACACGGCCTCATAGGAACAAATTGGATTTTATAGATACCGTATATAACTACAATCAGATGGTTTTTATTTTATTTTTCCTAAGTATGTTTACTATTTTTTTTAAGCGTAAATAAGTCCTACCCTAGAAAAAACACTATAAAAGGTTTGTAATGAATACGCAATGAATTCAAAATTCATCCGCCCTACGTTATCCAACTCCAATTTATTGATCAGAATCAACTCATCGCGGAAGGCCCTTCCCATTCCCATCCCGGGAAAATCACCGTTTAACCATCCGCTTTACAAAACTTCTCTGTCCGCCTATCTCCATAGCCTGTATAAAATATACTCCCGCAGGGAACCTATTTAAAAAATCAATATGTATATTATTAGATCCCGTATAACTACCGCTCTGTACCCGACGGCCATCCGCCGCAAATATATCTACCCGCCAGCCTGCATCCGATCCCTGGTCAAAGACCAGGTCCACAAAATCAATGGCGGGATTCGGATAGAGGATCAGGCCACCAGGCCCCGTTGCCCCTATGGCAACTTCCTTTATCGCAGAATAGGTAATGCTGCTGCCCGGATCGGTCAGCTGCAGCCGGTAATACAAATTTCCTGAAATTCCTGCCGGCAGGCGATCATAATAGTTATAATCGGCCTCTCCGTCATTTCCAGCCCCATCGCTACCGGCGGCCGGCAACATTCCTATCGTCGTAAAATGCTGTCCGTCCTGGCTACGCTGTATAACATACTGCCGCCCATCCACCTCATTGACGGAAGACCAATCCAGGTGTACGGTAGAGGGATCCTGCAGCGTTGCGTCAAAACGGACCAGGTTACTCGCCAGGATAATCCCTCCCCCCCTGCAATAAATATAGGTAACGGAGAAATGAGTGGTATCCAGGGAAAAAGAGCTATAGGTGTAATTAGCGTTATTATTACTGCGGATCGTCGAATAAGTGATAGGAGAGTAAGTAAGATTTACACTATCCGTTCCCAGGAAAGGAGCAGTACCGGTAATACTATCGGTATTGACATAATTGCTCAGAAAGGTAAAGGTTGGTTTTGTTACCGCGCTCCCGGGGTTCAGCGGGAAGATCCCGATCTTTACTTCTTTGGTATTATCATAGTCACCAGCCAGCGAAGGACTGCTGATAACATCCTCCCTGCCCAGCCATAAAGTATAGATGCTGGGGATATTATCTGCATTTCTGAGCGTAAATCCATATTGTACGGATACTACGGCTTTGATCACTACAGCAGCCAGTGTTCCCGAATCAGGATTCCATTTCGGAACAGTGATCTGGTAGGTGCCATATCCTGCCCCGGTAAAGACAGTATCATAAGACCTGGTAGCCATATTCCCGGCACATTGCGCAAAGGAAGAAAAATGCAGGATCATTCCTATGCACACCGACAAGGATGGTTTTTTCCAAAAGGAAGGATTATAAACTTTCATGGGTGATGATTATAATGTACGTATTGGCTGCAATCTCCATCCTTTATTTCGCCCGCGGACATTGGAATCAGCACTTATTAGATCTTTAAGTACAATCCCCTACCGTTCTGTTCTCCACATCATACATTATATATCGCCCGTCCATAAAAAAGGCCGTCTCTTGAGCGAGGCGGCCTGAAATATATTTGCTCACAGAGCAATCTTACCTACTGTTTTGAGATCAGCAGCTTGCTGATCTGCTGTGTCCCATCCTGCCCGATCACCTGGATCAGGTAATTGCCATGGGGATAGCTGCTCACCGGAAAGGTGACGATAGTTCCGCCGGTATTGGTCACTTTCTTCTCTGCCAGCAACTGCCCGGATTGGCTGATCAGGCGGATGCTCAGGCTACCGGCAGCAGGCTCGCTGCCCAGGGTGATATTCACATAGTCCCTGGCCGGGTTGGGAAATACGCTGACGCTCGCTACAAGTCCGCTGCGGATCGTCTTCACCTCGGAATACCTGAATCTGCCATCCTTGTCTACAGCTTGCAGACGATATTGGTTTGTACCGGCAGCAGGATTCGCATCCGTATAAGAATAATGTACCGTTACGGAAGAATTACCTTTGGCAGCCACCGTTCCCAGCACATCCCAATGAGCACCGCCGTTGATGCTCCGTTCGATGGCAAAGTGGTCGGAATTAGATTCCTGGTCCGTTGTCCAGGTCAGGTCCACTTCCTTATTATTATTCTGCTCGACGTCGAATTGCGATAGAATGATCGGGAGAGTGCCATTCCCGGAAAGAGTGATAGGCCCGGCCAGGGAAGTGCCATAAGAAGAAGGGCCGGTATTTTGAGGATTATTCCCCATAAAGCTTAAGGGAGCGATCCCTATCTCTTTATAGGTCACCATGCCGAAATTAGTCAGCACTCCATCATATTGGCTCAGCGCGGCGGAAGCAGCGGTAATAAAAGAAATATTATTCGCCAGGTGGATAATGTTAACAGCGCCATCATTGGCGAGGATCAGGTTGTTGGCGGAAACAAAATCCCCTGTCGCGGAGGAAGGATCGACGATCAATACAGCGGCACTGGAATTGTCCGTGCCGATCATCAGGGTAGAGCCGCCGGATAAAGTGACACTTTCATCCAGGTGCACGGTCACTCCTGATTTAATGGTAATAGCGCAATGGTTGCAATTTCCATGAGGGACACCGGTAGCCCAGGTACCCGCAGCAGCCCAGTTACCGGTATTCACCGCGGTATAGACCGTCTGGGCATCAGTCTTATTGAAAGAGAGGAAAAGAGCGAAAGACAGGGTGGCAAAAAAGTAAATCTGCTTCATTTTCACGAATTAAGTAATTGAATGTGGTTTATGGTAAACCATAGTCAATAATGGATTAAACGAAAGGTTTCGAAAAGATGAATGGATTGAGGAAAAAGGCAGAAGAGCCGGTGGCATTGGCGCCCTCCTTTGGGCTATTGTTCCGGACAAATCATAACAATGCCCTTATCAGGCTGTGATCTGTTAAACGATCCCTGTTACAGAAGGATACTGAACGATCATCAGCGTCAATGAATGTTATACAATAAAAAAAAGGAATATTGGGATACGGCGCGTGTCAGGAAGCGACACTTTTCGAGGATGGACTAATGAAGTAAAAGTAGAAAGAAAACTACGATCTTGCAAGTAAAGCCTTAAGATTTTTACAGAAAACTCAGACACTGATGGGACTCAAGGGCTTATGATTTAGGCCTTCTTCTGCCGGCCAGTAGCTATCGGTCTGGAATGACCATGAGCTTTACAGTCCGGAGGGAGCGGGCCTCCGGCCCGGTTTCCAGCGAATGACGATACGGATAAATCCGTTCCTCATTCGGGTCTGATGATGGCCCCCCCTGGGGGCGAAACGCCTACGGCGTTTCCTCGCCGGTATCTACTACCTTATTGAGCCCCAGCTTATCAAGCGCCAGCTGAGCCGCTATCTGGCTGGCATCTTTTTTATTATACGCCTTCCCTTGCGCCAACAAAGCCCCATCTACCACCGCCCCTACCGTAAACAGCCGGCGTCCCCCCTCCAGTCTCTCATCCAGCGTCTCAAACTCCAGGTTTTTACCGTTCTTATTCGCCCAGCCATACAATTTGTTCTTGTGGTTGATCTCCAGGTTCTCCAGATCGTCGAGGAAAAGATAGGGCTGGATGATCCGTTCGATCACCCATTGGCGGGTCTTATCAAAACCTTTATCAAGATAAATAGCGCCCACGATGGCTTCCAGCGTATTACCGAAGATCTGGCTCATCTTCAGGCTGCTGTCGAATTTATTGAAGTTGCTGATCTTTTTCAGCCCCATCTTGATAGCAATATCATTGAGCTGATTGCGGTTCACCATCTTGCTCCGCATCTCTGTGAGAAAGCCTTCTTCCTTATAGGGATATTTCTTGAACAGGAAATCTGCAATGATGGCGCTGAGGATCGCGTCCCCCAGGTATTCCAGCCTTTCATTATTCTCATCCGCCCCATCTTTTACAGAGCGGTGCGTGAGCGCTGTTCTGTATAAAACGGCCTTGCCCGGGGTAAACCCCAGCACATTACGAAGCTGTCTTTTAAAGGAAGCGACTGCGGCATCGCCTTTTATTAAACGTTCCAGGATTCCCACTCTGACAATCTACAATTTTTTTCGATCCAATAAAAAATAAATACGCTCCCGGCAGATTTACCGGCAGCCAACCATTTGTTCCTGCTATAATAACAACTCTAAACAAGGAAAGATCATTCATCCGTGCCAGGAAAGGATCAACAGGCAAATATATCCCTTATTATACCTGGTACTTTTTTACGATAACACAGGCATTGTGGCCGCCAAAGCCAAAAGTATTGCTTAAAGCCGCCCGAACTGTCCTTTGTTGTGGTTTCTGGAAAGTGAAGTTAAGCCGCGGATCCAGGTCGGGATCGTCTGTCAGGTGATTGATCGTAGGCGGGATCACGTCATGTACAACGCTCATCACGCACGCAATCGCCTCGATCACTCCCGCTGCGCCCAGACAATGCCCCGTCATGGACTTGGTAGAGCTGATATTCACCGAATAAGCATACTCTCCAAAAACATCCATGATGGCCTTTATCTCAGCACTGTCGCCCAGGGGTGTTGAAGTACCGTGTGTATTAATGTAATCGATGTCTTCCCGGTTCATGCCGGCATCACGCAGGGCCGCGATCATTACATTCTTCGCGCCCAACCCTTCCGGATGAGGAGCCGTAATATGATACGCATCCGCAGTAGCGCCGCAACCGGCAATCTCACAATAAATATGGGCTCCCCGGGCAATGGCATGTTCCAGCTCCTCCAATACCAGCGCCCCGGCGCCTTCTCCCATTACAAACCCATCCCGGTCCCTGTCATAAGGACGGCTGGCTGTTTTGGGATCGTCATTACGTTCACTCAGCGCCTTCATAGCATTGAATCCGCCCACACCGGCCTCACTGACAACGGCTTCGGAGCCGCCGCTCAATATGATATCCGCCAGGCCCAGACGAATCAGGTTGAAAGCCTCCATAATAGCATTCGTAGAAGAAGCGCAGGCGCTCACCACCGCGAAATTAGGACCGCGGAAGCCATGCCGCATGGATATATGCCCTGAAGCAATGTCCAGGATCATCTTGGGAATAAAAAAGGGGTTGAAACGGGGTGTGCCATCTCCCTTGGCAAAATTGATCACCTCCTCCTGGAACGTGATCAGACCGCCGATACCGCTGGCATATACGACCCCGATACGGTCCGGGTTCATCGTAGCCTTGTCGATACCAGCATCTTTCACCGCCTCATCACTGGAGGCCAGCGCTATCTGGGTAAATCTGTCTACTTTACGGGCTTCCTTCTTATCCAGGTGCTGCAACGGATCAAAACCTTTCAGCTCACAGGCAAACCTGGTCTTAAACTTAGAAGCATCGAACAGAGTAATGAGATCGGCACCGGATACACCATTCAGCAGTCCATTCCAGTATTCGTTCAAATTATTCCCTATCGGAGTTAACGCACCGATACCCGTAACAACAACTCTTTTCAATTGCATATAGGACTTCCCAGGATTTTGTGCTGGAATCGTGCTTTACCAAAACTTAGCCCGATTCCAGCAATCGGCTAATGTCTGTTGAATTTCGTCAGACCTGCTTAGAGCTTCGTCAGAGCTGCTTCGTCACGCTCTGTCTCGCTCGTAATCTTCGCTTTCGCTTGATTACCGTCTTTCTCATTCACAACCTTCGCTTCCGCTCGGTTGGGACATCCACTTTCAGCGGCTTATGAGCTTAAGGATAAATCCGCCTCCTAAGCCAGCTTGCTTGAAAAGGCGGATCCAACGAATTTATTACAGCCAACCGGAGTTCTGTGCTTATTTAGCGTGCTCTTCCAGATAAGCGATAGCCTGACCTACAGTAGTGATTGTCTCAGCCTGTTCGTCCGGAATGGAAATATTGAACTCTTTTTCAAATTCCATAATTAACTCAACGGTGTCCAGAGAGTCGGCACCCAGATCATTAGTGAAGGAAGCTTCATTAGTCACCTCGGCTTCTTCGACGCCCAGTTTGTCAACGATGATCTTTTTAACCCTTGTAGCGATGTCTGACATTTTATGATTTTTTAGTTATACGGCTGCAAAAATATAATTTTCTGGTTAACCAGAACAAACAAGCCATTTTTTAATTTTGAACAGGCCTTGTTTTCGGAGGTTTCCGGGTATATTTCCCTCCGGGACTTGCACCGGCAGGGAGTTGTGCCATAAATACCTAATATGTAATATTTAAAGGAGATCACTCCCTGATCACCCCTTTTTTCGTCATTTTTCATTTTTCGCGCATATTTACACCCTGGAATTAGTAAATTTAAATAACTTCGACCCTCCCGGCCGGGTAATTGAACATCAAGCTTACAAAACCCAATAACAGCATGGCGCTTAGGATAATAGATCACGGAACCAAGGAGTACCAGCAAATGGTCAATTTGCGCAACGAAATATTGCGTAAACCTCTCGGCCTGGCCCTTTTATCCGCAGAATTGGAAAAAGAAAAGGACGATGTCCTGATGGGCGCCTTTGAGGATGACGATCGCCTGTTAGGCTGTTGCCTCCTGACGAAAATGGACCAGACTACTATCCGGCTACGCCAAATGGCCGTACCCAACAGCATGCAGGGAAAAGGCATCGGCCGGGCCCTCATGATCTTCGCAGAAAATATCGCCCGAGATCAGGGCTATAAAAGACTCACCATGCATGCCCGCAAGACAGCGCTGGGCTTCTATCAGAAATTAGGATACTCCGTTACCGGCAAAGAATTCCTGGAAGTGACCATCCCGCATTATATCATGGAAAAGGCGCTGTAGCGTCTCTGTAAGACTTTATGCTTTTGCCAGGTCTTCCGGGATTTTCACTCCCCCTTCAGGAGAGTGGGGATGCACAAACCCGCTCATCCGCTGCAGGAACCGGAGCAATTCCCTCATCGACCGGATATCGTCCACCACCAGCAGGAATAATTTCCCTGCCTGCTTTAATTTGCCCTTATTCGTATGTTTCTGAAGATACTCCAGGATCAGGCGGAAAGTATCGGACTCAAAATAAGGAGAGTCCGGCCGGTTGATAAAATAACAACGCAGGTGCTCCTCTTTCAGGATCAGCTTCTCAAATCCAAGGGTCACCGCCAGCGCACGGATACGCACCGTATCGAAAAGGTCTTCCACCTGCGCAGGGATGGGGCCAAACCGGTCAGTCAGCTCCTTATGGAAGGCCTGCAGATCTTCTTCGTTATCGCAATTATCAAGGCGTGTGTACAGGGAGAGGCGCTCTGTCACACTTTCTACATAGGTATCCGGGATCAGGATCTCTAAATCCGTATCGATCGTGCAATCCTGAACAAAATCATCTTTTTTAGAGATCTCTTCCCTGAACAGCTCTTTGAAATCCGTCCGCTTCAATTCCCGGATCGCCTCGTCCAGGATCTTCTGGTAGGTCTCGAAGCCGATCTCCGCAATGAAGCCGCTTTGCTCACCTCCCAGCATATTGCCCGCCCCCCGGATGTCCAAATCCCGCATAGCGATCTGGAAACCGCTGCCCAGGTCGCTATGCTGCTCCAGGGTCTGCAGCCGCTTCCGGGAATCCGCTGGCAAAGTGGCCAGCGACGGAGCCAGCAGATAACAGAAAGCCTTCTTATTGCTGCGTCCCACCCGGCCCCTCAGCTGATGCAGATCGCTCAGCCCGAAATGATGAGCATTATTAACGATGATCGTATTCACGTTGGGAATATCCACCCCGCTCTCTACTATATTCGTACAGACCAGCACGTCATATTTCTTGTCGATAAAGTCCAGTATCCGCTCTTCCAGCACATGCCCCTCCATCTGCCCATGCGCATAACCGATACTCAGATCAGGACAGAGTCCCTGGATGATAGCAGACATCTCCGCCAGGCCCTGCACCCGGTTGTAGATAAAGAAGACCTGCCCCCCCCTTTCCGTTTCATAATAAAGAGCATCCCGTATGAAATCCTCATTGTAGCCGTGCAGCTCCGTCTGTATCGGCTGGCGGTTGGGCGGAGGCGTATTGATAATGCTCAGGTCTCTGGCCCCCATCAGGCTGAACTGCAGCGTCCGGGGAATAGGCGTAGCCGTCAGCGTCAGACAATCCACATGCGTACGGAAGGTCTTTATCTTTTCCTTATGCGCCACCCCGAATTTCTGTTCCTCATCGATGACCAGCAGCCCCAGGTCTTTGAACTTCACCTCCTTGCCCAGGATCGCATGCGTCCCGATCAGGATATCGATCTTCCCCTCTTCCACCAGCTTCAGGGTCTCTTTCTTTTCTTTGGCGGACTTGAACCGGTTGATATAATCCACTTTCACGGGGAAATCCTTCAGCCGGTCACTGAAAGTCTTGTAATGCTGAAAGGCCAGGATGGTAGTAGGCACCAGTATCGCCGCCTGTTTGTTGTCGCAGCAGGTCTTGAATGCCGCCCGGATAGCCACCTCCGTTTTTCCAAATCCTACGTCCCCGCATACCAGCCGGTCCATCGGTGAAGGTGACTGCATATCCTTTTTCACATCGGCGGTCGCCTTGCTCTGGTCCGGCGTGTCCTCATAAATAAACGAAGCTTCCAGCTCCGTCTGCATATAATTGTCCGGGGAATGGGCAAATCCCTGTAAGGCCTTTCGCTGCGCATATAATTTGATCAGGTCGAAGGCGATCTCCTTCACCTTGGTCTTTGTCTTTTCCTTCAGTTTCTGCCAGACATCGCTTCCCAGCTTATTCACTTTCGGAACAGTGCCCTCTTTGCCGGTATACTTCGAGATCTTATGCAGGGAATTGATATTGACATACAGAATATCGCTGTCCCTGTAAATAATGCGGACGGCTTCCTGCAGCCGGCCATTCGCTTCGATCTTTTGCAGGCCGCTATACACGCCTACCCCATGGTCGATATGGGTCACATAGTCGCCCGGCTGCAATTCCCGCAACGTGCGCAGGGTAATGGCCTTGTTCTTATTATAAGCCTGCTTGACCTTATATTTATGGTATCGCTGAAATAACTGATGATCCGTATAACAGACGATCTTCAGATCATCATCGATAAATCCCCCATAGATAGAGATCGGTATGGGAGTGAACTGGATCTCGGCATGCAGATCCTCAAAAATAGTATGCAGCCGTTCCAGCTGCCGGGGATTCTCGGCGAACAGGTAAATCGTATATTTTTTGGTCTCCCAGGACTTCAGGTCCCGGATCAGCAGATCGAACTGCCGGTTGAAGGCCGGCTGTGCCTTTATATGGAACTCGATGACGAAGGGCGCCTGACTTTGCCCCGGATCTGCCGATACGGACGCTGACCCGGACTCCCCGGGCGCAGCCCCTGCAGACGCCGGCCAATTTCCACCCTGCGCCGACGGTCCAAATTCCACGAAGTGAAATTTAGACAGTTGCCTTTCTACTTCGGCGGCCGTCACGAATTCCGAAACGCTGATCTCCTTTTTCTCCAGCCTGTCCTCCTCTTCTCCGGACCCTGACGTTTCGCGAACGGAAGGCATAGTACGGTTATTCCGGTTGCCAAAGACATTCCTGCCCTTCCCATCTCCGGGCTCATCAGCCGCCAGCCTTTGCCCGGCCGCTATTTCCCGCTCTGTATTAGCCATATCCAGGAATAACTCCAGGTCTTCCTCCTGGATCTCCAGCCGTTCCCGGGTAAAAGCCCAGTCCTGCATCCAGATCACGGTATTCTCCGGGATAAAATCCAGGAGCGATATCTTTTCCCCGCTGTCCACGCGGACCTCCATATTGGGGATAATATTAACCTGTAATAATTTACGCTCACTTAATTGCGTCTCCGGGTCGAAAATACGGATCGAGTCGACGTCATTGCCGAACAACTCTATGCGGTAGGGTTTCTCATTGCCAAACGAATAGATGTCCAGGATCCCGCCACGAAGGGCAAACTGCCCCGGCTCGTACACGAAGTCCGTCCGATCAAAGCCTTTTGCCACGAATTTTTCCATGATCCCATTCAGATCCAGGGTATCTCCGGCCTTGATAGAAATGATATTAGCCGATAAGGCCTGAGGTAATACCACCTTTTCGAACAAGGCCTCCGGATAGGTAATGATCAATTTTTTATTGCTGCCCATCACGGAGTTGCCGGCAGCCGGCAAATTTCCCTTCGTCAGGCCGCCCATGGCGGCGGATAACCTGGTCAGCGCTTCCGTACGCAGCATGACATGGCTGCTGTTCAGCAGGCGATAGTTCTTTTTATTCTTAAAAGAGGAAGGAAAATAGAAGAGATCCAGGGCTCCGGTGAGGTTTTCGATCGTATTATGCAGGTAAGCGGCCGACTCGGCATCCTCACAGACCACCAGGTGATTCAGCTGACTGGTCGTACTATGCTGAAATACAGCGCTGATCAGGAAGGCGGGCGAACTGCCCTGCAGGTTCTTACACCAGATCCGCTGCGGATGAGACAATACAAGTCTCTCCGCCAATTGAAAAAGGCGGGGAGAATGTAAAAACGAACCTGATAACACCTCACTATTCATTCAGGGTGCAAAGATAAGACGATTTTATTGTTTTGCACGATCAGGCAACCGGCCAAAGGCCAAAACCGTATCTTCTTTTAACCAGCTGCCCGGCAACTCCTCCGGCAGGCTGAATACCGGCACCCTTTCCAACTGATGCTTCAGGGCATTCAAATTGAGACGGCATTCAAATATTATATTATTTATGGGAAAAAATTTACACTCGCGTCCGGTCAGATATTCTCTTCCGACCCTCCTGTTCGTTCTGTTCCTCTGTGCAAATGCCCGGGCGCAGGTTGTTACTGACAAGGCCGCTCTTCAACAGGCCAGTCAGCAGATGGCTCAAAAGGAAGGGGCCCTCAGCCAACAGCTCCTATCCCTTTCCAAACAAAAAGGATGGCCTTCGAAAATAACAGGCAGACACGGCCGTATATCTGTCCTGCATGGACTGGACCTCAATGGGAATCCACTCTATATCTCTACCTGTGACAATATCATTTCGGCGGCCACCATCGGCGCCAGCCAGCTCTGGCCGGGAGGCAGCACCGGACTGAGCCTTAATGGCTCCTCCGCTTCGGTAAAAGGGAAAATAGCCATCTGGGATGAGGCTAAGCCGCGGCCTACCCATGTGGAGCTGACCGGAAGAGTCATCCAGAAAGACAATGCCAGTTCCATCAGCGACCATTCCACCCATGTATCCGGCACCATGATCGCCGCCGGCGTCAATCCCCTGGCCAAAGGAATGGCCTTCGCCCAGCAGCAGCTACAGGCATACGACTACAACAACGACTACTCGGAAATGATGGGCGCCGCTTCCAGTCTACTGGTATCCAACCATTCCTATGGCTATACCGCCGGATGGTACTTCGATACCGACTTCAACCGGTGGGAGTTTTGGGGAAATTACAACGATACGGCGGATTACAAGTTCGGCTATTATGACGCCAATACCCAATACTGGGACTCTATCTCCTACAATGCGCCTGAATACCTGATCGTAAAAGCGGCCAGTAACAACCGGGGAGAGACCGGACCGGCCGTCGGGCAGCCTTACTGGCGGTATAACAAGGCCGGCAACATGGCCAGCGCCGGCAACCGCCCTGCCGGGATCAGCAGTAATGACGGATACGATTGTATCCCTACCACCGGATGCGCCAAGGATATCCTGACCATAGGGGCTGTCAATCCCATCCCCGGCGGCTACAGCAGCGTCAATGATGTGGTCATGTCTGATTTCAGCAGCTGGGGACCTACTGACGACGGCCGGATCAAGCCCGATGTCGTCGCAGACGGGGTGAACGTGCTTTCCTGCATAGGCACCTCCAACACGGCTTACGATACCTATAGCGGCACTTCCATGGCGACTCCTGCCGCCACCGGCTCCCTGCTCTTATTGCAGGAGTACTATGCGAAATTGCATGGCGTGACTTTCATGCGCTCCGCCACCCTGAAAGGCATTGCCATTCACACAGCCGATGAGGCGGGACCGGCAGATGGCCCTGACTTCACTTTCGGATGGGGACTGCTCGACATAAAGAAAGCGGCGGACCTTATCACCTCCGACACTTCCGTCATCCGGGACCAGCGGATCTATGAGAACACCCTTGACAATACTTCCGGCAACAACACCTTTACCATCAATGTGGTAGCTTCCGGTTCCGGTCCGCTCGTGGCTACCATCGTCTGGACGGATCCCCCCGGAACACCTGTTACCGCCAACATACTGAACAATCCGACCAAAATGCTGGTCAATGACCTCGACCTGCGTATCACCAGCGGGACTACCACCTGGATGCCCTGGGTGCTGGACCCCAAAAACCCCGGCAAAGCCGCTACTACCGGGGACGATGCCACCAATAACGTCGAAAAGATCGTAGTGAACAATGCAGTCCCCGGCCAGACTTATACCATCAGGGTGACCCATAAGGGATCGCTCGCCAGGGGCAGCCAGGCATACACCTTACTGCTCAGCGGGGTGGGCGGGAAGCCCTATTGCTCTTCCGGCGCCGCCAGCACGGCAGGCACCCGTATCGACAGCGTGAGCATCAGTAATATCCACAATGCCAGCCCCGCCGGCTGTACGAGCTATACGAACTACGCCAGCCTCACCATGCAGCTCCAGCCCAACCAAAAGCTTCCCATTACCATCAAGCTGAGCAGCTGTGACAACACTACGGCCAGCAGGGTGGTGAAGGTCTTTATCGACTATAACAACGATGGGGTCTTCGGGACAGATGAACTGGCCGCCGTCAGCGGAGTGCTTGGCGGAGGCTCCGTCACTTATACGGACACCATTACCACTCCTTCCTCCCTCACCATCGGCAATTATGGGCTCATGCGTATCGTAGCGCAGGAGACAGCTGATCCCTCCACTGTATTGGCCTGTGGACCGTATAGCAATGGAGAGACCCAGGATTACACGGTCCTGATCGTAGCTCCCTCCAACGATGCAGGCATCACGCAGATCGTAGCTCCCTCCGGAACGATCTGCGCCACGGATTCACAGCTGGTCACCCTGCGGATAAAGAATTTCGGATCAGCACCGCTGAACAATGTGGCCGTAATGACGCTCATTAAGAGCGGCGGCGAGACGGTGGCCTCGCTGACGGGCGTCTATCCGGGCATCATTCCCGCCTACAGCGATGTAACATTCACGTATCAGACCGGTTTCAATGCCGTATCCGGCGCCTCTTATACCTTTACCAGCTTTACCAGCCTGAGCGGGGATCAACAGATCTCGGATGACACCGCTACGGCATCCCTGGCTGTCAACACCCTGTCAGGGGCGCCCGGCGGACAGGCCGAGCTTTGCGGCACCGACAAAGTATATCTCAAAGCAAATGCCGGCAGCAATGATGCCGCTTACTGGTATAACAGCGCTGCAGCTACTACCCCCATCGCCGCCGGCAACGATACATCCAGCACAACCCTGACGGCCGATCACACCTACTACCTGGGCCTGAACGATGCCATCACGAAAGTAGGGCCGGCCACCAAGCTGGCTTACCCCGGCGGGGGATACGATGCCTACCAGGGTAATTTTATCAACTTTACCAATTCCGTACCGGTGACCATCGAAAGCGCCCGATTATACATTGGCTACCCGGGCAAGATCACCATTGGCGTAGCGGATATCAGTAATTTCGATACGACGGCCCAATCTTATAACCTTACGGTGATCTCCGAAACTACCATCAATGCCTATCCCACGACCCCGACGCCAAAATCCGGCAGCGTCACCGGGAATAATGCAGCCGATACCGGGGCTGTATTCTGGCTGGGACTTTCCGTTCCTGCCGCGGGCAATCATATTATTTATATCAACTGCGATACGGCGACGATCTTCCGGAACAGCGGCATCACCGGCAATCCGTATCCGTTCACCATACCCGGCGTATTCTCTATTACCAGCAACAGCGCCGTTTCCACCACCAGCCCCACCATGTACGAACAGTATTATTATTTCCTGTATGATATGCGTATCAAGACGGCAGACTGTCCCAGCAGCCGGACGCCGGTAGTCGCTGCTGCCGGGACCGCTCCGGTGATCTCCCTCAACAACAATGTGCTCTCCAGTACGGCTGCCGCCAGCTATCAATGGTATGTCAATGGCAACCTTATCCCGGGTGCGACGGGGCAGACGGATACGGTCAATGTTACCGGTTCCTATACGGTGGTCGCTACCGACGGTTTCGGCTGCAGCCAGCCCTCCAATGCCGTTCCCTACGCTTCCGGCAAAGGCGGCGCTATTTCCCTGCTGGTCCATCCGAATCCCAGCCATGGAGTGTTTGGGGTCAACTTTGTAGTTAATACAGCAGACAATGTAGATATTTCACTCTTCAATACACTCGGACAAAAAGTCTACGATCAGCTTTATCCCGGGTTCAGCGGATTTTTCAGCGGTGATATCAATCCGGGCAATCTTAGCTCCGGGGTGTATATGCTGAAAGTGCTGGTGGGGAAGACGGCTTATACGCAGAAAGTCCTTATTGTAAGATAAATGGACAACAGGCCCATGGTCCAAAGACCCGGAAATTCACCTTCCGGGTCTTCGCTTTTGCGAATACAGAAAATGTAACCCTGGCTCAACATTAGATATTTTTCTCCACAGAACTGGTCCTGCGGAGAAAATAATAAAGAACGGATGAGTGGTAAGAAATTTTATTGAAAAAAAAGAAAAAAACTGAAATAACAGGAATTGTACTTTTGCGCAAGTACGTGACCTAATGAAATAATATATGTATTTGTGTTATGTTGATGAAAGCGGAGACTGCGGGCCCTATGATCCTGAGCAACCCGGTAAAAGCGGGTCTCCTTATTTTATATTCTCAGGTTTAGTTGTCTCAACTGGCATGTGGAAAGTTTCCCTGGAGTTATTAAAAGATTTTAGAAAAAAAATAGCAAGAGACGCATATCTTCCATATGATATAGAATTTCATTGCGCCGAAATGATAGACCCTCATAAAGTAAGGCAATTTACTTCCATTAGCGTCCCCGATAGATGGAAATTAATTGAACAATATGCAGAAACAATTGGAAATTCTCAGAATTTTTCCATTATTTCAGTGGTTATAGATAAAGCAAATAGCACTCTGCCCGTAGCTGAATATTTGCCAACATCAGTTACAAAACTATATCAGGCCTTTGATGAATTATTAAAATCCAAAGAGGATCATGGGATGGTATTGTTCGATCGTGCTAATGAAAAACTTGTTAATACACACGTCAGGAAATTGTTGGGGACCGGTGCAAGTGGCGAATCAATCCCCGGAATACGAATTGGAAGAGTAATAGAAGATCCGATATTCAGAGTTTCTACTGATTCAATGTTTATTCAATCAGCAGATGTAATAGCTTATACCCTAAAAGAGAAAGAATTCCCAAAGGCATCCAGACAGAAACATCAGGCACATAAAATATTTACAAGAAAACTTAGTAAGATTTGTTATAACTCCAATATTGCAGACGAGGATGGTGTAATAAAGCAATAAAAAACCCCGGTTCGAAACCGAGGATTTGGTCCAGGCCAGCCGAAGCCGTACAGCCCCTTAGGTCCAGAATGATACAAAGTTATTTAATAAACAGAATATCACCAAGTGTCGCCATTTATCACTGTAACTAACTTATTTTCATGCGTATAATGTTGGATATATTCATCGGCTTAAAGTACAAATAGTCCAAATCCTCAATAAACAGCCTTCCGGTCCCATTCTATCCTACAATCCACTCTTGTATACATTCCCGCAACCACCTCCACCGGAGCAATATTGTTCTTCTCATCCCGCCGGCTGGCATAGAACAGATCTCCCTTCCTGGTAAAAACGGAATAATGCCCCGTCGGCAATTCTATCTTAAAATAACCTGTATCGTCCGTATCCGCCTGCCTGACCAGCTTCGTATTGATCATCGGGTAATAGGACGTCTGTCCCTGCCTCGTCACCTGGCTGATATTCGTCAGCTCAAAAACATATACGGTTGACTTTATTCCCCTGGGAGAAGAAGTCCCGGGTTTCCGACCGGGAGAGGGCATCCGGTTACCGCTGACCGGGTAAACGAACCCTTCAATGCCCTGGCCGGCCGGGAGCATCGGCATTAAAGAACCCTTCAGGCCCGTCACTCCGGAACCTGTAGGGACCAGGCGGCCAGACATAAGCAAAATACCTATCCACCAAAGTTTGGCCATAACAGTTTCTTTTACAAAGTTTGGGCATTCAGCCGATACGCCCGTGACATATCCGGGCCTCTGGGTAAGTTAATATAATAAAGCCTTATAAGTCCATAAAAGCACTAATTTTAGCCTGATTTTAAATATTATTTATGACCAGAAGCAGGACCCGTTCCGTATCCTTTTTCTCTCTCCTATTGCTGGCCGGACTTTTCGTCGGCCTGGACTCCCGGGCGCAAATCGTCACCAATCGGGCTGTCCTGCAAAAGTCCAGCCAGGCCAGGGCCACGCAGGATGCGGCCCTGCACCGGATGGTCCTCTCCCTGGCCCGGCAAAAAGGATGGCCCCTCACCATGCACAACAAAAAAGGGACGGCGGCTTACCTGAGAGGTGTCAGCAGTAAAGGGCTTCCCGTTTATATCACCACCACCGATAATATCATTTCAGCCGCCACGATCCGGACCAACCAGTTATGGGCAGGGGGCAGCACCGGGCTAAATCTCAGCGGATCCACCATTGCGGCCGGAAAAATGGCCGTATGGGATGAAGGAGTGGTGCGGCCCACGCATGTGGAGCTGATCGGAAGGGTCACCCAAAAAGACAACGCGACCAACCTCATCGACCACTCAACCCACGTAGCCGGCACTATGATAGCAGCAGGTGTCAACCCGCTTGCCAAAGGAATGGCCTACGGTGCTCAGAAACTATTCGCTTACGATTTTATAAACGATATCACCGAGATGATGGGTGCAGCCTCCGACCTCCTGATCTCCAATCACTCCTATGCTACGGTCGCCGGCTGGTATTTCAATGGCGACGAGAACCGCTGGGAATTTAATGGAGATCCCGGAGATACAGTCGATATCCGGTTCGGCCAGTATGACGATGAGACGAAGGTATGGGACTCCATTGCCTATAATGCTCCGTATTACCTGATCGTAAAGGCTTCGGGGAACAACCGGGGCGAAACAGGCCCTGCAATAGGAGAAACCTATTACCGCATGGACGCCAGAGGAGATTTTTTCAATGCCGGCGCCCGGAAGAGCGGAGCAGGCGCCATCAGCAGCAATAATGGCTACAATGTCATCCCCACCTACGGAACTGCCAAGGACATCCTGACAGTGGGCGCCGTCGGGCCCATTCCCGGAGGTTATACCCAACCTTCGGATGTGGTAATGACGGATTTCAGCAGCTGGGGCCCCACCGGTGACGGGCGTATCAAGCCCGATGTGGTAGCAGACGGATTAAATATCCTCTCTTCCTTCAGCACTGCCGATAATGCCTACGACATCCTCAGCGGAACTTCCATGGCCTCCCCCGCGGCCGCAGGCTCCGCCTTCTTATTACAGGAAGAATATGCCAAACTGCACGGCGGCACCTTTATGCGGGCCGCCACCCTGAAAGGCCTGCTTATCCATACGGCTGACGAAGCCGGCCCGAACCCCGGTCCAGACTACCAGTTCGGATGGGGGTTGGTCAATATACAAAAAGCGGCGGCCGTCATCACCTCGAATAATACGGACCAGCTGATCCAGGAAAATCTTCTTACGCAAGGCAGCCATGATGCGGACATTATCCCTGTCGTAGCTTCCGGCAAAACCGTTCTTACAGCCACTATTTCCTGGACCGATCCTCCGGGCAATCCGGTAACGCCGACCGGCGCCAACTTTGCCGATGTCAGCCCCAAGCTGATCAATGACCTGGATATTAAAATTACAGACAACACTACCAGCAAGGTTTACAGTCCCTGGGTGCTCGACCCGAACAATCGCCCCGCCGCCGCCACTACCGGCAACAATAAGCTGGACAACGTAGAAAAGATAGAAGTCGACAGCCTCATTCCAGGCAGGGCCTATACCATCACCGTCAACCACAAAAGCACGCTCGCCAGGGGCTCACAAGCCTACTCTCTGCTGGTCAGCGGCGTAGGGGGAGTGGCTT
>JAATFV010000063.1 GCA_015655015.1 Chitinophagales bacterium | reverse complement strand
GGGCTGTTAGCCAGGAGATCGTGTTATCAGGTAACTTTTTTCATGAGCGGCAATTTTGGGTTTGACAATCGTTTTAATGACAATAGTTGATCTTAATATAATGTCAGTTTCTCCGACGGATAGCTTACTGTCTCAAGATCATTCAGGGCGTTATCGTGACTTCTTTTTTGTGGATCGTATAGGTAAAGTTACCGCTGAGCCGAAGGGCCTCCAGGACCTGCTGCAGGCTTTCATCTTCGAAGACGGCGTTATAGTGGATGCTCTTCAGCCGTTCATCTGTAATAACCACTTTCACGCCATACCAGCGTTCTATCTGCAGCGCCACTTCATCCAGCGCAGCGCCGTCAAGCGCCAGCTGATTTTTCATCCACAGAGTCTCTGTAGCGCTGCTGTCTTTTTTTTGAAAATGTACTTTGCCAAGGGTGATGAGCGGTTCGTCGGTATTGTTTTTAGCCGGCCCGGGTGAAATACCTGTTACGGACAGCTTGTTGTTCTGCACGATGAGTTTCTGGTCGGGCTTCAGCAGGATCTTTTGTTCCGGATTGTTGTGCGGGCTAACCTGTATCGAGCCCTGGAAGAGGGCCGTTTCGGTGTTTCGTTCATTCTCATAGGATTTCACATTAAAGGAGGTTCCCAGGACTTTGATATCGACGGTGGAAGTATGGATAACAAAGGGATGGCTCTTATCCTTTGCTACGTCGAAATAAGCTTCTCCCGTTAGCTGTACTTCCCTGGAATCTGCCGGAAACCCCTGGTTATACGTGAGCCGGCTATCGGAATTCAGCCATACCTGCGTACCATCGGGTAATTGCACTTTTGATCTGGAGCCCGGGCGGGTACTGATGGTATTATTGGAGATGACACCTTTATGGACAGTTGTTCTGCCGAAAAGTCCCGGGAGGAAGATGATCCCCAGCACTGCTGCCGCTGCTGCCGCGGTGAGGATAGCTATTCGTAAGGTACGGGCCTGTTTGCGGGGAATGGGCTTGCCGGCTTCCTCCTCTTCCCGTGATGGTGCATGCACTTCCGAAGAAGCATATTGCAGGGCAGGTGCTGATAGGTGATTGCTTAGCCTTTGCAGGTGCCTGTTATAAGCATATTCATTATTTACCGGCAGACCGGGATGTTTCTGGCGCCAGATATTGGTATATACTTCCAGACGCAGGACCATCTCCGGATATTGCGCTAACCATTTATCCAGCTCAGCCAGTTCTTCTTCACTGGCCTCTCCGGAGACTTTCAAACTGGCTAAAGACCAAAATCTATCTTCCTGCATGGGAATGCCCTTTATATAAGGACAAGAGAAAAGGGCGACAGTACCAAAACTATTAAAAATATATTTTTACCTGACCGGAGCCGTTGGCGGATCAACCGAAAGATTAGGTCTTATCTTTTTGCCGGTTACTTCGATGGATACCATAGAATGCTTCGATGGACATCATATAATAATAAAAGTTCATTGACGGAGTCCACCGGTGAATGAACAGCTTCTGAGATCATAGCTGAACTTCCGGTGATTCCTCCGGCAATGAACCTGGCAGGCCCATGGCGATATTGGCGGCCAGGGCCGCATAGACGGAGTTGTTGCGCATTCAACGAGAGCGGTCTAATGGATCCCGGCATATATCGGCTGGCCTTTTTTGCCCGCCTTATTTCCTTCCTCTTCTTCCTCTGTTTCGTCCTCTTCTTCCGCCTCATCCGTTTCCTCCTGATCTTTCTGGTCCCAGCTATACTGGTTGCCCTCATGTTCGGCCCGGAGATTTATCTGGTTCTCTGCGATCTCCGTGAGCAGGGAGTCCGTATCCTCTTCTTCGATCAGCGTCTTGTCCAGCAGATCTGCCGCATCATGGAGTCCCATGGTGATAGCAAGCTGGACCAGTCCCCCATAGGTGGCAATCTCGTAATGTTCCACTTTCTGAGCGGCAATGATCAGGGCGGCATCCCGGGTGAAAGTGCCTTCCTCTGTCTCTTCTATAATTGAATCTACTTCCCGGGCAATTCCTTCTATGGCTTCGCATTTTTCGCCTTCTGCTTTTTTATTCAGGGTCTGGAATACTTTTTCCAGGCGTTTGACATGGCGTTGCGTCTGGTGCAAATGATCTTCGAAGGCATCTTTTAATTCTTCGGTGGTAGCAGCTTCCTGCATTTTGGGAAGGGACCGGGTAATCTTTTGCTCGGCATAATAAATGTCCTTTAGCTGGGCCAGGAAAAATTTCTCCAGGGGAGACTCTCCCTGTGGTGAACCTCCCGAACCGGATGCTCCGCTCTCTTTTTTTGCATTCCCCGCACCGGAGCCCGACCTTTCGGCAGAACCCTGGGATACTCTTTCTCCGGTAGGCTGCTGTCCTCTTCCGGAGACATTTTCAGAACGGCTTCCCGCAGAACGTTCCTGTGCTCTTCCGTTCGCGCTGCTCTCATTTCTTCCTGCAGATCCCTGCTGCCGGCCTGAGGATCCTGCACTTTGCCTTTTATCGGCTGCACCCCTTGCCTTATTGCTATTGGCCGATTTAGATGGTGTTTTCGATCTCATGATGCTATTTTTTATTGGTTAAGAAAAAGTTATACTGCTTTATGCAATTAAATTTAATGTCAGTGAGGTAATGAGTCAGGGGGAATGTCTTTCGGGAAAATCCATAAAAAATAATTTGAGTTTATAAGATGAATGCAATTCATATACCCGGTTTGGTCGTTGGCCGGAGTGGGGCGATCCGGAAGCGGCATGGCGCGATTTTTTCCGGAGAAAGAAGGGCAGGAATAGTTTTTGCTACTGCACACAAAAACTGTTCCGGTGAGTTATCAACCAATTGAAAATTATGGTATTATCGGCGACCTGAATACGGTAGCCCTCGTGGGTCTCAATGGTTCCATTGATTTTATGTGTTTTCCTCAATTCGATTCCCCCAGTATATTTTCCTCTCTTTTGGACGAGAAGAAAGGTGGTTTCTTTTCCATAAACCCGGAGTTCAGGAAGATGAAGACCAAACAGCTTTATCTGCCGGATACCAATGTATTGCTTACCCGTTTTCTTTCTTCGGAGGGGGTGGGGGAAATAATGGATCTGATGCCGGTGTCCCCTGATGCACAGGATGGAAAGAAGCTGGTCCGCCGGCTTACCTCCGTGCGGGGAGAGGTGAAATACAAGCTGCAATGCTGTCCCCGGTTTAACTATGGAAAAAGTGGCCATATCCTGGAGCAGCTGGGTCCTAATGAGATACTTTTCAAGCAGGAAGGAGAAAACGCCCTGATATTACGATTAAAGAGCAGTGTGCCTTTACAGATCAATGACAGGGATGTCATGGCGGAATTCACGCTCAACGCCGGTCAGACTGTTGACTTTCTCCTGGAAGATGCTGCGAATGAGACGGCCGGACAGGACGATTTTCCAGGTTTTATAAAACAAATCATCTTCCGGACGGTGAACTACTGGAAAGACTGGGTCTCCCGGTCCATTTATAAAGGAAGATGGATGGAGACCGTTCACCGGTCGGCCCTGGTGCTGAAATTACTCACTTCGGCCAGGTATGGGTCTATTATAGCGGCTCCTACGTTCGGTCTTCCGGAGAGCATCGGCGGACAGCGTAACTGGGACTATCGTTATACCTGGATACGGGATGCTTCCTTTACGGTTTATTCTTTTATACGCCTTGGATATACGAAAGAAGCAGGAGCTTTTATGAACTGGGTGGAGAAGGCCTGCCGGGACATCAAGGGACAGGAAAGGTTGGGGATCATGTATTCGATCAATGGCGAGCGCCAGCTGAAGGAGTATACCCTGGATAATTTTGAAGGGTATTGTCAGTCTTCGCCGGTCCGGATCGGCAATGATGCCTACGGGCAGCTTCAACTGGATATTTATGGAGAACTAATGGATTCGGTTTTTTTGTATAACAAGCATGTAGAACCCATTTCCTACGATTTCTGGAAAGACCTGGAAAAACAAATTGAATGGCTGAGCAATAACTGGAATCAGCCGGATGATGGAATATGGGAGGTACGAGGAGGCAGAAAAGATTTCCTTTATTCCCGTCTTTCCTGCTGGGTGGCCCTGGACAGGGCGATGAAGATAGCGGAAACCCGCTCTTTTCCCCGGAATGGCAACTGGAAGACGGAACGGGATAAGATCTATGACAGCATCTTCACGGACTTTTGGGATGAGGAGAAAGGGGCGTTTATGCAGTTCCCCGGTTCCTCTACCGTAGATGCATCCGCCTTGTTAATGCCTCTTGTCCGCTTTATCAGTCCCAAAGATCCCCGCTGGATGTCCACTTTAAAAAGGATTGAAGAGGAGCTGGTCACCGATTCCCTGGTCTATCGTTACAGGCCGGAACTGGCGGCGCCCGATGGTCTGATCGATACGCATACCGATGGTATCGTAAGCAGGGAAGGTACTTTTTCCATGTGTACTTTCTGGTACGTGGAATGTTTGTCCCGTTCGGGGCAATTGGATAAATCCCGGTTTTACTTTGAAAAGATGCTGGGATATGCCAATCACCTGGGACTTTATTCCGAGCAATTGGGTTTTGAAGGCCAGCACCTGGGCAATTTTCCCCAGGCTTTTACACACCTGGGGCTTATCAGCGCTGCCTATAACCTCAACAAACAATTGGATGATAACAGAAATAAGAATGTTGATTCCGATGGTCTCAGGCTTTTTTAGTTTTTTTTGGCCTGGCGGATTTTTCGTTAGCGGATTTCTTTTTATCAGTTTTCTCTTTTTTAGAAGATATTTCTTTTAACTCTTCCTTTGCCTTGTTCAGGGTCTTCTTTTTCGAGGCTGGAAGATTTTTACCTGCCCGGTTGATGTAAAAGTTCAGCATGGATGCGGCCGACTGGCGGGAGCTTCCTTTTTTCCGATGGCTCTCTTCCGCTGACTTTTCCAGGGACCGGGCTATCTTTTGGGGATCGTCGGAGGTGAAGACTCCTTTTTTAAGGTCCAGCGCGTCGCTGTGCCCGGTTACAGCGGCGGACCATTTCCGCTTGCCCGGCGTCTTCTTACCTTTCGCAGCAGCCTTTTTATTCCTGCTTTTTGCTGCGGCGGTCTTCCTTGGGTTCCTTTTAGCGGAAGAACTATTTTTTGCTGTCGTCATAGTTTTATTTTTAATATTTTAATTGAATAGATGATTTGAACCATATGGTGTCGTCAGATACTATATGCTCCCCTGCAAGGCTAATGCCATAGAGATGGAGGGAACGATAATGTCCTTGATGATGCGCCCTTCGCTTTCTGGCATAATTTTTTGAAGACACCTTCCATGAAATTGATCATCCCGATCTTATTGTTGCTTATTCCGTTTCATGTTTTCTGCCAGGATGGAGACCCGGGAAGCCCGCCGGTAAAGGATACCGTCCCTCCGAAAGCGAAGAATTCCGATTCCACACACAGGGACGACACTATCAGCTATCATCTGAATTATGCAGCTACGGGCACTATTAATACTACCAATTCCCTGCAATCCTATGTTCTAAACAATGCTTTTAAGGCCAGCGTGTCCAAAAAAAATTCCACGCTCAATCTCAATAGCAGCTGGATCTATGGCAAGCAGTCTCATATACTCACCAATAACGATGTCTCGACAACGCTGGATTTCAACCTGTACGGAACCATGCCGCATTTTTATTACTGGGGACTGGCTACTTATAACACGAGTGTTTCCTTATTGATCAACCATCAGCTGCAGACCGGATTGGGGGGTGGATACAACGTGCTCGATAAGAAAAAGACATTCATAAATATCAGCGATGGCCTTCTCTATGAAAAGGGAGATCTGTATGATAGCCTGTATGGAGGGCCCAATGGCAATATTTATCAAAGGGACCGATACCAGGCAGTGAGGAATTCTTTCCGGGTCTTTACGCATTGGGTCATCCGGGATATGTATTCGCTGGATGGCACCGCCTTCCTCCAGAATTCTCTTTCACGCTGGAATGATTACATCTTTAAATTCAATGCCTCGGCTTCGGTCAAACTGTATAAATGGCTGAATTTTACGATTGCCTACACTTATAACAGGTTCACCCGGACGCGAAGTGAGAATACCCTGTTAAATTTTGGACTGACCATCAATAAATAAAAATAAGAAATAGAGCCCGCCGGGACTCTATTTCTTATGTATAGAAGTCATCGCTAAACAAAATTATCTGCTGCGGGAGCTGCGGCCGCTGCTGGAATTGGAACGGCTGCCATAACCAGACCGTCCGGACCGGCTGGTGAATTGTCCGCTTGCATTACGTTGCTGACCGGAATTACCGGAATGACCCCGGGAGGAAGAACTGGAATGGCTGTCGCCGGAAGAATTACCGGATGACCGTCCCCTGCCGGAGGATGACCTGGATGAATGTCCCCTGCCGGATGACTGGGAAGAACGCCCTCTTTCGGAAGAAGAACTACCGCCTCTCCCGGAAGAAGAGCTGCCGCCTCTTTCGGAGGAGGAATGCTGATCTCTTTCTGAAGAGGAAGACCGTCTTCTGTCGGAATCTCCCGAGCGGTTGCCGCCGGAACGGCCATTTCCACCATTGTCATGGCTTCTTCCCCGGCTGTCATGGCGGGCACGCCCTCCTTCACTGGCGATCCGTCTTACCCGGTCGCGATCCATGGAAGCAAATCCGCGGCCGCCGCCCTGATGATTCCCTTCCGAGGATTGTCCACGGTCAGAAGATCTTCCCCTCCCTGAAGATTCGTATTCATTGTCTCTGCCCCTGCGTTGCCGGTTATTATCGTAGTCATCGTCCTCATCCTCTTCATATCGGGAATAAGGCTGCTGATAATCCTCGTCTTCATCCTCCTCATCATAATCTTCATCGTCTTCGCCCTCGTCCTCGTAATCATGATAGCGGGAAGACGGATGATTACCATCTCCATATTCATCTTCTCCTTCCTCATCGTCATAATCCTCTTCATAGTCATTTTCATAATGTCCCTGTCCGCCATGTGAGGCCTGGCCTCCACGCTGAGCAATACGGCGTCGTTCCTCGGGTTCCATCGACGCAAATCCACGTCTGCCTGAATTTCTCGTACTCATACCTTTAAATTTTTGGATGATTAATTAGGTTGAAAAAAATCGAAGCGCTTCGAACACATCCGCCGAAAAAATTATGCCAGCCCCGGGCTCAGCAAGGCCGTGGTATAATTTTTTAATTACTATTAACATCTATAAATCAATTAAGATATGTCTACCGCAATAGCCAGCCGCCCGAAAAGAAAGAAGAAGGCCGTCGATCGGCAGAGGCCATCGGGGAACGGCTCATGGACTGGTGTGAGTAATTCCGGGAGTTGCCTATTCGTTGAAGCCGGTGCTGATGGCATAATTTTTTCAGCTGGATAGCTTAAAACCTTCTGAATATGAAAAACTTACTTATTTATTATCTTTTCTTTGCCGTCGCCTCCGGTTGCTTTAGCTGTAATAATAGCGGACAGTCAAATGCTGTAAGAGAGCTGTGACCGGCGAATAAAGAAAATGTTCCCTAAACTAACCACCGATAATAAACCACCCACCGGTTATTAACCATAATTATGACTATCTATCCAGGCAATCCCTATCCGCTGGGAGCCTTTTGGGACGGTAAAGGCGTCAACTTCGCCCTTTATTCCCATAATGCAACAGGCGTTGAGTTATGTTTGTTTCACGCAGCGAAAGGAGAGAAAGAGTTTACCCGTATCAAATTCAGCGAACGGTCTCATGATGTATGGCATGGTTATGTTCCGGATCTCTCCCCGGGTCAGTTATACGGTTACCGGGTGTATGGCCCTTATGAACCTCCAAACGGCCACCGTTTCAATCCGAACAAACTGCTGCTCGATCCTTATTCCAAAGCCGTCTGCAGTATCGTGGAGTGGCAGGATTCGCTGTATGGCTATAAAATAGGGGATGATGATCTCAGCTTCGACGAGACGGATGATGCAGCAGCGGCGCCGAAATCGGCTGTCATCGATCATCATTTCGACTGGGAAAATGACAAGGCGCCGAAGATAGCCTATCATAATACGATCATTTATGAAGCTCATGTAAAAGGGTTCACGAAACTTTTTCCGGGTATCCCGGAGGAAATAAAAGGCACCTATGCCGCCCTGGCCCATCCTGCTGTTATTGATCACTTGAAGAAACTGGGTATAACGGCCATCGAGCTGATGCCCGTTCACCAGTCTATCAGCGACCGGCACTTACAGGACAAGGGGCTTACTAACTATTGGGGGTATAATACCATCGGGTTCTTTGCGCCGGAAATACGCTTCTATAGCGGCGAAGACGTTGGCGGCCAGGTCCGTGAATTCAAGACGATGGTGAAAGAGCTGCATAAGGCCGGGATCGAGGTATTTCTCGATGTGGTTTATAATCATACGGCGGAGGGTAACGAAAAGGGCCCCACCCTTGCCTATAAGGGGATCGATAATGTGGAATACTACCGGCTGGCGGAAGATAAGCGATTTTACTTCGATTATACCGGTACGGGTAATACGCTGAATACCCGGTTGCCGAGTGTGCTCATGATGATCATGGACAGTCTCCGGTACTGGGTGCAGGAAATGCATGTGGATGGTTTCCGGTTCGACCTGGCTGCTTCCCTGGCGCGCGAACTACACGATGTCAACCGGCTGGGCGCTTTCTTTAATATCATTTACCAGGACCCTGTTATTTCCCAGGTGAAGCTGATCGCCGAACCCTGGGACGTAGGAGAGGGCGGTTACCAGATCGGTCAGTTCCCTCCGGGCTGGGCGGAATGGAACGGCAAATACCGGGACTGTATGCGGGACTATTGGCGGGGAGCGGATAGCATGCTGGCGGAGTTTGCCGAACGATTTACCGGCAGCTCTGATCTGTATAAGAATGACAACCGTAACCCTACGGCCAGCATTAATTTCATCACCGCTCATGACGGCTTCACGCTCAATGACCTGGTGTCTTATAATGAAAAACATAACGAGGCGAATGGAGAAGACAATAAGGATGGGGCGGATGACAACCGTTCCTCCAATGCAGGTGCGGAGGGGCCGACAGATGATAAGAGCATCAACTGGTACCGGAATCGCCAGAAACGGAATTTTTTAGCCACGCTGCTGCTTTCCCAGGGAGTGCCTATGCTCCGGGCCGGAGATGAGGCCGGCCATACACAGAAAGGGAATAACAATGCCTATTGCCAGGATAATGAGATCTCCTGGATCAATTGGGAAAAGGCTGACCGGGAACTCATAGCGTTCACTTCCCGGCTGATCCAGTTTCGAAAGGAGCATCCTGTATTCAGCCGCAAGCACTGGTTCAAAGGCAGGCCTGTCCGAAAAAGGGGGCTGACGGACATAGCCTGGTTCATTCCCGAGGGGATGGAAATGTCGGAAGATCATTGGAAAAAGGATTTCGCCAAATCCCTGGGAATATTCCTGAATGGCAGAGGCCTGAATACGGTGGATCAGAACAATCAGCCTCTTGTAGACGACAGCTTTTATATTATTTTCAATGCACACTACGGGCCGGTGGATTTTACCCTTCCGGAAGAAAAATTCGGCAGGGAATGGAAAAAAGTGATTGAGACCGGCTTTTCGCGCCCTGCTGAAAAGGTGACCCCGCCTGAGCCTGCTTTACTGGCAACGCCGGCAGTATCTGCCGCAACAAAGGGTGAAAGCGGCCAGGCCGCGATCTCAGCTGGCGCCAGGGTCCTATCTGCCGCCCCAAAGACAAAGGCAAGTTATGACGCCGGGGAAACCATTACGGTAGAAGACCACACGATTCTTCTGTTGCAATGCTCGCGCAAAGGATAGATCCGGCGGCGCAGCAACCGGCGAACAGGGCCGGCAGAAACCATCATCCTGGCCCTCTTTTTGAAAGATATCTCATAAAGAATTATGCGTTACCTGGTATTAGCAACGGATTATGATGGCACCCTGGCCAACCAGGGGCTGGTGACAGAAGCTGTCATGGAAAAACTGAAGCAGCTGCAGGGTGCGGGGAGAAAGGGAATACTGGTTACCGGCAGGGAGATGAAAGACCTGGTAGTCGTTTTTCCCGGTTATAAGATCTTCGATTATATCGTCGCAGAGAACGGCGCCCTTATTCACGAGACGGCTACCGGGAAAGAGACGATGTTAGGGCCGGCGCCGGACCTGGCCTTTGTACGGGCCCTGCAGGAGAAAGGCGTTCATCCCATCTCGGTCGGTAAAGTGATCATAGCGACGTGGGAGCCTTATGAGCAAGCGGTGCTGGATACGATCAAGACTTGCGGTATCGAACGGCAGGTCATCTTCAACAAGGGAGCGGTCATGATATTGCCGTCCGGGATCAATAAGGCGACGGGTCTCCAGGCCCTTCTTCGTGTATTGCACCTGTCCCTGCATAATACTGTTGCGGTAGGCGATGCCGAAAATGACAGCGCCCTGTTGCAGGCGGCGGAATGTTCCGTGGCGGTGAGTAACGCCCTTCCGGCCCTGAAAGCGGTGTCGGACTGGGTAACGGATGCAGCGCATGGGAATGGGGTAAATGAATTGATCGATGGGCTCATAGCAAATGACCTTTCCTTCCTCAATGGGAGATTGTCCCGGCATTACCTGGAGCTGGGTACTGAAGAGGAGGGGCATGCCTTTGCCATCTGCCCCTATCGCAGCGGGATCCTGCTTTCAGGGGTGTCGGGCAGCGGAAAGACTACCTTCACCCTATCAATTATCGAAAGCCTGGTCAGCAAGGGGTATCAATTCTGTCTGGTAGACCCGGAAGGGGACTACCTGGAGCTGCCTGATTCGGTCGTGCTGGGGAGTGGCACTTCGCTGCCATCCATCGAAGAAATAAAAGAATTGCTGAAAGATCCGGTACAAAACCTGGTAATTTGCACCCTGTCCATCCCTTTGGCTGACAGACCGGCTTTTTTTGTCCGGCTGATGCCGGCGCTGCTGGACATGCGACGCCGCTACGGTCATCCGCACTGGCTGCTGCTGGATGAAGCCCATCACCTGGTGCCTACGGCTCCGGAAGTTTCATTGGATTGGCTGCCGGATGACTTTAATAATTTCATCCTGATCAGTACTTCTCCGCACGCTCTTGGACCTGCGATGCTTTCAAAGATCGGTATGCTTCTTACCATCGGGAAGAACCCTTCTTATCCTTTTGAACAATTTTGCGGGAGATTGGGGATACCTGTTCCGGCAAATATCCCTTCCCTGGCAGAGGATGAGATCTGTATATGGGAGCGGGATGATACCCGGCCGCCTTATAAAGCGAAATTTCGCCTTCCCCTTCAGTTGCAGCAACGGCATAAAAAGAAATATGCGCAGGGCGATATGGGCGGCAACAGTTTTGTTTTTACGGGTCCGCAGAACAAGCTCCATCTGAAAGCAAATAATTTACTGCTCTTTAAACATCTCGCGGAAGGGATCGACTCCGATACCTGGCTGTTCCATCTGCATCGGAAGGATTATACGAAATGGTTCCGGGATACTGTTCATGATGAAGAATTGGCAAGGGTGGGGGCAGAGGCGGAAGGTATGAAAGACCCGGGAGCTTCATTAAAACATATCGTGGATTTCATCGGGAATAAGTATACGGCATGAGCCTGGGTGTGTCGTCGGGCATGACGGGCTCATTCTATTTTTCTGAAACGGAACTTTGTCTTGATACGCTGGTTTAAAAATGTCCCTTTTGACCCCGATCCCTTCATTTCTTCGTATACCTTTTCCGGAACGTTGAGGTAATCATATACCATTCCGGAGACGAAAATTATTCTCAGTGTTTTCGACTTGTGGTCATATCGCATGGTATGAACGACGGACGATGGCATGGTCAGCTGCTTTTTTTCAAGCCTTCCAGGAGTTTCAGCGCCTTTTCCATCTGGATACCCTTCCCCAGTACAGGCTTGAAAATATCTCCGATGGATTTTAGTCTGGCGGGAACATTCTGTAAGGTGAAATCCTGCATTTTCAATCCTTTTTTGACTTCCTCCCAGTGTAGAGGGGTGGACACCGTAGCTCCCGGCTTGGGCCTGACCGAATAGGGGGCGGCAATGGTAGCCTGCGGGCGGTTCTGTAAAAAATCCAGGTACATTTTTCCTTTCCGGTCGCGGACGGTGCGTTCGAGGCTGGTATAGGAGGGGATTTCCGATTGAACGATAGTTACGATCAGCCGGGCAAATTCTTTCGAATGCTCATAAGTATATTTAGCTCCCAGCGGGAAATAGATATGCAGGCCGGTAGAGCCGGACGTTTTGCAAAAGGAGGTGACTCCTGCTGTTTGCAGTACATCCCGGGTGACCAGGGCAGCTTCGATCACTTTGTCAAAGGGAGTCTTCTTATCCGGGTCGAGGTCGATGATACACCAGTCAGGCTGGTCGGGGGCCTGTACCCGGCTGCTCCAGGGATTGATCTCTATACAGCCTAATGCGGCCATGTAGAGAAGGCTTGCCTCATCCGTGCAAACCAGGAATTCTTTATCCCGGTCATCTTCCGCGCTGTGGTAGGGAAAGGTGGCTATCCAGTCCGGGACTTTTCCTTTTACGTCCTTCTGGTAGAAGCTTTTTCCCAGGATGCCGTTCGGGTATCTGTTCAGTGATTGCGGCCTGTCTTTGAGGTAGGGCAGCATGTAGGGCGCTACCTGGTAGTAGTAATTGAGGAGGTCTCTTTTCGTGAATTTCTCTTTTGGCCAGAAGACTTTGCTAAGATGGGTAAAGGAGAGTTCGTGTCCCTGGATGGATCTTACCTGGGATTCGTCGGAAGGGTTGAGTAAGCTCTTCCGGTCCCCGGTTATGGCGGGGACGAGGATCGATTTTTCGATGGGTGTTACGCTTGCTGTTTTCACTTTTACTGCACCTTTTTTGGTTTTTATTTTCGGACTGGTCTCCTCCAGGACCTCTTCCACAGGCAAGGCCTTTTCCCGCCTTACCTCTTTGGGATCCTTATCTTCCCGCATGCCTTCGAAAGAGGGATGCCGCATGACTCCATCTTCCGTCATCTCCCGGAAGGACACTTCGCACAATAATTTTGGCTTCAGCCATACGGCCGTTGCTGTTGGTGGGTCGGGGCGGAAGCGGGACGGCTTGTTAATATCCGGTACGGAGCTGAAAGGGGATCTTTTCTGTACCAGGGGCTTGAACTGCCGCAGCATCTCTTTTTGCATTTTATCGTTGAAGCCTGTACCGATCTTGCCGGTGTATTGCAGGTGTCCCTTTTCAAAAACGCCTACCAGCAGGGAGCTGAATAACTTGCTGCTACCCTTGTTAAGCGTATAGCCGCCGATCACCACTTCCTGTCTGTTCGCCGTTTTGATCTTCAGCCATTCCCGGGAGCGGGCGCCGGGAGTATACAGGCTGTCCTCTTTTTTGGCTATGATGCCTTCCAGGCCCATTTTTTGTGCAGCGGCGAAGAACTCTTTTCCGCTGGTCTGGAAGTTCTCGCTGATCCGGAGGATCCCTTCTTCCGGCGCCAGGGATCTCAGCAGCTCTCTTCGTTCTGTCAGGGAAAGTTCCATAAGGTCTTTTCCTTCCAGCCAGAGGAGGTCGAACAGATAATAGATCAGCTGTCCGTCGGCTTCACTGCGCCAGTTTTGCAGGGCGCCGAAGCTGGACTGTCCCTTTTCATCGATCACTACGATCTCTCCGTCGAGAATAGCGTTGATGCCCCAAGCCTGCAGGGCGTTATAGACCGGGTAGAATTTTTCATTAAAGGATTTATTATTCCGGGAGCGGAGCTCCACGGAATTTTTTTTCAGATAGGCGAGTGCCCGGTATCCATCCCATTTCACCTCGTATGACCAGCCTTCCTCTGCGGGAGGGGTGTCCACCAGGGTCGCCAGCATGGGGGCGAGGTCTTTAGGCATCGGGGCTTTGCGTCCCGCCTTGATGGCGGAAGGGGCGGCAAGGTCTGCTTTCGCTTTTCCTTTTTTGGCTGTCTTTTCTATAGTTTCTTCATTTTTTGTCTTTGGGTTATTTTTTGCGTTGTTCTTTTTTGTTTCTGCGCTGCTCTTTTTTGTTTTTGCGTTGTTCTTGCTTGTCTTTCCGGCAGCACCGGCATCACCGTCCTGCCTGTTGCTCTTCCATTCTTTAGCGTGGGGATTCTTAGTTATCTGTTCCAGTGTTTTTCGGGATAACACCGATTTGTCTTCATTGGTGATGGCGGCATTTGTAGCATATTGATCTTTATGTTTGATCAGCAGCCAGGAATTTTCGCCCATTCCGTGGGTCTTCACCAGGGCAAACTCTCCTTTGAGCTTTTTTCCGTTCAGGCGGAATTTCAGGGAGCCGGCCTGCAATTCTTTCCGTAGTTCCCGGTCCTGGTCAGCCCTGGTCCCTTTTGTTTTTTCCAGCGGTTCATAGGTCCCTTCATCCCATACCATTACGGTCCCTGCCCCATAGTTCCCGGCGGGTATGATGCCTTCGAAATCCTTATAGCCAAAGGGATGATCCTCTACCTGCATGGCCAGCCGCTTGTCCGCCGGGTTCATGGATGGTCCTTTCGGAACGGCCCAGCTTTTCAGGACTCCTTCCATTTCCAGGCGGAAATCATAATGCAGGTGGGATGCTGCATGTTTCTGCACGACAAATTGCAGCGCCGTTCCCGAAGGCCGTCCGCCCTGAGGTTCCGGGGTCTTTGTAAAAGACCGCTTCTTTTTATATTCTTGTAAGGGCATAAGTTTCAGCCAATGTTTTTATGGAAACTGACCTAAAAGTAACTGACCTAAAAGTAACTGACTTAAAAAGAGACAAAAGAAATGCCATCCCCCGGAAGAAATTACCTGTTTAAAAAAAGGCATACTTTTTTCTAAAGGATTTTCCAGACTGACCCCTGCAAATTGTATAACAAAAACTATTGTGTATGATAGCCGATTCATATGTTATAGAATTTGATATTCAGCTTGAAAAGACCCCTGTCGTCTTACACCTTATCGCCCGGGTGGAGCTGCATCATTCGGATCCTTATTATATCATCAGTAATTTCCGGACGGCCGCGCAAAAGGAAGGGTCGATCCTTCCTGTCATGAAAATTAAGAAAAAAAAGGATAAATGGGTTCATCTGGATACGGAGCAGCCTACGCATTTAAGCGAGCTGGTGGGGAGGGCCATTGAGAAATCAGAAGAGGCCGGGCGATCCCGGGGGAACAAATGACTGGTAGATTGTGGAAATTATTACACTATAAGGTGGTTTGGGGATCTTCTATGTAACGTTTGAAGCTCAGGATGTCATTTTGGATCATTTCGCTGAATACCGGGGTCAATAGGTGAGAGATGCCTTCCCCGAATTTCCCCAGTGGGGCATGATAGGAGATGAGGGCGTCGATCCGGGTGCCCTGGGCCGGGGTGTCTGAGAAGTTGATCTTACCCGCATTTTTAATGGCTGAACCTTCCACGGACTGCCAGGACAGGACAGTGCCTTCTTCTTCTTTGACGATCTCCGCTTCCCAGCGGATATGCCCCAGTCCTCCCGGTATCTTTACTTTCCAGGCAGAGGTGTATTCATCTATTTCGTCAACGCTGTCCAGGTGTTTCATGAACAAAGGGAGGTTCTCCAGTTTTCTCCAGAAGGCATATACTTCCGCCCTTGGCCTGTTCACGATCACGCTGGCCCTTACATTGACATTACGGGGATGATCGCTTCCCTTACCGCTAAAAAGAGAGTGGATCGGGCAATTGCCGGAAGTGGCCCGGTATAGGAGATAACCGCCTGCCAGGAGCAGGAGGGTGTCTGACTTATGTTTTTTAGTGATCTTATAGAGTAATAAGGAGCCGGCAATGGCGGAGATCATCCGTTCGGTCTTGCCTATATTTGTTGTTTTGCTGAAAGCGGAGGTATCCTGTGTCATAAGGAATTTATATATCGATCATGCAAACGGCATGCTAACATTCCGGCAGGCCAACTATTTCCGGACGGCGGTGCTAAATGCCGCCAGGTGGCCAGGCTTAATGCTTCCGTGTAACCGTACTAATGCTTTTCTGTGACCGCGTTAAATCTTCCGGGCGGGATGGCCGGTTACTTCTTTTTAATAACGCTGAGCTCCCCATTCCTTTCGATGAAGATCTCTTCTACGGCTTCGAAGGAGTTTTCATTTATTTTCAGGCGAATTCCTTCCAGCAGGTCTTTTTGGCTGATATGGGCGCCTTTCATATTTGCCTCATTTTCCTTCCCTCGGGTATAGAGAGAAGACTTTTCTCCTTTGATAAGCCGGCCGATCCAGTCGTTGCGAAAGCTGAGAAAGGCCAGCAGCCGGTGTACCAGCACAAAGGCGAGGCATCCGACGGAGGTAGCAAGGAAGGGCGATGCCCCTACCACTGCCCGGCTCAGGATGGACCCCAGCAGGATGGTGATCACATTATCAAAGGCCGACTTCTTCCCGAAGGTCCTGATGCCCGCGATGCGCAGCAGCAGTAAGGTGATAAAAAAGATCAGGACCGCCCGGGCGCTCATCTGAAGGCTGTTCAGATCGGTCCCATGCCCGAAAAAGATATCCGTCCATTCCATAAGTTGCTGTTTGTTGAAGGATCTATCAAATAATGGCCCGGTTTTTTAACAATAAGATCTTGTAAGATCTTTTGTTATTAAAAAAAAGAAATCTATGGACTGTGTAGATGTAGTTATCGAGACCCCGAAAGGCAGCGCCCAGAAATATGATTATGATCCTGCCTCCCATTTTTTCAAGCTGAAAAAGATATTGCCTTCGGGTATGGTGTTCCCTTATGATTTTGGGTTTATCCCGGATACAAAGGGGGAGGATGGCGATCCTCTCGATGTCATCGTGATCTCTGAATTCTGCAGTTTTCCCGGTATCATGATCAAATGCCGGATTATTGGCGGGATCAAGGCCGAGCAGTCGGAAGAGAAGGGTAAAAAGAAGCTGATTAGGAATGACCGCTTCCTCGCCATTCCTAAATGCAGCAATATTTTTGAAAAGATCAGGACGATCAGCGATCTGCCGGATAATATCCTCAATGAGCTGGAACAGTTTTTTATTAACTACAACCGGATTGAAGGAAAGGAGTTCAAGACGATGAAGAAGATGTACAGGAAGGAAGCGATGAGCCTGATCGATGCATGAGGGTGGAAGGGGCTTTATATTTACTAACTCAATAAAATCAATTTTATGGCTAAGTATTCAAAAAAAGCAGGCGACAAGGTCGAAAGAGCCATGCACGAAGAAAAAGCAGGAACGTTGAAAAGCGGGAGGAGCGGTAAAAAGGTTACGAGCCGCAAGCAGGCTATTGCCATTGGTCTTTCCGAAGCCCGGAAGGAAGGAGCGAAAGTACCTGCAAAAAAGAGTGCCGGCGCGCCTGCCAAAAAAACTTCCGGCCGGACAGCCGCCAAAAAATCTTCCCCTAAAAAGAGCTCCAAATAGGTGGATCTCCGCACCGACTATCCCTTCTGGCTGCTGGATGAGGGAATTATCCGGTCTTATCCATCTCTTCCGCATGATATCCATACGGAAGTGGTGGTAATGGGAGCGGGCATCAGCGGCGCCCTGGCCGCCTGGCATCTTTGCAAGGCTGGCCTGAAGGTCGTAGTGGTAGATAAAAGACATGTAGGACTTGGCAGCACGGCTGCCAGCACGGCTCTTTTACAATATGAGATCGATACTCCGCTGACAGAGCTCTCTGCGAAAGTAGGGCCCCGCGACGCAGCAAGAAGTTACCTGCTTTGCCTGCAATCTATTTCCGACCTGGGAAAGATCTGTCAGAAATTGCCGGAAGCGGGATTTAAACGCAGGCCCAGCCTTCAATATGCCTCTTTCAAAAAAGATGCGGCTGATCTGCGAAAGGAATACAAAGCCCGCAAGGCGATCGGTATATCCCTGCAATGGCTGGAGAAAGAGGAAGTAAAAAATAAATTCGGATTTGAGAAGGATGCAGCGCTTTTTTCCCGTGATGGGGCGGAAGTCAAAGCGTATTCGCTGACACACGCCCTGCTGCATGATTGCAGGCGACAGGGTATCCGGGTATACGACCATACGGAAATAAAATCCGTCGTCGAACACAGGAGAGGAGTGGAGCTGATCGCTGCGGATGGGAAAAGGATAAAAGCCCGTAAGCTCGTTATTGCATGCGGGTATGAGTCCGGCGTTTATATCCCGCAAAAAGTACAGACGATCCATTCTACTTATGCCATTGTCAGCGAGCCTTTTGAGAACGATCATTTTTGGTTTCGCAATTCCCTTATCTGGGAGACGGCGAGACCCTATCTTTATCTCCGGACGACGCCGGACAAGCGTATCCTTATCGGCGGCAAGGACGATGATTTTTCCGATCCACGAAAAAGACAAAAGTCGCTTTCGGGTAAGGCGCGCGCCCTGGAATCTTCCTTTGGAAAATTATTTCCCGCGCTGGACTTCAAAACGGATTTCAAATGGGCCGGCGCTTTTGCTTCTACGAAAGACGGACTTCCCTATATCGGTTCCCTGCCGGGGAGACCGCATACTTATTTCGCCCTGGGTTTCGGGGGCAATGGGATCACCTTTAGCATGATGGCTGCCGGGATGATTGAAAGATCGATCACCGGGAGAAAAGATCCGGATGCCGGCCTGTTTAGTTTTTCCCGATAAATTTCTGATGACAGATTAACGATTGTAGAAAACAATTCCCGTTGTAGGGCTTTTTCTACAAAAGATGATGGAGGGTGAACAAGGCAATCTGCCTGTCCCGGAGATTGAGATACTGAAAACATCATTTTGTAGAATCAACACCCCAAAGATGGTCAATCTGTGTTAGATCCTGATAAAACTCGCGTGGCATAGCATTTGAATATCAGGTATTTAACTATAAAAAGAAAACTTTATGAGAAAGCACCTTTTCCTATTCATCTTCGTTATTGCGACGATGACTACGTATGCACAAACTTTCCCCGGCTATCGAACGGGCAATTACACAGGCGTCAACGGCGTCTTTTTCAATCCAGCTTATATTGCAGATAATCGTTACAAATGGGATGTCAATGTTTTTGCCATTAATGGTTTTGTAGGAACCAATCATTCTGGTCTTCGATTTAGTGATATAACCCGGTCTTTCAGCGCTGATTCTTTAAAATCGAAATTATTAAGGGGCAGCAACAATGTCAACAGTCTTGCTTATGTGGATGTAATGGGACCGTCAGTTATGTTCAGTCTGAGTCCCAAGACTTCTCTTGCGTTTACCACCCGTTCCCGGGTTTTCGCCAATGGCCGCAATATAGACGGCAATCTGGCGGGGGCGATTCTTGACGGGGGCAATACTACTACCGGGCTGCCTTTCAACTTCAATAGCAGCATGATGGTCCATGCGACAGGTTGGACAGAGATCGGCGGATCGATCGGGCAGGTCTTCACCAATAAGGGAAGTCACAACTTTTTTAAAGGAGGGATCACGTTAAAGTATATCGCGGGTACGGCGGACTCGTATCTTTCCACCAATGGCCTGGCGGGCACGGTGGATGGGAACGGTAATGCTTATCTCACCAATACTACGGGCGGCCTGGCTATCAATACTACGGATGCCAACTTTTCGGATTACAAATTCAAGGACTTCTTTAAGTTCAACGGGCATGGCGCCGGCGGAGATATCGGGTTTGTATATGAGTACAGGCCATCTGCCGATTATTCCATGTATGAGACCGACCGGTTTGCCAATAAGTATAAATTAAGAATTGCTGCTTCCCTGCTGGATGTGGGAAGGATCTCGTTCAACAAGAGCTCGAATGCGGCATCTACCTATACGGTAAATGTACCGCCTAACCCGGTGGGTCAGTTTCCGCTGAGTCAGTTTGCCGGCAAATCTGTGAAGGATTATAAAGGCATCCTGGATGCGAGCCCTTATTTTACAGGCACCAGCCAGAGCGGTTCGTATAATGTCGACCTGCCGACCACCATACAGGGAAATATCGATTATCTTTTTGGAGGAGGCTGGGGCGTAAATGCGGCCGGTCAGTGGACGGTGAATAAGAGTGGCCCGCTTAATTTATATTATTACAACGCGTACAGCGTAACTCCCCGGTGGGAGAACCACCTGTTCAGCGTTGAGCTGCCGTTGAGCTATAATGACCTGACCAAGTTCAATGCAGGGGTGGCCTTTCGGGTAGGACCTTTCTTCATCGGATCGGGCAGCGTGCTTTCTGCGCTCGTGCATGATTCCAAACAGGCCGATCTGCACGTAGGGTTCCATTTTGGGATGCAGTACAAGAAAAAGCTCAAGCCGGATACGGATAAGGACGGCGTCTACGATGACGTAGACAAATGTCCGCTGGTGGCCGGTCTGGCTCGTTATCAGGGGTGTCCCATACCAGATACGGATGGGGATGGGATCAATGATGAAGAAGATTCCTGTAAGACGGTGGCTGGTGTTAAAAGGTACAATGGCTGCCCGATACCGGATACGGATGGAGATGGGGTGAATGATGAAGAGGATTCCTGTAAGACGGTGCCCGGACTGAAAAAATTCGATGGCTGTCCCGATACGGATGGAGATGGTATCCCGGATAAGGATGACAAGTGTCCTACTGTGGCTGGTGTCGCAAAATACCAGGGATGTCCTGTACCGGATACGGATGGAGATGGCGTACCGGATGATGTGGATCTTTGTCCCAATGAGCCCGGGCCTGTCTCCACCCATGGTTGCCCTATCGAAAAGGTAGTGCTGCAGATAACGGCGGAATTCAAGAATATCCTCTTTGATTATGGCAAGGCTACGATCCGGCATGAGTCGGACACTATTCTGCGGCATGCGGCCCAGGTGATGAACGAGGGAATACCTAATTCTAACTTCTATGTCGACGGTTATACGGACAGCAAGGGTAGTGTAGCGGTGAACAAACGCCTTTCCAGGGCACGGGCCCAGGCGGTCGCTAATGCACTGATCGCAGCCGGAGTGGATAAGTCAAGGGTGGTTGTCCGTGGATTTGGCAAGGACAATCCTATCTGTGATAATAAGACGGACGCAGGAAGACAGTGTAACAGAAGGGTAGAGGTGGTGATCCGCAATATTAATCAGACGGAGGAAAAGAAAGGAGTGAGAATGCGTTAAGGAATTAAAAGCTCCGGATCCATTCCGGAGCTTTTTTATAGTAGCGCCCCGCAGGATCCTGCGGGGCTTTTTTTAGGCGGTTATTTTCTTATCAGCCTTGCTCTTTGTCAGCCGCGCCGAAACTTTCTCATTGATGATGCCGGCATATTCGGACTCGAATTTTTCTTTTAGACTTTTATTCTTTATTTCAAGCTTAGTTGATAAATAGTCCAGTTTGCGGCGGTTGAGGGCGATCAGCTCCGACCATTCCATCACCAGCACGTCGATGTTCTTTTCTGCCTTCCGGTCATACAGAAAGGGCTCATTGTATTTTTCCCGGCTCGATCTCATTTTAGATTTGGCATAAGCGGTCAGGCGGGAAGAGATCAGGATGAATTTGTAGCGGGTATTTTCTTTGGGCAGTCCCGGAAAGGACTCTACGGTAAATGCATAGTCATCTATCTGTTGAAGCTCTTTTTTCCCGATGGCGCATTTGGGGGATTTTAATTCTACCACCATGATCTCCCTGTCTTCATTGTCCAGGATCTTTTCATTTAAGAAGAAGAGATCTGTTATATTGTCCAGTCCTTCGACAGGCGGTGTTCTTCCGTTGGCATTTGCTCCGGTGTATTCTTCCGGGCTGATCAGGTTGTCATCGGCAGCAGTGGGTTCATAATTGAAATATTTTTCCCGCAGCTCAGCCAGGATATTTCCTATTTTCTTGTCGGACCAGAGATGCCGGGACCCGTTATAGGCTTCTCCGAAAAGCCACAGCTCTTTTTCAATGATCTTGTGGAGCTGGCTTCTTTCCAGTAAGATATCGGCCAGGCGGCCATAGGTCAGCTCATGGAGGAAGTCCAGGAATTCCAGCTTGTTGGCTACAGCGCTCGAAAAGCTAATGACGTTTTCCAGCTCTGTCTTTTCCAGCAGCTGGTGAAATTTCTCCATGTTCGGAGCGGACAGGGTAACGACTTTGGAAAATATTTCTTCCACATGTCCATTAGCCAGGGATTTATCCAGCAGGGAGTAGAAGAGGGATCTTATTTTTTCATTTTTCTGGTCGAGCAGTTTGTATTCGTCTTCTACGATATATGCTATCTTTTGAAACAGTAATTCCCTGGATTGGGCGATCGGGGAATCGAAGGAGTCAGGGTAGGCGGCGTCTTTCTCCAGCTCGGTGATGAATTTTTCAAAGCGCCGGTTATTGGCCTTGAAAAAATTATTGATGGTATCCTTGATGAATTCCTTTAATTGTTTTATTTCTTCGTCGCCCAGGGAGTCGAGGTCGATATTCCGGAACAGGCCGGTATTGAAAAAGGGGGAGTCGAGGTAGATAAACCAGGTTCCCAGGTCCGGTGTGTACCAGTCCGAGGAATAGGTGAACTCATGGGCTACGATTTTGATGCCGGCATTTTCTACGTAGAAGAAGACTTTTACTTTATGGAGGTTGCTTTTTACCTGGTAAAAATGAAAGTCGAAAGGGTGTTCGGCGCCTTTGATATCGACATATAAGCTCTTTTTGATCGTTGGGGCGCCAATGACAAAATCGGAGGGATTGAGGGGGGCGTCATTTACGGTGAATTTTACTTCCCTGTTGAAGATCTGCAGGGGGTATTTTTCAAAGATCGATTGTCGGATGGCATCGCTGTTGAATTTTTCCGAGATCTTATTTTTCAGGGCGATCTTTCCTTGTTTGTTATGATGAATCTTTTCGATCGTGACTTTATAATAGGAGCTGACCTTTTTTTTCAGGATCTCTACGTCGTATTCAAAATTCACTTTTGCCAGGGTAGAGGATATTTTCGAGGAGTCCAGGGGGAACTCCACGCGGGAGAAATGTTTGTTTTCCGGATCGTACGCGACGGTCTCGATGGTCATCTTTTCGCCGATCTGCAGGGCTCCGAATCTTCCGATGCCTTGTCCGTCCTTTTTGACGTCGGTGCCGATCAAAAGGATTTTGTCTTCGAACTCCGAGGCGGCCACTCCGGTTCCGTTGTCGGTCAGCTCTATTTTTATTAATGGGGCTTTATAGGCGCTGGTGCTGACGTATTCTATTCTCAGGTCGATTTGTGTTGCTTTGGCCTGGAGTGAATTATTCAATAGTTCGCAGAAGGCGGTGAAAGTATCTTTGTATTTGGTGAGCAGATCTTTCACTACCCTGGAATGAGTGGATAATTGCCGGGTATGTTTCATAGGGCAAAAATACTAAATTAATTAGTATTCTGGTGGATTATTCTTAATCTTCCAACTATGAGCCTTTCGTTTTTAGGCGAACGCCTTCTATTTTGGACTGGCGGATTTTTTAGTAGCTTTGGCGCCATGCGCAAATACCCGATCGGCTTACAGGATTTCAGGAGCATACAGGAAGGTGGCTTTTTGTATATAGACAAGACCTGCCTGATCCATACTCTTATTGAATCCGGAAAATATTATTTCCTGAGCCGTCCGCGACGATTCGGAAAATCCTTATTACTTTCTACCATTAAAGAGATATTTGGAGGGAGCAAAGAGCTGTTCCGGGGACTTTGGATAGAGCATAACTGGAACTGGGAGCAAAAGCACCCGGTGATCCATCTTAAGTTTAGCCAGATGGCTTATGGAGAGCGTGGCCTGACAGAAGCCATTAGCCGGGAGCTGGGCATGATAGCCGGGGATTTTAATATCTATTTAAAGGAAGATAACAACCTTAAAGAAAAGTTCAGAGAGCTGATCGAAAAAGTCGCTGTGATTGATAAAGTGGTTATTCTGATAGATGAATATGACAAACCAATTATAGACTATCTTGACGATCTGCCCCGGGCGAAGGAAAATCGCTCCATTTTTAAAAGTTTCTATTCCGTCCTGAAAGATGCCGACGAGCACATCCGTTTGCTGCTGATCACCGGGGTGAGCAAGTTCACTAAAGTGAGCATCTTTTCCGACCTGAATAATCTGGAAGATATCTCTATGTCCGAAACGATGAACGACCTGGTCGGCATTACACAGGCCGAGCTGGAAAAATATTTTACAGAAGACCTGGATCGTCTCGCCATAAAATTCAAGATGGATAGACCGGCCTTGATTAAAAGGGTAAAAGAATGGTACAACGGTTACTCCTGGGGAGGAGAGCATACATTATATAACCCATTTTCCATATTATGCTTTATGAAGCAAGGCCGGTTCAGTAATTTCTGGTTTCAGACAGGTACCCCTACTTTCCTGGTGAAACAGATAACAAGAAGGAAAGAATTCAGGTTTGAAGGACTCCGGCTGGGAGAGACTGTTCTGGATAATTTCGATATCGAACATATTGACCCGGCGCCGTTACTTTTCCAAACAGGTTACCTGACCATCAAAGATTATGATCCTCAAATGCGAACCTATGAATTGGATTATCCCAATAAGGAAGTAGCATCCAGCTTGCTGGATGCCTTGCTGAGTGCATACCGGGAAGTATACCCGGGCGATTCGATGGCTTTGACAGGAGATCTGGGAGCAGCGTTGTTGGCCGGGGATATTCCAGGTCTCATACAGCACCTGAATGCATTGATCTCCACCATCCCTTACGATCACTGGAAGGCGGACAGCGAATCCATCTTCCATATCATCGTGCACCTGACATTTAAAAAACTGGGGGTGGATATTCAAAGTGAAGTGCATAGTTCCGTCGGCCGCTGCGATGCGCTTATACAAACGGCTACTCATATCTATGCAATAGAGCTAAAACTGAACGCCACTGCCCCAAAAGCCCTTGACCAGATATTGGGAAAAGGATATTTGCAGCCATACCAGGCAGATAAACGGAAGAAGGTAGCCATCGGCATCAGCTTTTCTTCGGAGGACAGGAAAGTAAACGATTACCTGGTGAAAGAAATGGAATGACAGAATTATGTCTGGTACAGGCCTAATATTCTCATTTCTCTTTCTTCTCTTTCTTCTCTTTCTTCTCTTTCTTCTCTTTCTTCTTCCCTGAATGATGGAAGATCTTCCCCAAAAAGGTCTTTGGTTTTTTATCCGGTTCAGCCTTAACGGAATTGATGCTGATCGAATTCTCCAAAGAAGGGTAGAGGGCCTGAATGAAGGCATTGTGCAGTACCTGACCAATGATCGACCATATATTGAAATCAGGCTCCTTCAGATTACCTTCGAATTCAGCTTTCGTAGCCAGCTGGTCTTTGCCATGATTCTTAAAGACCCAGGCTACCCCGCCGATAACAGCCTCCCAGGCGATCTTCAGGGGGTGGCCCTTGTCCTCTTTCCAGTTGACCACTTTCAGGTCCTTGATGATGGGCTTTGCATATCCTTTAATGACGTTATCCTTCGTAGCCGCTTCCATATAAATGCTGATCGATCCCTGTTTCACATCAAAATTGGCATAGGCCTGGAGAAAATTGTTCAGATTGGTGATATCGAGGGACATCAGCTCCGCCTTTGCCTCGAATACGGGTATTTTGCTCAGGACATTTAGCTTCATATGCAATTTAGCCTCTCCCCCGTATACGGATGCGGTCGCCTCCGCAGTGGAAGGCATCAGCTCTTTGTTATGCCGGGCATTGGATAAATTTTCCGCCAGGATATGGACCTGTTTGGTGAAAATGTCGATCTTAGGATTGCTGTAAAAGTCGCGGTAGTGGATCTCTCCCCGGTTGATCTCCAGCCGGTTGATCTTAAGCGGCATCAGGTTATCGACGACATCCGTCCAGCTGGAATCGATCTTAGTCTGCGAGGTGGCTTCCGTAGGGCCCTTGACGAAATTCAATATCGGGCGCTCTACCCGGATCTTGCCTACGATGGCGCCATGGAAGATAGCCTTCCATTCGATGGCGAGGTCGATGGCATCCGCCGAAAAGAAAGGAACGGGGATTTTCCCACCTACTTTATCCAGTTTGATCCTCTTGATCGTGTAAGCGCCCCTGATCAGGGCTACATCGATATCATCGACATGGCCATAATATCCTTTGATCAGTGTCAACTGGCGGTTTACCACCTTTAGCAGGATATAGGGTAATGCGATCCGCAGGGCAATGAGCAATACCAGCAGAGTCCCCAGGATAATAAATACGATCTTCCTTTTTTTGGTGCGATGTAGAGTAGCCACTTAATTCTTATTAGACATTTTGGAAATAAGGAACATAATGAGGGCAAGGATTCCCACTACAACCAGGACTCCTACCCATACACCGGCTTTGAAAATACCTCCTACCACAGCACAGCTGCTAAAGGCAAAGATCAGCAGCAAGGTGAAAATAGCTATCGTTAAATTCTTCATAGACTTATTTTAGTGGGGTGATCGCATAGGTTGTCTGTAAGAAATTTAATGCCAGATCCGTATATGCCTCTTTCAAGGCGAAAATGAGTATATATTAACCGTTGAAGGGGAATACTTTACTCAAACTGAGTAGGTTGTAGGGAGCAAACAGGCGTTCCGCATGGAATAGATTTTGCACCCTTGTCATTAAAAAAAGAGGAGATATGACACTTACCCCTGTAATCGTCCGGGATATCTTCAAACACCTGGAAGGCAGTGATGGCGCTGATTTCTTTGTACGTGTGGCGGATGATGTAGACTGGATCGTGCAGGGAAGCCATCCCCTGGCCGGGCATTATCACAGCAAGGCGGATTTTCTTGCCGGCACCTTTGAAAAACTGGAAAAGATCCTGCCCCGGGGAACGCAGCTGGAGGTTACGAATGTGATGGTCTTTGGACATTGGGCTGTAGTCGAGCTCTCCTCGCTGACGACGGCCAAAAATGGCCTCCGGTTTGATAATCAATATTGCTGGCTGGCGAGATTTGCCGAGGGCAAGATCGTGGAAGTAAGGGCCTATCTCGATTCGGCGCTGGTCCAACGGCTATTCGACGAAAATCCTCTTTGAGCTTTAGCATTATTCTCCCCAACAGGTAATGACCAGCTGTCGGTTCCCTCCCTGGTTGCGGTGTTCGCAAAGGTAGATGCCCTGCCAGGTTCCCAGGGCCAGCGCTCCTCCGGCAATCGGGATCAGGACCGAACTCCCCAGGAGGGCTGTTTTCAGATGTGCCGGCATGTCATCCGGTCCTTCTTCATCATGGAGATAATCGCATCAACTTTTTGGGAAATCACTACATGCCTTTACCTCTTTTATCTGCTGCGTGTGCCGGTTGCTATGCGCCGATATAAGCAGGATAAACTGGTAGGCATCATAGGTACCCACAGGTAGCTCCAGTACATGATTGCGTAGTTCTATTTGCGTGTTTTTCACAAAAGCGATCAGTTTTTCGCGGTTCTCTTTAAATGCCTGAAGCGCCTCGGCTGCTGTTTTGTAAGGTGAATTGGCCGGCTCCAGCGCTGCAAAAGTCTTCGACTTATGTGAGCGGTCTTCTACTGCATTGACCAATGCTTCGTCGGTAAACTGGATCCCTATCTTTTTTTCCGGATTTGCCGGTTGTTGGAGCACCGCTTCCGCCATTGCCCAAAGTTCCTTTTCTGCTGCGGCAATATGTTTGACGCATTCTTCCACGCTCCATTTGTCCGGCGCTGGCTTGAATTTTAATTGCACGTCGCTCAACCGTTTTACCGAATGGAAGACATCTGACTCGGTTTCCTGTAAGAATTGAATGGCGTAGTCTATTTCCTTTTGGGTCATCTTTGTTTTGTTTTGTTGCGCAATGCTTTCCTGACCGCCCAGGCCTAACAATCCCGTTAGCAGCCAGATGCTTATCCTTTTCATGGTACAAATATATTACCGGAAAATGAGACGGACATGGCGTCATTTAGACAATCTGACGGGTTGATTTGGACATGGCCTTGCCTTATATTTGTAGAAAGAAATCGAATGAAACACCTGACCATCCTGGTTCCTGACGGCGAGAATAACCTGAGCAGCATTGTGGGGGCTTATAAGATATTCAGCAGGGCCAATGCCTTTCACAAAGCCATATTCCAGGTTGAACTGGCCGGTATTTCCCAAACGGTGGACTTTTACGGTGGGTTGTTTACCGCCAGGCCGCATAAACATATTACGCAGATTCAAAGAACCGACCTGGTGATCATTCCCTCGCTGAACCACAACTATGAGCGTGCAACTGCCGCCAACGGTGAACTGATCGACTGGATCGGCCGGCAATACCGGCAGGGTGCCGACATCGCCAGTATTTGCACCGGGGCCTATTTACTGGCTGCTGCCGGTTTACTGGACGGTAAAAGTTGCTCGACGCATTGGTCTGCCGCAGATCAACTCAAACGATTGTATCCCAAGGTGAATGTGCAGCCCGATCAACTTATCACCGATGAACAGGGAATCTATACCAACGGGGGCGCTTATTCATTCCTTAATCTCATTCTTTACCTGGTGGAGAAATATTACGGCCGCGAAACGGCGATCTTTTGCGCAAAGGTTTTCCAGATCGAAATCGACCGGCAGAGTCAGTCATCATTCATTGTATTTAAGGGACAAAAAACGCATAATGATGAGCTGATTAAAAAAGCACAGGCTTATATCGAAAGCAGGCCAGATGAAAGAATATCCACCGAACGCCTGGCCGCCAGTTTTGCAATCGGCAGACGCAACTTTGACCGGCGTTTTATCAAGGCAACCGGCAATACACCTTTGGAATACGCACAGCGCGTAAAGATCGAAACCGCCAAGAAAGCATTTGAGACCAGCCGAAAAACAATTAATGAAGTGATGTACGAGGTGGGCTATTCGGATCTTAAAGCTTTCAGGGAAGTATTCCGCAACATCACAGGGCTTTCGCCGCTCGAATACCGCAATCGTTATAACAAAAACGCAGTATAAACTACCCAACCATGGCAAAAATGACCGTTATCTACAGAGCACCGGCCGATAAGGCGGCCTTTGAGCAGCACTATTTTAATGTACATATTCCGCTGGCTAAGCGACTACCAGGATTGCAGAAATATGAGATCAGCAGGTCGCCGATTATGTCTACCACAGGGCATAATAAGGTCTTCTTAATCGGAAACCTCTATTTTGAGGATATGGAGACCATGCGGCAAGCCTTCGCGAGCGAGATCGGTAAGCAATGTGCCGCAGACAGGAGAATACTTGCCCCGAACGACGATGATGTTCAGATTTACCTATATGATACAACAGAAGTTTGATGCATTCCGCCTTACCTTATATATTCACATCCACCGAATGCCGTACTTGTCCACCAGATTGCCGTGCCAGTCTCTGTCTTCGCCGACGGGTTTACGCTAAAAATTTTATTTTTCTGACAGCCGGCGACAATAAGTAGGATAGAGGCTGAAGACAAAATTAAATTGATTCTCATTTTGTAAGTTTTATTGATTATATAAATATGGCTTACAAGATAGCTGGAGGTAGAGCAATAAAAAATTGGAAATCCAATCAAATTTGTAGGTATAAGTAAACTTACGCTGTGGTATAAGTGCATTCAATTATCCCATGGACAAACATTACGACCTTTTAGTTTTTATTTATACATTGAATCATAAAATATTACCAACTACTATGGAACAGTACATGAAAGTCCTGAAAAGCCACAAAAGAATGGCTCCTGAACTGGAGTTGTATCTACGCGAAAACGTTAAACCTGTCACTTTCAAAAAGAACGATATTATTCAGCAAGAGGGCACTCTTTGTGATCATATTTATTTTTTGGAGCGTGGTCTTATAAGAGGTTTTTTGAATGTGGGGCCAAGGCAAGTTACTATTTGGTTTAAAAAGGAAAATGATTTTGTTGTCTCCATTGAGGAAATCTTAGGGAAATTAGACGAATACAACACGGTCATCGAGGCATTAGAAGACTCTGTCTTATGGGCATTCCCGGCAGATCTGGTAGATCGGTTAATAAAAAAATTTGTCGAATTTAATTATCATTTAATGGTCATGATGATGAATGATATGGTCCGGATGGATAAGCAGGATAAGTTGAATCATGCTAATATGACTTCTCGCCGGTACGATTATCTCCGCCAGGAGTCTCCTGATTTACTCACCCGCGTGCCGGTGAAACATCTGGCTTCTTTCGTCGGTATGTCAATAAAAGCGTTTGAGCACATGGATCAAAATCTCATATATACGGAAATGTCATCCAGGAGACGTGCTCGAAAAAAAATATGAGTCTTTGGATTTTCGGCCTCCCTCAATCTTGTCAAGGGTTCTATAAATTATTATAGCATAAACGGATAGTCCCGGCCTGATAAAAAAGTTTGTATATTGGATGCCTAAAGTCATAGGATGAAAAATATATTTTTGCTGTTCGCTGCACTTTTTGCCCTGCAGTCCTCTTTATTTTCCCAGAAAGTGATCGAAGTCAGTTACACCCTGGACAGGCAGGGCAATTATATTTTTTCCTGTATGAACAGGGCTTATTGTGATTATGTGGTGACAGTAGAGTTCACTACCCTGAAAAACGCGCAATCGGACCATTCCCTGCCTTATGAAGGGGAAGTGCGGCCGGGCCTGAATAAATTATTCACAGTGTCGCCCGATAAAGGGAAGGATGTACAGCTCAACTATAAAAGCAGCTACCGGAAAGGATGCCTCCATCCTGCGGTCAATCCGGAGTTCACGTATTTGTTGCCTATAGCTCCCGGGAAGGAAGCGCAGGCTTATGAAGTATGGAATACGAGGGGGAATGGGGCCGGGGCCGCTGCGGAGGGGGATAGCAGCTTTACCATCCGGCTGAAAATGAAATCGGGCGATACGATCTATTCAGCCCGGCGAGGTATAGTGACTGCGGTGGATGTGAGCAATACAGAGAATGATGCCGGCCTCACCACTACAGGAAGCTGGAATTTTATAGAAATTGTCCACGGCGATTGCTCTTTCGGTCAGTATGGTATCTTCAAAAAGGATGGGGCTTTTGTTAAGCCCGGACAGGTGGTGGAGGCCGGAACGCCCATCGGTCTTGTCGGCGGCGACAAGTATGGCCGGGGGGCGGATGTGAGATTCAGCGTCAGTTATACCGGCGGGCAGCTTAATACTCCTTTTGCCCTTTCCTTCTGGACCAAGAAGAATGGGAAAGGCAGACTGAAACATGGCGGAATTTATATAAGCGAACATCCTCAGTCTATCCTTACAGCCGAAATAAGCAAGCCCAAGCCCCCTCTGAAGAAAAAGAAGGGATAAGTATTTTAATCATACAAGTAAATACTTACCAGCTCCAATTTACTTTTAGAAAATAAAAAATTAACCTTACCTTTTTTATAGGACCGGTTCTCCTTTTGATATCCATGGAAAGACTATGAACTCTTAAACCTTTCTTACGATGAATCAAAAGGACATCGGCCTGCTCCTGCAGATCAGGGAATTTATTGACGGCAATCTCCACCGGGAAATGCCGGTGGCATTCATTTGCAGGCATTTTTCCATCAATAAGACCAAGCTGCAGGAGTTGTTCCGGGAAATCTTCGGGACTTCGCTGCATGCATACATCCTGCAGCAGCGTTTGGAGAAGGCCGCTATCTTATTGCGGGAGACGGATGAACCGGTAAAGTCCATCGCAGGGCAGTGCGGGTATAAAAAAGTCCGCAGCTTTAATAAGGTGTTCAAAGAGCGGACGGGCCTCTCCCCCGATCAATACCGGAAAAAAAACGGCCGGCTAAAAGTAACACAAATGCTGCCGAAAGTCACACCCCCTGATTTGGAAACACCTTTCTTCTCTTCGTAACTTGGATTTAAGTAATCGGACAATTACTTCCCGGTTTTTGCGGCCTCGGTTCTAAGATTCTAACGACCTTCCATTTAGTATTCATGGAGTACAAATCTATCGTTATGTCTGCAAGAACCATTAAGGGGCTTCCCTCCTTAGCATTTATCGCAAAAAAGAAAAGTAGTATTGTAGAGGTCTGCGTCTTTTTACTGATACTTTTATGGGTGTATGCGGCTTCGAGTAAGCTCTTCCGATGGCATCTGTTCCGGTTTCAGCTGGAAGGTTATCCCTGGATTCGACATTTCGCCGGATGGATAGTATGGATCGTACCGGTGCTGGAATTAGGGATAGCAGCGGCTCTGCTGATCCCGGGCAGGATCAGGCGTATTGGGTTCTATGTTTCCTTTTGCCTGCTGGTCATTTTCACGGTTTATCTTCTTCTTATGCTGGGCCTTAAATACCACCTGCCATGCAGCTGTGGAGGGGTGATACAGGAGTTAACCTGGGGACAGCATGTGGTTTTCAATCTTTTCTTTATAGTTCTTTCCCTGATGGGGGGCCTCTTTGAGAAGAGGTCGCTGAACAATGTTGTTTCTTCATCTTTCTAAATAGTAATTTATGAAACGTAAAATCTGGGGGCTCGCCGCTGTAGCATTGGCCCTTTCCTTATCTGCATTTACAGCCTTTCGTCCGGAAAAAAAGGGGAATGGGTTATATTGGTTCCCGTTAGACAGTTTTACGGGGGTTCCCCAAAAGGTGAATACCCTGGTATACCTGCCTTCCGATCCCTATTACTGCACTAATTGGGCGCCCGGACCTTATTGCTCGGGTGGTTTCACCGGCTATTCAGGCACACATCCTCCTTATTCAGCATCAGGACTTGAACTCTATGTCGATTTTAGCTTGTTCGTATATTGATCAGTCATTTATCGGGCATTCTGAGGCATACCGGGATTGAAGGAAAGTACATCATCCGGAATGGGATAGACCCATCGTGGATCACCAGGTGTTAGTGTGAACGTTTTTCCATTAACAGTACGGGTCAATGTCAAGGCCGTCCTGGCATCTTTATTCAACCTCCGGAGATCGCTCCAACGGGTCCCCCGGAATAAGAGCTCTTTCCTTCTTTCCGGGAGGATTTGGCGCAGCGCATCGGTCGCATCAGTGGCGGTAAAGGGGATGAAGGTGCCGGCCGCCCATCTTGTTTGCAGCAGCGTATTAAGATCCGCCATCGCCGCGGTTGTATTTCCGGCCCTGGCGTAACATTCTGCGCGTGTAAGCATCATTTCATCGACTGCGACACCGCAAAAATTGTAGCCTTTTTCGTCGTACCTGCCCACAAAGTATTTTCCCTGGAAGAATAGTTTCTTCCGCAGGTCATTTGCCTGGAAAGTCTGCACAAGCTGACTATCTGCATAGGATCGGAAGGGTGCCGAAGGACCGCTGGCCAGGTACGCGGCATGGAAGATCACTTCCGGATTGAACCGATGGAAAGGAAATGGATTTATTGGTGGTGGTGGCGGGATCGTATCATAGGTCATCAATTGATGATTCAGCTGCAGACAGGAATCCGCATACCGTAAGGCCAGGGGATAATTACGGGCGTCCAGGTATATCCGGGATAATAACCCGAATATGGCCGCCCTGGAAGGCCGGGTGGCAAGTCCGAAGGTGTCTTTGGGCAACAGGGTTCTCGCCTGTGACAGGTCCTGTAGGATTTGGTCATAGGTTTGCTGCACCGAAGCCCTGGAAATTTTCTCGTTGACATCCGAAGACAAACGAAGCGGGATGCCCCAATCCTCAGCGGCTTTCGCGCTGTCATATGCGGGGGCGAAGATCTGAGCGAGTTGATAAAAAGAAAATGCTCTGAAAAAAAGAGCGGAGCCGCGGATGTTTTTCCAGGGAGTAGCCTGGCTGCCTCCGCTGTCTATTTTGCTTAAGGTGCTTAGGACATCATTAGCCGTAAAAACTGCACGGTAGGTGACTGCCCAGTCATCCACCTGCTGGCCGGTGAAAATTTGAGGACTCCAGATCACTGCCTGCTGGTCAATATCGGAATAATTGCTATACAATCCGGAAGTAGTGGTATAGTCATCAGACCCGGTCTCTCCCAATGAAGGATAACCTGAATTCCCCCACCCGTTAAGGACCAAAGGATTATCCAGCAGGGCCTGACAATCCTGTAAAGTTGTGGGAACGGTAAAGGAGTTATCGGGATTGACATTCAGGAAATCTTTTCTGCAGGAGAAATAAAATAGCGATAGCAGGATAAAAAGGCATGGTTGGATGGGATTACGCATGACAATAGGTTTAAAAGGTTAGATTCAGCCCGAAGGAATATCGTTTGGCGTCTTTAGGGACATTTATGAAATAGGGATCAAATTTATCCTTGTTGGCCTTCCATATCAGCCAGAGATTGGAGGCGTACATAAAGACCCTGAGGTGCCGGAAGTGTAAATTCCCCAGATGAAACTGATCCTTATCGTAGCTGATATTTATATCATCCAATCGGATATTGTCGGCTTTGTCCACCATGATCGAGGAGTTGGCGTAGATATTGTCTCTGGAAAAATTGCCGGAATAATCGACGGATGGAACATTCGTTATTTTCTCATCCCCCGGTTTTTGCCAGCGTTGCGCATAACTGGCATCACCGGACCATTTGGTGGACAAGTCGCCATACGATAGGGCGGGCTTGCGAAAGTAGTATCCAAATTTGTAAGAAACATTAAAAGAGAAAGAAATATTACGATAGGAGAAATTGTTCCTTAACGCACCAAAAATGGTAGGCTGCGAGGGCCCGTTATACACCATGCTGTCCAGGCCGGTACTGCTGTAAACGGGAGTATATTCCGTGCTGGGTCTGCCATTGTAAGACACCTGGGGATCGCCGGTTTTGGGATCCAGCCCCATCCATTTGTAGCTATAAATGGCATGCAACGGTTTGCCTGATACAGGATTGATATCATTCTGCCCCAAATAGGAATTAGCAAGACCGGGCGGTATCGATAATTTCGTCACCCGGGAGGTGGAATAGCTGAAGATATAGTTGGTGATCCATTGGAATTTACCACGGGGATTCAGATTCTGGCTGGTAAGCTCAATGTCTACGCCTTTCCCTTTTAACGAGGCTGTATTTCCATAATAGACAGAGAGGCTTCCGGGATTTTGTATTATTCCCAAAGTTGGGTCAGCTGAGTCTGGCGCCATTAAATCAGTGGCATTCTTAATGTAGTATTCAACAGTACCTTTAAACACACTGTTTTTAGTTACGAAGTCCATTCCGAAATTGGTAATCTTTACGATTTCCCAGCGAAGATGGGCATTCGGAGGGCTTATGATGCTTGCTGTAGGGTATGTCGTTCCGGTGATCTGTCCGGAAGTATAGAGCGCTGTTGTGTAAGCCGTCGCCAGCCTTGATATGTTCCCGCTGCGTCCATGAGATGCCCGGAAGGTGAGAAGCGATAGCCAGTCGGAATGAAAGAAATCTTCATGACTCAGGTGCCAGGCTCCGCCTGCCGACCACAGCGGAACTCCCTTCCTGTTGGTCTCCACCCCAAAAAGATTAGCTTCATCCTTCCGGATGCTGGCGGAAAGGGTGTACAGGTTGTGAAAGGTATAGGAGCCTTTTGCAAACCAGGAGATAAAATGGTCCACTTTTTTAACGGGAGCAGGGCCGTTAGGAACGGCTGCCATTGTACCCGTTACATAATCAGGGTATAAACTATCACCAATAGGGAAGGGACCGGAAGAATTGCCTATTCCATATTGGCGGATGCTGTTATCTGTCGTAACAAGGCTCCTGCGTTCATAACCTCCGATCAACGAGAGGTCGTGTATCCCCTGCCATGATTTATTATAATTTAGCTGCAGTCTTCCCTGGTGGACGGTCGTATTGTCGTCGCTAAGGTCCGAAATACCTCCTAAAGGGATAGGGTAGGCGATCTGAGTGCCGCCAGGATCGGGCTGACTGTACCTATTGATCAGATCGCGCGTGAAATACGAAGAGGCAGAATGAAGATTATTTCCGGAAGCAGATTGTTTTTCAAATTGATATTTCGCTTCCAGGTATAGGGAGGGGATGATCTTATATCGGACTCCCAGGTTCAAAAGATAATCGTTGTCTTTGACTTTATTATTCTCTTCAGCGATATCTCTGATAGGGACATATGTCCAGTTTAACAGGCCCGACGCCGAAGCTCTTTGTAGGTACCCGGGATTATAGTCGCCGTAAAATGGCAGAGGATTCCCCTGATCATTCACTAATCGGGCGTAAGGATAAAATCCTTTGGAACTATGAACACTGATATAATTATATCCGGGGTTGTTGCCGTTCTCGTTGACGGTTCCGGTATAGCTCATCCCGGCCGATAGCTGAAAATTTTTATTCACCTGGTAATTGCCTTGTGCCCGGAAAGTCATTCGGTCGTATCGCTTTCCTACCAGATTCGATTGATTACGATCCAGACCGCCGGACATAAAATAGTCACCCCATGATGTTCGTTTAGACAGCTGGAGAGAATATTGCTGATTGATGCTGTTCCGGTAGAAATATTTTTGAATATCTTTTCGAACATCGTATTGCTTCATGGCTTCTATCCGGGAATCGGCTTCCTGCGATGAAATAATACCCTGTCCGGCTGCCTGTAGCAACCTGGTGACAGGCGTTAAAGGTGAATAGTCCAATGGCCCGGTGTAATTGAGCGCATAGGGGTCCTGTTGGTACAGGCCTTTCTCAAAATTTATATAATCCCCGCTGGAAATGCTCCGCACATTGGATACATCAGGCCTTGACTGGAAACTAATAGTATTGTTGAACGTCACCTGAAGACGATCTGTTTTCCCTTTCTTTGTAGTAATTACGATCACTCCATTGCCGGCTCTGGCGCCCCATATGGCGGCTGCTGAGGCATCTTTCAGGAAAAAGATAGTCTCTATGTCATCCGGATTTATATTGTTGATATTTCCGTCATAAGGCAGGTTGTCAACGACAATCAGTGGATTGGAATTAGCATAAAAAGTACTAATGCCCCGGATGATCTTAGCATCAGGAAGAGAGCTTCCGTCGGAGGACTGACCTCCATGGTTGACCAATACACCTGATACCAGATTTTCCGTCCGGTCTAATATATTGGCGCCGGCGCTCCTGCTGATCAGGGAACGATCGACGATCCCGTATGAGCCGGTAGCATATTCTTTCAGCGCTTTCTGATAGCCGTCGTTCACGACAGTCTTTACGTTGAAGTCCGCCAGCGGGGCTACATGGGTTTTCATAGTAATAAACAGCATAGACTTTCCATTGATATTTATTTCTATTCCTTCCACATTTACACCATGCAGACTAATCACGGCGTTGCCGGGCACCTGGTTGAATACAAATCCTCCGTTAGGACCTGTTTGAGCGGCTCTTTTGCCTCCTTTGATAAGGACGGTGATCCCTGCAAGGTATTCCCCATTCTCATTTTTTACTAATCCTTCCACCCATGGCAGGATTTCTTCCGTTGGTGAGCTTGTTCCCGGCGGGGGCGGACTTTCTCTTTTTTTTAACCAGATTAGCTTTGGATTATCACCGGAGCGGGTACATTCGATCCCTATAGCTTCCAGCTGTTTGAGAAATTCATCCAGTGATAAATAATCCTCTTCCATCGCGACGATACTTTTTTGTATGGGATCGTTATCTGTCCATACAAAGGAAATTCCGGTCTGCCTGGAGACTGAAGCAAGCTTGTGTTGCAGGATCGCGTCTTTTTTAGAAAAATGAATCGATTGGGAATGTGTGCTTGCGCTCAGCAGCAGGCTGGCGATTAGTAGCAGGCACATAGGCAGCCTGGGCCGCTTGTGCCGATAATTTGAAAGCATAATCTTAAAAGTTTTAGGTATAAAAAAATACTGATCAACCACCAATAATGTTAATCATAGACTTAACCGATCTTTTGAACTTTGTTAACATAGGCCGGAAGTGTTGGTAGCAATTCCAGAATGTTCAGTTGAAAGGAAAGTGACTTATCCGGGATGATAAAGCCATAGGAGAGAGTGCATAAACCTGGTTTTTGGTTAAAGAATTAGCAAAGAGAAACCATTGACGCCTTGCGGTATCTTTGGTTTCTCAGGATTAGTCTGTGATAAGGATGCAGGTTTATGGTTATGGAACTATCTTGTAATAAAGAGTTCATTCCCTATGAGAGAGTAATGGAAGTACTTTTTGGCGTTGTCATTATTGTTTGAAAGAATTTCTAAAGTAGCCGCGAGGTCGTTACTGCGGGGTATCGTTGCGGTATATGTATGCGGGTCAGGATCGCCGGATATATGTGTAATAATATTGTACCAGCGACCTATTTGCCGCATGACATCCGCCAGGTTGTCATAAGAAAAATAAAAGATTCCCTTTTTCCAGGAAAGATATTTTTCCGGGTCCCCATTTTGGTATTGCAGGGATTCTTCTCCAACGGCGGCTACAGGTCTGACAGAATCCAGTATACGGCTCTGGCCCTTATAGCTGACCCTTATTTTCCCTGTCTCCAGCGTAATACGAGCTCCCTTTTCATCGCTATAGTCCGATATATTAAAGCCGGTGCCTAACACTTCCACGGTAAGATCTTTTCTATGAACCAAAAAGGGCTGATGTGCATTTGGGGCCACCTCAAAATAGGCTTCGCCTGTAACTTCCACTTCCCTGGTTTTTCCCGTAAAAGCCGTAGGATAGGTTAACGAAGAGGCATTATTGAGTGAGACTTTGGTTCCATCAGCCAGAACAACTACAAATTGACCCGCCTTCGGGGTGGATAATATATTATTAAGGTCTGCTTCGCCGGTATTCTGCTGCAAAGAAGGAGTCAAACCAGCGTAAGTCAATGTTCCGCTGTCTTTTTTTATGATATTAGGAATGCCTTCCATCACCATTTTTCCGTCAGAGACGGTATCCATATTAATCTCTTTTCCGCTTGCCAGCTTCAGGATCGCTCTGTTTCTGCCGGGAGGAACCAGTTCCGGAATAGCAGCATTTGCAATTTTAGCTTGTTTATCCGGTTGGTGATTTGACAACAGAAAATAGGCTCCTGCCAAAATGGTGCTCACTACAGCAGCTGCTACCAGCGGCTTCATGCGCATTGGTATTACACGCTTCCGGGAAACCGGCTGTGAATGTATGCGGGATAGTACCAATTCAAGGTTAGTCCCGGTATCGATGGAGGCCATTCTTGACAGGACCTTATTCAATTCGTCTTTGTCTTCCCGTAATTGGGACAGAGTAGGATGGATACGAATAAAATTATCCAATTCCTGGCTTTCTTCATTGGTCAGACTGTGACTTAGAAACTTATAAAGGAGATATTTTAATCGTTCTTCCCGCATGTCAGCCTTCTCTTTATCGGGCCATATGCTCCCGGAATGGCGGAAATTACAATAAATCATTTTTTTTTAGAAAACAGCCATAATAAGCAGCAGCCATATGAAAGAAGGGCTGGTCTTTTCGAAGAACACTCTTAAAAATTGGATAGCGCGGTGTTTTATAACACTCACGTTATTGGAAGATAGGGTAAGTTTTGCTGCTATTTCATCTACAGACAGGCCCTCGATAAAATACAGGATAAGAATATCCTGGCTAAGTTTGGATAATTTAGCATCCGGGTGCCGGAAGATGGCTCTCATTTTTTCATGGTTGTCCACTCTGGCCCCGTTCTCTGCGGCTTTTGGAAGATCCTTCCAGGCCGTCTTATGCAATTTTAGCCGCCGTAAAAAATTACGGAAGTTGGTTCTGCCTGAAAGTTTTATTGCCCAATAAACATATTTCACCATATCCAGCAGCGTATCGAAATCTTCCCGTTTATTCCATACGTTAAAGAGGATATCATTGACGACTTCCTCTGAAGAACGGTTAAAATGAGGATGTTTGTCAGCGTGCAAACAGAAAATCTTATAATATCGGTAGACCAATTCGGAGAATGCTTTTTCATCGCCGGATTTGAATGCTGCAAATAATATTTCTGCAGGGAAAGAATTATCTTTCATCTTAAATGGTTGGTGCCTTGGAGGCAGTTACTAATGCAATGACCTCAGCCAATGATAAATAGCATTCTATAGAGACGGATACGATAAATAATTAATATAATTGGAAACAAAAGAAAGTAGATCAGCGAGCGAAATTTTGTGCTAAAGATTCCAATAGCATTATGTAGCTACAGCGCTTATCAGGAAATGTTTTGAATGGATAGTCAGGCTGCAATTAGTTGTTATTTGGAAGCATGAAGGTATAACTTTTTTAAAGATAAAAACTAACGATCGATAGTTTTGCGAATAACGTTTTGCAAAATCGAGAGGATCAATTTGAGAATCAATTGGTTTGCTGCTTAAATATTTTTTAAAAAAGACAAATCAATTTCATGCATAGATTCCTTCCCATATTATAGATCCCAGGATGTCCATCGGGGGACTGCAAATAATTTTCAAAGTACTTCAACCTGCTAAGATTATTTTGATATGTCCTATCTAGTAAATTATTAACCTGCAATTGAATTGTTAGAAAATGAGTTTTATCGTAATAAACATTTGTGGCTGCCGACAAATGGAGGAGGGTGTAGGCAGGGCTAAACGTTTCGGTATGGTACAACGCCAGGAACCTGTGCTGGGCCGCATTATACTCCAGCTCAGCTTTTACGCGGACGGAGGTAAATAATTTAGAAGGGGTGGAGAACTCCTGGCTGATGCTGCTTTGCCATTGGGCAGGTGGAATAAAAGGCAGATATTCTCCTTCATTGCCTTTATTCCGGTATTGGCTCTTCTTATTGAGTCCATACACGATGGCAAGGGTATTGGAAAAACTAAAACCCTTCCAGTCTACCGGGTGAAGGATAAATAGTCCTTCCGCTCCATAGAGTTGTGCCGATGCCTGTTGATACTCAAAGGTCTTATTGCCCTGCGCATCAGTAAGCGGATAGCCTTGTGCGTTCGTTAGTTGCTCCAGGTAAATATAATGCTGCATATAATTATTGAATAGGCTAAAGGAGGAGGTGATAGCGGGGAAGTCCCCGCTGATGCCCAGGTCCTGCTGCCAGCTGAATTCAGGAACGAAATTGCGGTTGCCCAGGTAAATAATATGCGCCCCGGGATCCAGTCCATTGGAGGCGATCTCCGTAATATTGGGGCTTCGATACCCCCTGGCGATATTCAGCTTGAGGCTGATATTCCCCGTAAGCTGGAAGGCGGCGCCGGCGCTTAGCGAGAATCCGGTAAATTGTTTGTGTAAGACGGTGAATGGCTGACTGGCCCCGGTCGTGTCAGGCGGGAATAGCTGCCGGGCAAATCCGGTAATTGGATCGATGCCGGTATAAAGAGCCTGTCCGTTTATCGTCCGGCGATCGGTTCGCAGCCCGCCGCTGATGACAAGATTATTCCGTGCCCATTTCCCATAGAGATAACCGCCCATGTCGGACAACCGGTAATCCGGAATAGGGAAGTCGGTGGCGTCCTTACTTTTATTGTCCTGCACCATGCCATTGACGCCCGCGGTCATTTCCAGCCCCGCGAACGTCGGAGCGATATATCGTACGCCATAATTAATGGTATTGAGCCGGACATAGAGGCCCGCTTGTTCGGGAGCGGTGGGATGGTCGTATTCCCGGCGGATATTCTGTTGCCACCCCAGGGTAGTTTCTATTTCTCCCTTCCCCAGCTGGTAATGATTATTGGCATACACCCGGTAATGCTGTATATGCTGATGCAGCGGGCTCAGCGTATAGGAGTTCAGCACAGCATCGGGCACGATCGGCCGGTTCGTAAGCGTATCCCGGGCCCCTTCATAAATTTGCCGGGTGAATTTCCGGGTGAGCGAATCCCGGCTGCCATCGGGAATGCCCTGCAAATTATCGTACAGGGTGGCGTTCAGATAAGTGGTCCCGCGGGTGGAGACATAACCGGTCATCGCGGAAAGATTTTTTTCGGCAAAGCCTGTATTATATACCCTTCCGTCGATACGGTCCGTATAGTTCTTTGCCAGCCGGTACGAGCCCCGGATCGTCCACAGCCAATGAGTGCTGCTTCGGCTCAGGCGGATACCGTTGCCAAGGAGGCCATTATTGCTTTGATATTCGCTCAGCAGGCGTCCATGCAGCTTTCCATCTTTTTCATGGGGAATAGCGGGATAGAGGCTTACGACTCCTGCTACCGCATCGGAGCCATAGAGTAAGCTTGCCGGGCCTTTGATGACTTCAGCCCGGTCGATGGCGTATGCGTCCACTTCGATCCCATGTTCATCTCCCCACTGCTGTCCCTCCTGCCGGATCCCGTCGTATAAGGTGAGCACCCGGTTATAGCCCAGCCCGCGGATAAAGGGTTTTGAAATATTAGGGCCTGTTTTCACGGCTTGGAGGCCAGGCACATTTTTCACGAGCGCATCGATGATATTCGATTCCACGGTCCGGTCGATTGCCCTGGAAGAGACGGTGGTGATGGCAATAGGGCTTTTTCTTGCCAGCGTTGCCCGGGACACTCCCGTGATGATAACTTCATTCAGCGTGTCGACCCCCGGCAGCCGGGTAGTGTCGTTAGGCCCCGGCCTTGCCGGATAAGTCCTTGCAGGCGCCTGTGCGGGCAGTCTTACAGGCGCGAACGGCAATAATACAGACAGCAGTAAAATGCCCCCTTTCGGGAAGACCGCTGGAGAGAGAAACCTCTTTTTCATGGTTGGCTGTTATATCTTCAAAAGTACAAAGTTAGATTAATCTAACAAATATATTTTACCAGGCTTCTCCCAATTACCCGGAAGGCTTTATCTTTATAGTATGATGACATGGACGGAAGAGAATTACCTGAAGGCCTTGCACCGGCTATCGCTGGGTAATGAACCTATTACGGTCAAACGGATTGCCAGCCTCCTGGACATTAAAATGCCCAGCGTCAACAGCATGGCGAAGAACCTCGCTAAAAAGAAAATGATCCGGTATGAGAAATACAAGGCGATCGAGCTGACGGAGAAAGGGAGGAAACAGGCCTTGCTTATCTTACGCAAACACCGGTTGACAGAGCTCTTCCTGAAAAATGTCATGGGGCTGGGGTGGGAGGAAGTGCATGATATTGCCGAGCAGGTGGAGCATATTCAATCGGACCGCTTTTTCACCCGCATCGATGAAATGCTGGGCAATCCGAAATTCGATCCGCATGGAGAGCCGATCCCCGATCCCGATGGTAAGCTGCCATCCTATAAGGCCTTTCCTTTGTCCGACTGTCCGGCAGGAAAGAAATATAAGCTGAGCGGAGTGCTGGACCATCATGTTGCTTTTCTCACCTACCTGAACGATATTGGACTGGCCCTGGGCGCCGCCATCGAAGTGATAGCCATCCGGGAATTCGATCAATCGAGAGAGGTGAAATTAAATGGGACCAGCCTCACTATTTTCAGCGAGTCCGTCTGCCGGAACTTATTGGTAGGCTGAGAACCCTCGTCCCCGAAATCGAAAAAGCCCGCAACGCAACTATTTCGCTATCAGTTGCCTGGCTGTGGATAAATTCCTTCTTTTTTCCATTGTTCCCGATACCGTAAATGCGTTTCCCGATACCGTAAATGGAATGGGGCCTGAGAAGTGTAATGTTGCACCATCAATTTAAAAACGTAAATATGAGAAGAATCAATAAGTTAGTCTTCACCGCTTTATCCGTTATTTTAGTGACCAGCAGCTGTAAAAAGGATAATAATAATTCTCCTTCGGTCCCGAACTATACCGTACCGACAACCTATAATTTCACCAATGCAAATTATTCGGGACAACTGGTGCTCCTGGCGATGGCCGATCAGATCGTCGCTAAGATCAACCTTGCCAATACAACGCCCAATACGGTAGTGAGCGCCCAGACCCTGACAGATATGTTGAATAATGTTAATAACAACTTCAATGATTCCGCCCTTCAGCTGAACAATTCCCGCCTCAAATTGGCCGATTATTGCTCTCCTCAGATGAAGACCGACCTGTTGAACTATTTTGACAGCGTAGGACTCTACAGCCAGTCCTCTCTTACTGCCGCTCCCGGTATAGCAGGCGTAGCTGCCAGCGTGGCCAGCCCCAGTAAGAAATACCTGCTGTCCCCCAACGGGTTCTTTTACAGCCAGGTGGTCAAAAAGGCAATCATGGGATTGTGCGCCAACGAAGTCCAGAACGTCTATATGACAGATTCCATCAACAGCACTACAGATACCACTAAGCTGGGACATTATTGGGACGCAGCGTTTGGTTTCTTCGGCGTGCCGGTGAATTTCCCTGCCAATACAGCAGGATTACGCTATTTCGGATCTTATTCCAACCAGGTAAATGCCGGGCTGCATTCGAATACTTCTATCATGAACGCCTATTTAAAAGGCCGTGCAGCTATCAGCAATAACGATCTTGTTACCATGAAGGCCCAGGCCAGCCTCCTGATCACAACCTATGATTCCCTGGATGCAGCCGCCATCGTTCAGGAAATGCATGAGACCAATACCAACATCGAAGCTGGTGACGCAGTGGCTGCTTATGGCACGCTGTCCGAATCACTGGGTTTTGTACGCAATTTAATATACAACACCAATCCGAAAAGGGTCATCACGAGCGCCCAGATTACACAGCTGTTGCAATTGTATGATAACGTGAACCCCAACAACCCGAACCTGTATAGTTTTGTCGGGGCAAGCGCCGGTCTGACTATTGCGCAGATAGAAGCGAAAACCAACGCCATCGCCCAGCTGGTAGGGCAGATTTATGGCTTCACCGCCACCCAGCTGCCTTTGCTGTAATAGACCGTAACTGAGCCGACCCGTAACTGTAATAGACCGTAACTGAGTCGACCGGTAACTGTAATCGACCCGTAACCTTTTACTCACCCGGATGAGGCGCTTATGAAACAGGCGCCTCATCCGGCATTATCGACCATAAATGATATATATATGAAACTCAAGTCTCTCTTAGTCCCGGCCGCTGTAGCGGTCGTCCTTTCAGCGGTCGGTTTATCCTGCAGCAAATCCGGCGGCAGCTCCGGTTCGGGTCCATCTGCGGGCGGCGGGAAAGATACTATCCTGCTCAATCTCGGCAACAATATTATCCTGCCTGCCTACCAATCCCTCGCCACCGCAGTCAGCTCAATGGATTCTGCGATCGGCGATTTTAATACAAGTCCCAACAGCACTAAGTTTTCCAACCTGCAAACCCTTTTTAAGAACGCTTATATCGCCTGGCAGTCGGCCTCCGAATTCGATTACTTCGGACCCGCCTCTACCGCACAGCCGACTTTAACCGTCCTTAATATATTTCCTACAAATACTACGCTGATAGAAAGCAATATCTCCGCCGGCAACACCAATATAAATACTTTTGCAAACACAGCCGCAAAAGGCTTCCCGGCATTGGACTATCTATTGTTCAGCGCAGGTGGCAATACGCTGACCAATTATACTGCCGATGCACAGGCAGCCAACCGTCAAAAATACCTGGCGGCAGTTTCTGCCGATATTAAGAACGAGGTGAACAGCGTGTTAAATGCATGGTCGGCAAGCGGCGGAAATTATATCAATACGTTCCTCACCGGAGCCGGCAACAACGTATCCAGCTCCTTAGGATTATTGATCAACTCCCTGGACCAGGACTTCGAGATCCTGAAAAACGAAAGATTAGGCGTTCCGCTCGGCAAGATCCCTGTAGGAACCGTTTCGCCAGTATTGCCAAATGAGGTGGAAGCCTATTACAGCGGGATATCCGTTCAGCTGGCGCTTGCCCAGCTCAGGGCGGTGCAGGGCATTTTCCTCGGCACGGGCGGAAGAGGGAACGGTCTGGGACTGATCACCTACCTGGTAAATGCCAATGCGAAATACAACGGCGGCTTGCTGAGCGATAGTATTAAAACAGCCCTGGCATCGGATGTTACGGATCTGCAGGCCGTACCGGACCCGCTTTCACAAACCATCCAAAGCAATCCCGCCAGTGCAAACACCGCATTCGCTCAGAGCCAAAGGCTGGTCGCACTTTTAAAAACGGATATGCCTTCCGCATTAGGCGTGCTGATAACTTACGGAGATAACGATGGAGACTAGAACCAGGCATATCGCACCGCTTGCCGTCCTACGGATGGCATTCGGATCTATCATGCTTTTCAGTACGATACGTTTCATGGCGAAAGGCTGGGTGCACGATTTTTATGTCGCTCCCAGGTTCTATTTCCCTTTTTATGGGTTTGAATGGGTGCGGCCCTTGCCTCCAATAGCCATGTACATCGTATTTGTGACGATGGCGCTGGCTGCATTCCTTGTTATGATCGGGCTGTTTTACAGGATATCCATCACCGCATTCTTCTTATGTTTTGTTTATGTAGAGCTGATCGACAAGTCCTATTACCTGAATCATTATTACTTCGTCAGCCTCATCTCTTTCCTGCTCCTGCTCGTTCCTGCACACCGGTATTTTTCCGTGGATGTGATCCGCAAGCCTTCCTTAAAGGTCACGCAGGTCCCACGCTGGACGATCGACATATTCAAGTGGCAGCTTTGTCTTGTTTATTTCTGTGCGGGCATCAGCAAGTTAAATCATGATTGGATGGCAGAGGCCATGCCATTGAGGCTGTGGCTTCCTGCAAATGGAGGCCTGCCCCTCATCGGCCCGCTGTTCAGGCAAACATGGGTGGCATTTGTCTTCAGCTGGTTCGGCGCGGTTTTCGATCTGTCGATAGGATTTTTATTACTGTATTCGCCGACAAGGAAAATAGCCTACGCCCTTGTCCTCGTCTTTCACCTGGTCACAGGCTGGTTATTCAAGATCGGCGTGTTCCCTTATATCATGATCTTCGTTACCGTCATCTTTTTTTCAGAAGAATTCCATTTGAAATTCATTAACGGGTTACGTGGAATTTTTGACAGGAGATCACTACATGAAAATGAAAAAGCCGTAAGTCTGCGTTTCCCGCCTGTCGTTCAAAGGGCGCTCTACTCCATTTTGACGGTATACCTGTTGCTGCAGCTGACAGTGCCGTTTCGCTACCTGCTTTATCCCGGGAAATTATTCTGGACGGAAGAAGGCTATCGTTTTTCATGGCGTGTAATGCTCATGGAAAAAGGAGGTACTGCGTTCTTCTATGTGCGGGACGCCCGGACAGGAAGACGGTGGGAGGTGCTGAACGGCCAGTTCCTGACACCACTGCAGGAAAGAATGATGCAGACCCAGCCGGATATGATCCTGCAATATGCCCATCACTTGCATGACACCTATGAAAAAAAAGGCATACACGACCCGATCATCACGGTTGAAAGTTATGTCACGCTAAATGGCAGCGGCAGCAGGCTTTTTATAGACAGTACCGTTAACCTGGCCCAACAGCAGGAAAATTTTTTACCCAAAAAATGGATACTTCCGTTTCATTAGAATCATTCTTTCAAATGAGAACATCAGCGCTGGTAATATTCCTTTTCATCTTTTGCTTTCATGTAAATGCCCAGTTATCCGCTATTTCGGGAAAAGTCAGCTCCGCAGGGGATAATAAAGGGATCGCAGCGGCAACAGTGTGCATTCCGTCACTGCACTATTGCACGACGACAGACGGGAATGGCGACTTTACCATGAAGAATATCCCGCAAGGCGCTTACAGCATCCTCTTTTCTTCGCTGGAATACGACACCGTGAAACGAACAGTCGTCGTTGCAAACGGGAACATCCGGATCACCGTGGTTTTGAACCTTCACATGTCGACCCTGGACTCCGTAAACGTGAAAGCAACGGGAAAAACATTCGGCATGACACGATTGAAAGACGTAGATGGTGCGGGTATTTATGCCGGCAAAAAAAGCGAAGTGATCGTACTGAAAGATCTTACCGCCAACACGGCGACAAATAATTCCCGGCAACTGTATTCAAAAGTAGCCGGGCTGAATATTTATGAGAATGATGGCGGGGCGGGCACACAGTTAGCGATCGGGGGGAGGGGGCTGGACCCTAACCGGGTGAGCAATTTCAACACCCGTCAGAACGGCTATGATATCAGCGCCGATGCGTTGGGATATCCTGAAAGTTATTATACTCCGCCGGCGGAAGTGCTGGAACGGATAGAGATCGTCCGCGGAGCAGCTTCTCTTCAATATGGTACGCAGTTCGGCGGAATTATCAATTTTAAAATGAGCAGTGGGACCGACACCCAAAAAATCCGGGTTGTCTCGCGATTGACGGGTGGATCGTGGGGTTTTGTAAATACCTCCACCAGCGTCGGTGGAACCGTCGGCAAGCTGAATTATTTCGCTTTTTACCAGCATAAGTCAGGCAATGGATGGCGGCCGAATTCCCGGTTCAACGTCAATACAGGGTATGTTTCCGCAACCTTGAGAGTTACCTCGAAATTGTCGATCACGGCACAATACACGCACATGGATTACCTGGAACATCAACCGGGAGGACTTAACGATCGGATGTTCTCCTCCGATCCAAGGCAATCCACAAAAGCAAGGAACTGGTTTAGGGTAGACTGGAACCTGGGAGCTTTATTGCTCGACTATTCGATCAGCAGGAACCTTACATTCAACTCGAGGTTATTCGGGCTGTTGGCTGAACGTTCCGCATTGGGAGCGATCAACACCGTTAATGACCAGGGCGGTCCCCGGAATTACCGCACGGACAGGTATTCCAATTGGGGCAACGAAAGCAGGCTGATGTATACCTATAATACAAAAAAGGATAACCCCTTCATTCTGCTCGGCGGCGTACGTTTTTACAGCGGTCATACCAACAGGGAAATAGGCCTTGGCAATGCCGGCTCAGGCGGTGCGAAATCGGATTTCGCTTTCGACAAATCCAATCCATATGATTCATTAAGTTACTCCAGGTACACCTATCCCAATCACAACGTCGCCCTGTTCGTCGAAAATATCTTTCGCATTAATTCCAGGCTCAGCATCATACCGGGCGCACGGTACGAAAATATTTATACAAAAGCGGATGGCTTTTATAACAAGCCTCAGCAGGATCTTGCAAGCATGTATACCGGCGACGTTATTTCCAATGAATTGATAACGGAGAACAGGCTGAATAAAAGATCGTTCCTGATCGGCGGAATAGGATTGAGCTATGATGAAAATAATTCAATGCAATTTTATGCCAACATCTCACAGAACTATCGCGCCATCAATTTCAATGACATGAGTATTGTCAATCCCAATTTCCGTGTCGATCCGGATTTGAAAGACGAAAAAGGTTACTCTGCAGACGTCGGAGTACGCGGACATGTTTCCAATATATTTACTTATGACCTTAGTCTTTTCGCCATCAACTATGCCGACAGGATAGGAACTGTCTGGTTGACAGACACATCGTCTATCACCTATCAATACACCACCAATATAGCAAAGTCACGGAACCTTGGGGTGGAATCCTTTGCAGAGGCAGATATCTGGAAGCTGATAAGAGGCAGCGCCGAAAAAACGAAATTATCCGTCTTCACCAATATTTCCTTCATCGATGCCAGGTATGTGAACAGCAAGGTATCGGCCTATGAAAACAAAAAAGTAGAGTTCGTGCCTCCCGTTATTTTCAGGACAGGGATCAACTTCCAGAAAAACAGGCTTTCCGCAACCTTCCAATATTCATACACGGCGCGACAGTTCGGGGATGCCACCGATGCCACCAAGCCCAGCAATAATGGCATCAATGGCATAGTACCTGCCTATACGGTCATGGACTTTTCGGCTGATTTCCGGATCACCAGGATGTTATCTCTTTCCGGATCGGTGAACAATCTTGCCAATCAGAAGTATTTTACGCGAAGGGCCGATAGTTATCCGGGGCCGGGTATCGTTCCGGCAGATGCAAGGGCATATTATGTGACGTTGCAGTTCAGGATGTAGGTGCCGGCGCGTTTCTATGAAAATTACAAGGTATTCTTTGTTTTTTACAGGAATGGCCTCTTCCGGGCATCCTAATTTTGTCCTGTATCACCGACAAGTAATACCGGGCCTGACGGCTTCCCGGAATGGTAAACAATTAAAGGAATTACATGCAATCAAGAAAGGAATTTATTAAAAGTACGGCTTTGTTAGGGACAGGTTCCTTGCTTATGCCCAATAGCCTTTTTCCGGGCAGCAGTAAATCAGAACCGGCCGGAGAGGATCCGTCACGATGGCCCGACGGCTCGCGTTTGGTTATTTCGGTCTCTATGCAATTTGAAGCGGGCGGCGAGCCCGAAACCGGCTTTGACAGCCCCTTTCCCCCTAACCTGGAAAAAGGGTATACAGACCTGCCGGCCAAAACCTGGTTTCAGTATGGATATAAGGAAGGTATCCCACGTTTGCTGAACTTATGGGATAAATATGGTATAAAGGTGACCAGTCATACGATCGGAGAGGCAGCCAGGCATAATCCTGCCCTGGCCCGGGAGATCGTTCAACGCGGACATGAAATAGCCGGTCATGGACTCAACTGGACGCCCCAGTATACCATGACGTATGAGCAGGAAAAGGCCTTTGTAAAGGCGGGTATGGATCTTATAAAGGAGGTGACGGGGCAAACGACGCTGGGGTATAACTGCAACTGGCTGCGCAGGAGTAAGAACACCCTGGCCATCCTGCAGGAGCTTGGTTTTACTTATCATATAGACGATCTCAGCAGGGACGAACCTTTCCTGATCCCGGTCAATGGCAGGAATTTCGCTGTCGTACCTTATACGTTAAGATGTAATGATATACAGTTGCTGGAAGGCAGGTATTTTTCGTCGAAACAATTTGGGGAGCAGCTCCGGCTGGAGTTCGATCAGCTCTATGAAGAAGGCGCCACCCGCAAACGGCAGATGTCCCTCAGCACCCATGACCGCATCAGCGGAACACCGGCACAGGTAAGAGTGATAGATGAGTTTCTGGCCTATGCGACCAAACAGCCGGGGGTGAAATTTATGAGAAAGGACGAGATCGCCAGGATCACCCTGAATGACAAGACGGCTATTGTAGATAATGATTATCGATGAGCCTCCTGATATCTTTCGGGTTTCGCCTTCTGCGGTATTATTGAAATAGGCGTACATATTTGATTGTTGAGGCTTTAATTTGGGTATTTTGTGGATTGTATTCCATAAATAGACGTCTTTTTATGGATTGTATTCCATAAATGGCTATTTTTATACAAACGAATGCCCTAATGATTAATAGAACAATTGAACCCAATCTTCTTAAACGCTTTGATTATAAAAAAGCGATTATAATTTATGGACCAAGACAGGTTGGAAAAACTACTTTGGTAAAAGATCTCGTCAGAAAGACAAACGATAAATTTATTTACTTCAACGGCGATGAGATCATCACACGCAGTCTTTGGCGAAATGATAATGTTGCGACGCTCATACAAAGCTTTGGCGACATAAAGCTAATCGTTCTGGATGAAGCGCAAATGATTGAGGATATAGGAAGTATTTGTAAGCAAATAATTGACGCTGAATTAAAAATACAGCTTATTCTGACAGGTTCTTCTGCTCTTAATATAGCCGATCTCACCCAGGAACCCTTGACCGGGCGAAAATGGGAGTATTTTCTTTATCCTATAAGTTGCGGAGAACTAATTAATCATATTGGAACTCCGGAACTGTTACGTGGCCTATCACGATATCTGATATTTGGAACGTATCCGGAAATAGTGACCAATCCCGACAATCCACAGCAAATATTAAATAACCTCACCAGTAGTTATTTATATAAGGACGTTTTGGCTCTTACCGGTATAAAAAAACCGTTGTTATTGGAAAAAATCCTGAAGGCGCTGGCGTGGCAGATAGGTAGTGAAGTCTCTCTGAATGAATTATCGCAAATAGTCGGTGCCGACACTAAAACAATAGATAGTTATATCCATCTTTTGGAACAGGTGTTTGTGGTTTACAGATTGGGAGCTCATAGTGGTAATCTACGGAACGAAATAAACCGTAAAAAGAAAATCTATTTTTACGACAATGGTATTCGAAATGCCCTGATAGGTAATTATAGTATTCCGGAAAATAGGAATGATATAGGAGCCTTGTGGGAAAATTACCTGATAACAGAAAGAAAGAAATTGCTGGCTTATAATGGTTATTACGGATACACTTATTTTTGGCGCAACAAGGCTCAGGCAGAAGTAGACTATATTGAAGAAATAGATGGGAAATTGTATGCATATGAATTTAAATGGAATCCAGCATCTAAAACAAAATTTCCAAAGATCTTTATGGAAGCATATCAACCGGCTGAAGCCAGGATAATTCATCGGGATAACTTCTGGCAGTGGTTAAAAGATTATCCATATTCTTCTGTTTAAAAATTCATTCTTCTACCCGTACCAGTCATGTATATACTCCCCAATAGCATTGATCAGCGCATTATGCCCCGTCTTTTGATCCCGGTCATGCCAGCCGCTCTGACCGCAGCAGATATAGGCATATAATCTGCCGTCGATGGTGATCCGGAAGAAAACAGGAAAATTCTTATTGTCTTTTTCTTCGGACGGAAGGATAGACCCGGAATAATGTTTGCCCTCAAAGTCCAGCTCAAGCTTGAATTCTTTCGTATTATCCATATATAAATTTATTTAGCAGCATTACATCTTTCGGCGCATCTCCGGCTGCTGTATTATTGAAATAGACATACACATCCTTACCCTGGTCCAGCCATTTCGTAAGGACGAGAGCATCCTGTTCCAGGAAAGAGGCAGCATAACTTCCTTTATAATCGCCTTTTGGACCATGATACCGTTTGAATACAAAATCAGCCCCGGAAGGAAGGGGAGGGTGCAATGCAAACCGATCCTCCGGATCCATGGGGTCCTCTCCTTTAAAAGGCATATCATGCTGGACCAGGCCGGCATGGTACTTATCCAGCAGCGTATAGACTGCCGGACTATACCATTCCCTGTTCCGGAACTCTACCGCTATTCTCCAGCATGGATCGGGATTGAAGACTGCAATATCCGTCAGTAGCTGTTCAAGAGAAGCGGCATTTCCCGAATGCAAACCCGCCGGAAACTGGATCAGCAAACAACCTTTTTTCGGCCCTATCGGAGCTATTGTCTGCATAAAAGTAGTCACATCCTCTGTCTTATAACGAAGATCCCTTACATGGGTGATCTCTTTCCATAATTTCACGGTGAACCGGAAGTCTTCGGGCGCCTGTTGGGCCCATTTTTCCAGGGTCCCGGGTTTGGGAAGCTTATAAAAGGTCCGGTTGATCTCCACGCTGTTAAATAAAGAAGCATAATATTCAAGATGGCTCTTCGCCTGAAAGGCAGCCGGAAAAGCAGCTTTGTTCTTTTCCGGAACGACCACATTGCTGGTGCCGGCTCTTAATATGCCTTTTTTAAGCCTCATGCTCAAATTTAAAACCATATGCTCAAAAAGATATGCCATTCACGGACCAAACGTTAGCTTCGGCCATCGTCACCCGTACGGGGAATTTAATCTACAGATTCGCCGGCTGCCTGGGGATGTCCGCTAAATTTTACCATAGTTGGGGGGATCGGATCGGTAAAAAGACATAATATTGGCGGGTCAAACAATTAAATTGGCCGTTCAACGTAAATTAAGAATATGGTACCTATTAAGACAGCCTTGTGCTCATTTGGAATGTCCGGCAAGGTGTTCCATGCCCCCTTCCTGCACCTGAATCCCGGTTTTGACTTGTATGCGGTCTGGGAAAGGGAGAAGAACCTCGCCGTGGCCCTTTATCCATATGTCCGGACTTACCGTTCCCTGGAAGAGATCCTGGAGGATGCGGCTATTGAGCTGGTGGTGGTGAATACTCCGAACTATACCCATTTTGACTATACAAAAAAGGCGCTGCTGGCGGGTAAACATGTGGTGGTGGAAAAGCCTTTTGCCGTTACGGTAAAAGAAGGGGAGGAATTGACCGCCCTCGCTAAGACGACAGGGAAGAAATTATCCGTTTATCAGAGCAGGCGTTATGACAGCGATGCGAAGACCCTGAGACAGGTCGTAGAAGGCGGCTGGTTGGGGCATATCGTAGAGGCGGAGATCCACTATGACCGGTATACCACGGCGCTGAGCTACAAAGTGCATAAGGAAACTCCCGGCCCTGGCAGGGGGCTGCTTTATGATCTGGGCTCTCACCTGATAGACCAGGTCCTGCAATTATTCGGAATGCCGGAAGGGGTATTCGCCGATATCGGTATCATACGACCTGTTTCCAAAGTGGATGATTACATGGAAGTGCTGTTGTACTACCCGGCCGCGCGCAATTTGCGGGTAAGGCTTAAGTCGAGCTATCTCGTGAGAGAGCCGCTGCCGGCTTTTGCTTTCTACGGTTCCCTGGGCACTTTTCTCAAACCCAAGGGAGATCCCCAGGAGCAGCATCTCTTACTGGGCGAAATGCCGGAAGGTGAAGACTGGGGGGTAGAGCCGGAAAGTGCAAAAGGGCTCCTGCATACGGAAAGGGACGGGAAAGAGATCCGGGAATATATTCCATCTATCAAAGGGAATTACGGAGAATTCTATGACGGGATGTATGCCGCTATACGTTATGACGGGCCTGTACCTGTAACTCCGGAAGACGGGACTAATATCCTGCGTATCATAGAGGCTGCTTATCTCAGCAGCAAAGATAAAAAGGTGGTGACGCTGTAATCGCAGTCAATACCGGTGTTTCCCACCTTTATGAAATACTATCTACAATTGGAAAAAAATGACACATTTTGCCTATGCCATATCCCTCTAAAACAATGAGCGATCCTTTTCCTATGCAGCATATAATCACGAGCGATCCTTTTCCATTTCTGCGTTCTTTCAGCAAGGTCATCCTGCTGTCCTGCCTCTTTCTTTGCAACAGTCACACGCAGGCGCAGTCACAGCCAAATTCGGAAGCTTCCGCGATAGCCGCAACGGTCATGACAACCTGGAAGGATTCAGCGGAGGGCAGGACCCCGGGATGGAACTACGAGGAGGCGGTCGTATGGAAAGGGCTGGAAGGCTTGTGGTACAATACCGGCAATGCCCGTTATTTTAACTATATACAGCATTTAGTGGACCGGCTGGTGGATAAGGATGGGAATATCGCTGCGTATAAACAGGAAGATTACAGCCTGGACAATATATCGGGTGGAAGGATCCTGTTATTATTATACAAGGTCACCAACCAGGAAAAATATTATAAAGCCGCTACGATCTTACGGCAGCAATTAAAGGATCAGCCCCGGACTGCTGAAGGCAGCTTCTGGCACAAGAAAAAGTACAACCGGCAGGTATGGCTGGACGGTCTGTATATGGCCCAGCCTTTTTATTCCGAATATGCGGCTCTCTTCCACGAGGACACGGCCTTTAATGATATCACCCGGCAATTCACCACTATCGAGCGGTATGCCCGCGATCCGAAGACCGGCCTGCTCTATCATGGCTGGGACGAGTCGCGGCAGGAAAAATGGGCCGATAAGATGTCCGGTCTTTCTCCTCATTTCTGGGGACGCGCTATGGGGTGGTATGGGATGGCTGTAGTAGATGCACTGGATTATTTTCCGTCGGGACATCCCGGCCGGGCGGCTCTGGTGGCGATCCTCCAGCGTTATGCCGCCGCCATACAAAAAGTGCAGGATGCCGGTACTGGTCTGTGGTGGGATATCCTGGACAAAGGGGCTGTTCCGGGTAATTATCCCGAGTCGTCTGCCAGTTCCATGTTCGTTTATACCCTGGCGAAGGGTGTTCGGATGGGTTACCTGCCTGCCACGTATCTTTCCCCCGCTAAAAAAGGCTATGAAGGCATCGTCAAAAAATTCTTTATTACGGATGCCGGTGGTCAATCCGCGCTGCAGGGCACTGTCAGAGAGAGCGGATTGGGCGGCGAGCCCTACCGGGATGGAAGTTATCAATATTATACCGGTGAAAAAGTGGTGACTGACGATCCCAAGGGGCTGGGGGCTTTCCTGCTGGCGGCTGATGAAATAGACCAGCTGCCCCGGTTGATGACAGGAAGAGGCAGAACGGTCCTGCTCGACTACTATTATAACAACGAATACCATAAAGATATTACCGGGGCGTCGGTGCGTTATCATTACACCTGGAACGATCAGACCAATAGCGGTTTCTCCCTGTTCGGAAACATTTTCCGGCAATATGGGATGCGTACGGATACCCTTCCATTGGCGCCCACGGCCGAACGGTTGAAAAAAGCGTCCTTTTATATTATAGTGGACCCGGATAATGACAAAGATGTGCCTGCTCCCAATTATGTAAGCCCCAAAGAGATCCGCAGCATCCATGAATGGGTAGAGGCAGGCGGGGTATTATTGCTGATGAGCAATGATTCCGTCAATGCGGAATTCCCTCATTTCAACAAGCTGGCAGAGCGGTTTGGCATCCATTTTAATGAAGATAATTATCACCAGGTGACGGGGAATCAATACGAAATGGGGGCCTTTACCATACCGGCGCAGGACAGGATATTCACAACGACTAAGAAAATTTACATGAAGGAGCTGAGCACCCTGCGGCTGAAGTCTCCTGCAAAAGCCCATTTTACGGATGGGGGAAAAGTGATCATGGCTGTTGCCCGGGTCGGCAAAGGCACGGTGTTCGCGGTAGGGGACCCCTGGTTCTACAATGAATACGCGGACGGAAGGGTACTTCCTGCCGAATATGAGAATTTTAATGCGGCAAGGGATTTGGCCAAATGGCTCATACAGCAGGCGAAGCGCTAAATTAGCGTTTTCGGGCGCTGATCTTCGGATAAAAAAGGTTAAGGAGTACTAATTATAAAGAAGATGTTATGAAAAATTTTTTAGATGAAAATTTTCTGCTGCATTCCAGGGCGGCTCAGCAGCTGTATCATGATTATGCCAAAGAGATGCCGATCATAGACTATCATTGTCATTTGCCTCCGCAACAGATTGCGGGGGATCACCAGTTTGAGAATCTCACCCGGGCATGGTTATATGGCGATCATTATAAATGGCGCGCCATGCGGACGAATGGAGTGGAAGAACGCTTTATTACAGGGAATGCGTCGGATTGGGAAAAATTTCAAAAATGGGCGGAGACCGTTCCCTATACTCTGCGCAATCCGCTTTTTCACTGGACACACCTGGAGCTGCAGCGTTATTTCGACATACCCGACATGGTAAGTGCAAAAACTGCCAGGACGATCTATGATGCCTGTACGGAAAAACTGCAGACGAAAGAATATTCCGTTCGTAATCTTTTACGGAAAATGAATGTAGGCGCCGTCTGTACGACGGATGACCCGGTGGATTCCCTGGAGCATCATCTTAAGCTGAAGCAGGATGGTTTCGAAATTCCCATATTGCCTGCCTGGCGTCCGGATAATGCCATGAATGTAGACAACCCGGAAAACTTCAACGCTTACATAAAAAGGCTGGAAGGGGCTACCAATATCGCGATCTCCAATTTTAACGATTACCTTCTCGCCCTGGAGAACCGGCATGATTTCTTTGCATCTGCAGGATGTACGGTATCCGACCATGGATTGGAAGAGATCTATGTGGAAGAATTTACCGGAGTGGAGGTAGAGACAGCTTTTAACAAGGTGAGGGCTGGAAAGGGGCTCAGCGGGCAAGAGCGTCGTACCTTCCAATCCGCCATGCTGGTTCATTTCGCTGAATGGGATTGGGCGAAGGGGTGGGTGCAGCAGTTTCATCTGGGCGCTCTCCGGAATAACAATAGCCGTATGTCGCAACGCCTGGGCGCCGACACCGGATGGGACTCGATCGGGGATTTTTCTCAAGGCAGGGCATTGGCGAAATTCCTGGACCGGCTGGACAAAGAAGATAAGCTGGCGAAGACCATTCTCTATAACCTCAATCCTGCCGATAACGAGCTGATTGCAACGATGACCGGTAATTTTAACGATGGATCGGTTGCCGGCAAGATACAGTTCGGTTCAGCGTGGTGGTTCATGGACCAGAAAGATGGGATGACCCGGCAGATCAATGCCCTGTCCAATATGGGGCTGGTAAGCCGCTTTGTGGGGATGTTGACGGATTCCCGCAGCTTTCTTTCCTTTCCGCGGCATGAATATTTCCGCCGGATCCTTTGCAATCTTTTTGGTGAAGAGATTACCAATGGAGAGCTGCCCAATGACCTGGAATGGGTAGGGAAAATAGTCAGGGATATTTGTTATTATAATGCCCGGCAATATTTTAATTTTCAGCCGGCAAACGCGGGGGCGTATACGGAATAATTTTTTTGTTTCCAGAGACTGCAAGGAAGCCTGTAAATATCTTACAGGCTTTTTTTAGTGCAAAAACAAAACCCGGTATGAACATACCGGGTCTGGAGTCGACTCTGATTTAGACCTTATCCTATGGGCTAAATTAAAGATTTTATAAATATGATTGATTAGCTTATCGAGAATTGATTGACTTCTAATGATTGGAGTTGTTTGTTATACAGATTAAAGCTTATTTATATTATTTATTTAGATTATACAATTGTTTGCCGTCTTTTATTACGCTTTCTTCTGATTCAGGGGCATAATGCTGATTCTTCCGGGGGCATAATGCTGATTTTTCGGGGGGCATAATGCTGATTTTTCCGGGGCATCCTAATTGCATAATCACAGATGAGTGATAAAACTGAAAGGATCATGGAAAATACAAACAACAAAGAACTGAGCTTTCCCCAACGGAACTGGTTTTTACTCTGCGTATTGGTAGCTATTCTCAGTCCCCTTGTCGTGCACTGGATACAGAACGGGGCGCGTAAGGAAGCTTATCAGCAAGCAGTCGATACCCGTCCGCCTGTTACCGGCGGAGCCGGAGGAACGGACACCTCCTACAAAGTAGCGCAGCCCCCGGGCAATGATACCGCCAACACGGTCAAGCCGGCCCAGGCCGGGGTCCGTCCTTCTCCTAAGGCTGGGGGCGCGGTGGATTCATCACAATAACTACGCGCTTATCAATAACAACGATACGTGCATGCATAATCTCAAACATTTAACAACGATAGTATGGCAAAAAATCATAATTATCCGGAAAAAAATACCATCGATCTACCTGAGGTAAAAGACATTCCCGGGCAGGAAAACGTTAAACCGCCCCGCCTGGGAGAAATGGCCGATACAACGGTCTCATCGGCTGATGAAGAAGGTGACAGGACAATTAACAAGGCTGATGGCAAGGATGATCTCGGTATTGTAATGGGAACAGAGGCAGATGTCACCCCCGAAGAAAGGTCTGTACTGGCAAATATAGACCGGCGCAAGGCTGAAAGCGAGGATGCCCCGCTGATCACCGGCGCCCTGGATGACCGGGATGATGATGGTACGCTGCTCAACGAGCGAAGCGATGACCTGTCCGGAGAGGACCTCGATGTTCCGGGCGCGGAGGAAGACGATAGCGACGAGGAGATTGGCGAAGAGGATGAAGAGAATAACGAATACAGCCTCAACGACGATAATGGCGATAGTAACGACTAATTCGTCTTTACCGGTCCGCCTTCCACGATAGCCCGGGTCACGGGGAAGCTTTCGGGAAAATGGACCTGGACATATTTTATCAATCCTTCCCGGATATCACATCGCAGGTCAAAGGCATTCCCCGAACTGCTGGCGCTCATCAGGGCCCGCACCTCGATGGTGCGTTCGCTGGTATTGGTGACCTGCAGGACATTGACTCTTTTGTCCCATAAGGGATTGATTTCGAGCAGCCTGGTAAACTCCTTACGTAGGGCATCCAGGGGGACGGTGTAGTCAAGGTATAAAAAAACGGTTCCCATTATATCCGCCGTATTCCTTGTCCAGTTCTGAAAAGGCTTTTCAACAAAATAATTGATCGGCAGGATCAGCCTGCGCTGGTCCCATATATTGAGGACTACATAAGTAAGCGTGATCTCTTCTACGCGGCCCCATTCCCCTTCCACCACCAGCACGTCATCGATCCTTATTGGTTGCGTAAAGGCTATCTGGAAGCCAGCCAGGAGGTTGCCCAGGGATTTCTGGGCGGCAAACCCGATAATGATACCGCCTACTCCCACACCGGTAAGCAGGCCGGCCCCCAGTTTCCGGAGATTGTTAAAGCTGAGGAGGATAACACAGGCGGTAAGGATAATGATCACGCTGATAGCCAGCCTCCGGATGAACTGCAGCTGCGTCCTTATCTTCCGCTCTTTTAGATTGTCGGCTTTATTAATATCAAAAGAATGATAGACATAGTCCTCGAATACCTTTACCAACCCGATCAATACATTCGCAAAGGAGACCGCCAGCAATATTTCCACCGTTTTATTGAGGGCCGGGTAAACACTGGCTCTTACTTTCATCAGCGGAAGCAGAAAGTTGAGCGTCAGCAGGGGGAGGAAATAGCTAAAAGGCTTGCCGAGGCGGGACAGGATAGAACGGGTGACAGACCAGGCAGGCTTGCCATCCGCTGGCTTTTTCCGTAACACGAGTGATAACACCCACTTCAGGAGAAGGCCGAGGACGATCGCCACGCCTGCCAATAAGCCATCCCATACAAAATCGGGGAAATGATCGAATTGACTTAAAAATTGATCCGGCATAGTGAATAGCTTAAAAAAGGGTTAAAGTATCCGCAGACCTCAAGATACAAGCTTTAAGCCAGACTTACATTCCCACCCCCATTCGAGGAAATTACTGCACATTCCGATGTCGTTTTCCGCATATAAATTCCCTGGCATATGTTTTTCTACCTGCTAAAGTAAGAGTAGCAAAGACGCGCTCCTGCGAACATTTATTATTAAATTCTTAAAACTTATTACATGCAAAAGACAGCTGAAAAGACAAGGAAAGCTCCTGCAACCAGTTCTGGAAAAACTCAGGATCAGGGTCCGCTGATGCAGGAATTATTCTTAGACATGTTAAAGGATATCTATTGGGCGGAGAAGCATCTGACCAAGGCCTTGCCCAAAATGAAAAAAGCGGCCACTACGGAAGAGTTACAGGATTGCTTTGACGACCATTTGGCTCAGACGGAAGAACATGTTACCCGATTGGAAAAGGCCTTTGAATTGATGGGAAAAAAGGCCCAGGCTGTAAAATGTGAGGCCATGGATGGGTTGACCAAAGAGGCGGATGAGATGACGGAAGAGACAGAGGCCGGCAGCCTGACCCGCGATGTAGCGCTGATCGCAGCCGCCCAAAAGGTGGAACATTATGAGATCGCCACTTATGGCACCCTGGTACAGCTTGCCAGCAATATGCACCTGAATGAAGTGGCTACTCTGCTGGAAGAGACGTTGAAGGAAGAAAAGGCAGCCGATTCGCTCCTTACGGATATTGCGGAAAACAATGTCAACTGGCAGGCGCTGGAAACGGAGAATGGGGAAGGAGATAAGAGCGAACGGAAAGGAAAGAAATAATAATGACAGTGTGTTAGAAGTTGAGTGGGTATAGCCATTCCGGGGAGGATCCGGGATGGCTTTTTTTAATATCGCGATACTTTTATATCGCTCTGCTATATCGCTCTACATAAAAAAGCCGGTCGATGACCGGCTTCACGGGGGGATAACGCCCCATCCCTTTAACACCCTGGAAACCGATCAGATCCGGTCATGCTCTCCTGATGATACCCAGTACCAGAGAGATGATCGCTAATACGATCAATACATGGATCAGTCCGCCTACGCTGTATACGAACACGCCTAAGATCCAACCTATGATCAATATGACTGCTATCAGATAAAGTAAACCGCTCATAAAATATAATTTAGCGTTAGGAAAATGATTGCTGATCTTAATAATGAAAAATGCTTGCCAATTATTTAAAAGGCGGATAAACGCCGTAAAAACGTTTTTTACCCGATATTGGGGAAGAAACTCTACATCCGGAAGGTCCCTATTGGCGCCGGCAGGATCAATAAACTGGCATGGTCTTATCAAGTAATAAGGCAATCTTATCAAGTAATAAAACAATGAAGAAACTATCGGTCTATTGGAAGGTAATAAAAAAAGCAGCGGTGGAATTCGATACAGACAATGCGTTTAAGCTAAGCGCTTCCTTATCCTATTCCACCATCTTTGCCATGGGGCCCCTGTTGATAGTCGTTATCTCGCTGGCGGGTATTTTTTGGGGGCAACAGGCCGTCGAGGGGAGGATCTATGAACAGGTAAAAGGGCTGGTGGGGGCCAATGCTGCCATACAGATCCAGGATATTATAAAGAACATCCAGCAATCCAAACATACTGTCGCCGGCGCTATAATCGGCGGAGTGATCTTAGTGATCGGCGCCACGGGTGTCTTTACCGAGATACAGGGTTCCATCAATTATATCTGGTCGATACAGGCCAAACCTAAAAAAGGCTGGTTAAAGCTCATCATGAACCGATTGCTGTCTTTTTCTCTTATCGTTGCTTTCGGGTTTATTTCCATGGTAGCCCTGGTCATCAACTCGCTGATGGATCTGCTCAGTAATTACCTGAAGCAATATTTTTCCAGTTTTACGCTGTACTTTTTTTATGCGGCCAACCTTACCCTTACCCTGGCGGCCGTTATTATCCTGTTCACGATCATCTTCAAAATATTGCCGGATGCTATTATCGCCTGGAAAGATGCTTTCATTGGCGCTTTTTTTACCGGTCTGCTTTTTATACTGGGGAAATTCCTCATCGGACTTTATCTGGGTAATTCAAATATCGGTATTATGTATGGAGCCGCCGCTTCCATTATGGTTATCCTTGTCTGGGTGTATTATTCCTCGATCATCCTGTATTTCGGAGCGGAATTTACGAAGGTCTATGCGATGGATCATGGGCGCAGCATCGAGGTCTCCGATACTGCGGTATTCATCCTCAAGCGGGAATCAAGAGTACTGGAATGAGAGCGGCAGAGCTGTGACGGCCAACTCAACTTTCAAGACGCCTTTTTCTTTCTCCCCTGCAAGCTCGCTTTCAGCTGCGACAGCAGATCTTTATTCGGAGAGTGCACCACTCGTAAAGGAGAAGTTTTGGCCTGCCTGCCGCCCTTCGCTTTCGCTTTTATCACTTTCAGCAATTGATCTGTATAAGTATCCTTATAGCTGGAGATATCGAATTTCCCGGTAAGGCTATTTATCAGCTCGATCGCCATTTTCATTTCGGCCGGCTTAGGCGTTCCCGCAGGTATCTTCAGATCTTCGGTCGACCGGATCTCCTGGGACCAGCGGATCTTGTTCAGGACGAGGACATCCTCCAACGCCCTGATCAGGCAAAGATTTTCTTTATTCCTCAATACAAAGCTGCCAAAGCCTGCCTTGCCGGTCTTGCGAAGGGCGTCCCGCAACAATACATATGCTTTCGTTCCCGATTTTTCAGGCTCCAGGTAATAAGGCGTATCATAATACATCCCATCGATTTCCGTCTCGCGGACGAACTCCGTTAGCTCAATGATCTTTGTCTTCTCCGGCATCGCCTTCTCAAAATCTTCATCGGTCAATACGATGTACCGGTCATCCAGCTTGTAGCCCTTTACAATGTTATCCCAGGCGACCTCCTTACCGGTGTTCTCATTCACTCTTTTGAATTTGATATGGGAATGGTCTTTTTTATCCAGCATATCGAGATCCAGTTCGCTGCCTTCTGTGGCGCTGTATATTTTTATGGGGATGTTTACCAGGCCAAAGCCGATAGCCCCTGTCCATATTGCTCTCATATATTAACTATTTTATTAACTATTTCTTTAGATAACAGCGAGTTTTATGCCAGACTGGGCATAACAATTGAATAATGCCTAACAAACAAATAATCTGTAACGAAAAAAAGTAACCATGAAAAAGCAAGTAATGATTCTGCGGAGTGTCTTCTTTATGTCAGCTTTGGCTGTCAGCGGCCTTTGCGCCCGGGCCCAGGAGCAACAGGCGATCACGGGCGGTGATAAGCTGACTCCAAAATTCGGTATCAAGGGTGCTATCAGCTTAACCAACCTGTATGTAGACGATGTATCGAAAGAACATTCGAAAGTGGGGTTCAATGCAGGCGTCTATGCTAAGCTGCCTCTTACTACCGGTTTCTCGATTCAGCCTGAATTATTGTATAGTATCAAAGGAGCAAAGGATACTTACAGCAATTTTGTCCAGGGTGATGGGGAATATCGCTTCAACCTGGGGTATATAGAATTACCCGTTCTGGCTGTGGTGAACCTTACAAAGAATTTTAACATTCACGCAGGCCCCTATGTAGGGTATCTCGTTTCAGCCAACGTAAAGAACGTGGATGACAATGGCGAGATCCAGGGCGCCACCGATTTGAAGGCGGACAACTTCAATCGCTGGGATGTAGGTCTGGCAGGTGGTGTGGGATTTGATGTATCCGCTTTTACGCTGGGAGCCCGGTACAATTATGGTCTGAGCAAGATCGGAAAATCGGGCAGCCTTTCCGGAGACCTGACAAAGAATTCGAAGAATGCAGGTGTTTCGGTTTATGTAGGTTTTGCATTCTAAGATCGGTAGATAGAAAAACGGGGTATTAAAGTTGCGGCCGGCTCATGAAAATGAGACCGGCCGCATTTTTTATCCTTATTTTATCCAGATCTGATTACAGTCCCTGATTGCTGATTATGTTCCCTGATCTCAATCCCACAAGCCCCTGATCTGCGCGACGGGAATATCCAGCAGCTCCCGATACTTGGCCACGGTCCTCCGGGCGATCGAATATCCACGGGTTGCCAGAATAGACACCAGCTGACGGTCCGTATAGGGCTCTTTTTTATCTTCTGCCTGGATCAGCTCTTCGATAATGCTTTGAATGACCTTATTGCTGATATTGTTCCCTTCTTTATTCACGATCCCTTCCGTAAACAGATCTTTCAACAGGATCGTGCCGAAGGAAGTCTCCGCATATTTATTACAGGTAAGACGGCTCACGGTGGAGATATCCACTTTTACCCTATCGGCGATATCTTTCAGCTTCATGGGCTGCAACAAGAGAATATCCCCATATTTGAAGTATTCATATTGTAGTTCGACGATGGTCTTCATGATCTTCAGCATGTTCGATTCCCGCTGCTGGATGGCATTAATAAACCACTGTGCGGAAGACAATTTACTACGGAGATATTGTTTGGCTGATTTCTCCATGGTGGAATTCTGCGAGGCATTTTGCACCATTTCGGTCCAGGACTGGCTGATATGCAGATTGGATGAACGCTGGCGGTACAATGCCACATCCAGGTTGTCTCCGTTGTCCAGCACGATAAAATCGGGCAATATGGATGGGGTGACCTGGGTATCCGTAGCTACATGGCTAAAAGGCCTTGTCTTTAAATGGGATAAAAGGCTTAATACGATCTTGATCTCATCGTCGTCCAGGCCCAGGTGCCGTTTAAGTTTTTCCAGGTTACAGCCCCGCAGGTCCTGAAAATGCTCTTCCAGCAATTGGATCGCTATCCGGACATCGGGCTGTTTGATATTCATCTTTTTCAGCTGCAGCAGCATATATTCCTGTACGGTCCTGCACCCAGTTCCCATGGGTTCCAGCTCCCGGATATAAGCCAGGTTCTTTTCCAGCTCAGCCGGCTCAATCCAGGACTTCCTGGAAAAAGAGATCTCAGAAGCCAGCTCTTCCATATCCTGCTCCAGGAAGCCATTCTCGTTCAGAGAATCGATGAGGAAATCAAGCAAAAAATAGGTGTCCTCCGCCACATTGAGATAGCGACATTGTTTTTTCAGCTCTTCCCGGAAATCCAGCGTTTCAGCCAGGGGCTTTTCCGGGATTTTATCGGTAGGCAGGTAATTCTTATATTCGGTCTTATAATCAGGGATATCGTCATAGCCATATTCTTCCCAGTTCTGAAAATCCTGCACCGTATCTTTTGAGAATTTATCTGTCAGGAAGTCGTCCTGGGAAGAATTTTCCTCCAATACAGGATTCTCATTCAGTTCATCCTGTATCCGCTGTTCCAATTGCAAGGTATTCAGGTGGAATAGATTCAGCAATTCAATCTGTTGCGGCAGGATCGTGTGGTGTAACTTCTGTGTTTGAACTTGCTTGAGCATAATACCGGTTTTTAAAATGAACTTCAGCAGATAGGACAAATCAGGAGCCAGAAAAACAATCACCCGGTAATGGGGGGTAAAAGTCGGAACTATCCAGGGAAGGCTGTAGAAAAATCGGTACGCCTTTGGGGAAAAAAGGGCACAAAGACGCTGAAATACAGGGATTTCCCTATAATAAACAGTTAAAATAAAAGATCTGATAAATCTTTATAGTTGGTCTGTATTTTGTCAGGTTAACGTAAAGATTTAATATTAGTTAGAAATCTAATTTATGGAGAGCAGCCAGCCGGAAAATAAGCCACGCAGATCCGTGATACATAGGTTGGCGAGGGTGTTTTTAAAAATAGTTTTGACGATCCTTATCATTTTGATCCTGGTGATCTTTTTGATACAGACCCCCTATATACAGAACATCATCAGGGGTAAGGCGGAGAGTTATCTTTCCCGTAAGCTCAAAACCCGTATCACGATCGGCAAATTATTCATTAAATTCCCGGAAAGTATTGAAATAAGAAATATTTATATAGAAGACCGGCAAAAAGATACCCTTCTTTCCGCCGGCACCATCCTGGTGGATATACATATGTGGGGATTATTACACAGCAATGTGGATATTGGGGAATTGCAATTGAAAGATCTTACCGTAAAAGTTAAAAGACAGCTTCCTGACACCGCTTTTAATTTCCAGTTTATTGCCGATGCTTTTGCCGGCGCCCCGGACACGACGACGACGAGGTCTTCCAGTCCGATGAAGATGGCCCTTCGGAAGATAATGCTGGATAAGATACGCCTGGTCTATAAGGATGTGGTAACCGGCAATGATGTGGAGGTATGGATCGATAACAGTGAGACAAAAATGGAAACCTTCGATCCGGCGGCCCTTCATTTTAATGTTTCCGATTTTTATATGAAAGGGCTGAGGGCGAGGATCTTTCAGGGCCAGCCCCTGGTACTCGCACCAACAGCCGCTGCCCCGACGTCGAATCGCGCCGCTAACGGCCCCCTGCCGAATCAACCAGCTGCCACCAATACATCCCGGGCTTCCGGGGGAACCGGTTCCCCCGCTCCGGCCACCACCGCCTCTTCTTTTCAATTACAACTGGGCCGGATCCGCCTGGAAAACAGCCAGCTTGACTACGGGAATGCCGTAAATGCCTTTTATACGAATTTACAGCTGGGACGTCTGGCCGCCAATATGCAGACCCTCGACCTGGACCGCCGGATTATCAGCCTTAAGGACCTGCACCTGGACAGCACTACTACGGTGGTCCGGATGGGCAAGGCCATCACTGCCGCAGGCCCTAAAGCGGCAGGTTCCACTTCCGGCAGCAGCAATCCGGGCCAGGAAGGGGCCCCGCGTCAACCTGCCCCGCCAACGGATTCCTCCGGCGACTGGCATTTTGCCGCCGCCGCCGTCGAACTTAATGGCGACAATTTCCAATACGATGACGACAATCAGCCCCGTCAGAAAAAAGGAATGGATTACGGGCATTTGAAAATAAATCAGCTCACGCTCCACGCCAAAACACTGGCTTATAATAAAGACTCTATCAGCGGTACAGTGACCAAAGGACAATTCAGGGAGCAGTCCGGCTTCCAGCTTGATCAGCTCCAGGCCGGTTTTCTTTACACCGACCGCCAGACGGTGCTGAAAAACCTTATCATCCGGACACCGGGCACTTTCCTGCAGCGTAATGCAAGCATCAGCTATTCTTCGTTGGCCGGGCTGATGAAAGATCCTTCGCATACGCTGCTGGACATCGACCTTCCTAATAGTAAGATCCAGGTAAAAGACATCCTCACTTTCGTTCCGTCCCTGGCCACACAACCCGTCTTTCAGCATCCGTCCGATATCTGGCAGATCAATGCACGGGCGAAAGGCAGTCTGGCTTCCCTGCGGGTGGAGACGCTGCAGTTCAGCGGCATCCAGGATATTAAGCTGGACCTGTCCGGAGTGATTGCTTATCCCGCGGACATGAAGAGGATCTCGGCCAATATGGATATAAAAAATATCTCCGGCTCACAGAAAGGATTGGCGGCCCTGCTGCCTCCCGGTACGCTGCCGGCTAATATCGCGATTCCCGCCCGCTTCAGCCTGAAAGGGAAGATCAACGGAGGTATGTCAGATCTGATTCCTGATCTCGTGCTGAATACCAGTTCCGGCACGATAGTCCTCAAAGGGTATGTCCGGCAATATAAGAACCCCGCGAAGGCCACTTACGACCTGGCTTTACAGACTAAAGGGCTCGACCTCGGGTATATCTTAAAGGATTCCGCGCAATGGGGACTGGTGACGGCAGACTTTACCGCCAAAGGGCAGGGCCTGGACATCGCACATGCCAATGCTAAACTAAATGGCCATATCGCTTCGGCCATCATAAAGAAATACGACTATACCAACTTTCTATTCGATGGCTCTATTGCGAACCGTGAGTTTCAAATGCAGTCTTCTATTGACAATGAAGCCATCCATTTCGATCTGCGGGCTTCCGGCGACCTGAAGAACAAGTTCCCGGCTCTTAAGCTGGACTGGCAGATCGACACCCTCGACCTGCACGCTCTCCACCTGGTAACGGATACCCTGCAATTCAAAGGAACCATCAATGCCGACTTCGCCAGCACCAACCCGGATAGCCTGGAAGGCCGGCTGAAAGCCTCCAGCCTGGTACTGGTGCAGAACGGGCAAAAATTAAAGACGGATAGTGTGCTGCTGCTGGCCGGGAGAACAGGCGACATAGAAGATATTCAGCTTCATTCCGAGATGGCCGACCTGGACCTGAATGGCCGGTACAAGCTCACCGAGATGGGGCAGGCCCTGCAACAGACGATCAACAAATATTACCGGCTCAACGGTTTTAAGGACACGGCCTTTACTGCTCAGGACTGGCAGCTGCAGGTGCATTTCAGGGTATCGCCCCTGGTGTTGACCATTCTCCCTTCCCTCAAAGGAACGGACACCGTAGCGGCGTTAGTGGCTTTCAACAGCGACCGGAATGATCTTCGCATGGCTGTCAATGCCCCCAAAGTTCAGTTCGGCAGCCAGATCTTTCAGAAGGTCAGCTTTCAGACCTCCACCGGAGCGTTCACGCCGATAACTTTCGCATCGGCAGGGGGGAATGCAACAGCCTTAAAAGACTCATCCGCAACAGTGGCAACAGCAGCTTCCGGGGACTCTTCCGCAACAGCGGCTGCTTCCGGAGACTCCTCCGCCCGGGAACTGAAATACCGCCTGGATATAGCCGGCGGCTCCGGCAGCGGATTTGCCCTCTACCAAACCTCACTGAGAGGTTACCTGGCAGACAATAAATTATTTACAGCTCTTGTGCTGAAAGACTCGAAAGGGAAGAACCGCTATCGCCTGGCAGGGCAGCTGGATAAATTACCCGACGGCCTGAAATTCATGCTGAACCCCGACAGCTTATTATTGAACTATGATCAATGGCAGGTAAGCCGCGATAATTTCTTCCAATACGACAGCGCAGGCATTGTCGTTAACGATTTTAAGATCAGCAACAAGGGGGAGTCCCTGCAGGTGAATAGCAATCCTCCTGCTCCGACGGCTCCCATTGACGTAGTTTTCACGAACTTTGAGCTGAATACCCTCAGCCGGTTCGCCGATCAGGATTCCCTGTCTGTTGATGGAACCTTGAATGGAAAGGTGGAGGTAAAGAATGTCCTCAACTCCCCTGTCTTCACGTCCGACCTGGTAGTCAAAGGGCTTAGCTATAAGAAGGATTCGGTGGGAGACCTGACCATAAAGGTCAACAATGAAAAAGCCAATGCCTTTGCTGCGGATATAAGCTTGCAGGGAAATAAGAACGATATGAGCGTGAAGGGGGAATATTATACCGGCGAGGGCCGGATGGATATGAAGCTGGACCTCCGGCAGCTCAACCTTGCCAGCATTAAGGGCTTTGCCGCCAGCCAGATCCAGGATATGAAAGGATTCCTGAAGGGGGCTCTCGCCATCACCGGCACCATGGACCAGCCGGCCATCAATGGGAATCTTCACTTTGACAGCGCCCTGATCATCCCGGTAATAACGGGCGAACCACTGAAGATCTCCAATGACAATATAGAATTTGACAGGGATGGGTTCAACTTCAGTGAGTTTTCATTCCGGGATTCCGCTAATAATAAGGCGACTGTCGATGGCAATGTCTACACCTCCAATTACAGGGATTATAAGCTCGATATTACTTTTAATGCCGATAATTTCCAGATCGTCAATGCGCAGCAGGCCAGCAACCGGCTCTTCTACGGCAGGATGAATATAGATGCAGCCGTCAATCTTACCGGCAATCCTGTCGATGACCTGAAGGCGGATGGGGCACTGCGGGTCAACAAAAAGACGGACTTCGTCTTCGTGCTGCCGGAAGACAATCCGGAAGTCGTAGACCGGATGGGCGTGGTAAGGTTCGTCGACAAAGATCATCCCGGCAACACCCTGGTCGATCAGGCGATTAAGCTCCTGGCTTCCCGGCAATCGACCATCAAAGGAATGGACATCGCCCTGAACATTGAAACGGACAGCAGTGCAATTTTCACGATGGTGATCGATGAAAGGAATGGAGATGCCCTTACTGTAAGAGGCCGGTCCAATCTCGTCTTCGGAATGGATAAGAGCGGAAAGACAGACCTTACCGGCGCCTTCGAAGTGGAGAGCGGCAGCTACAATTTATCGCTGAGCGTCCTGAAAAGAAGATTCATCATCCAGCATGGCAGCACTATTACCTGGACCGGAGACCCTACTACCGCGATCCTCGATATGACCGCGAACTATACGGCTCTTACCCCGTCCCTTGATCTCATCGCCAATGAGATTTCCGGCCGCACCCAGACGGAGATCAACAAGTTCAAGCAGAAGCTTCCGTTCCTTGTTACCCTGAAAATGGAAGGGGAGCTGCTGAAACCGAAGATCACCTTTAATATCTCCCTTCCCCAGGAATTGCTGAGCCTGTGGCCGGACATAGATACGAAGCTGCAGCAGATCCGGAATGAGGAATCCGAGCTGGACAAACAGGTCTTTGCTTTATTGCTGCTCAATCGTTTTGTCGGGGAAGACCCCCTCAATAGCGCAGCAGGCGGGGGCAGTACGGTGGGCAACCTTGCCTTCCAGAGCGCCAGCCAGATCCTCACCAACCAGCTGAATCAGCTGGCCGCCAGCCTGATCAAAGGCGTGGACATCAATTTCGATCTCAACAATCAGCAGGATTTCAGCACCGGCACCGAGCAGGACTATACGGAACTGAATGTATCGGTATCCAAACGGCTCTTCAACGATCGGATAACGGTCAATATAGGCAGCAACTTCGATGTACAGGGATCGGGTAACCCCAATCAGAGCGCTTCCAATCTTGCCGGGGACGTAGCGGTGGATTACCGGCTCACCAAAGACGGTCGTTACATGATCCGGGCCTATCGCAAGAATCAATACGAGGCGGTGGTAGAAGGACAGGTGGTAGAGACAGGTGTCAGCTTTATATTGACGCTCGACTATAACAGCCTCAAAGAATTATTCGGAGGTACGAAAGAAGAGCGGCTGGAAGAAAGAAAAAGAGTGAAAACGCAAAAAGCACAGGACGCGAAAAATGAGCAGAATAAATAAAAAGATACGGATGCTGCAGCTAAAATGGACGGTGATCACCCTTATTTTCGGGACGTTGTTCGGCGTATCCTGTAATGAATCGAAATACCTGGGAGATGGTCAGTCGCTATATGTTGCCAATAAAATAAAGATCGAGTCTAAAGAGATTAAAAAGGGAAAAGCCAAAGACCTGCGTACCGAACTGGACGATTTGCTGCGTCCCCGACTGAATACAAAGATCCTGGGATTTCGGTATAAGTTATGGTTCTATAATATTGCCGGCAATCCTAAAAAGGCGAAAGGCTTCCGGCACTGGCTGAAGACGAAGGTCGGCGAGCCTCCTGTGCTGGCTTCTGCTTCTATCCTGCAAAAGAATGCCGATGTACTCCAGAACCGGGTGGAGAACAAAGGTTATTTCAAGGACACGGTCATCCAGACCAGCGAAGTAAAGAATAAGAAGCTGACGGCTGTTTATACCGCTCAATTCGGTCCCCAGTATACTATTCGGAATGTCACCTATCCTCAAAGCTCAGATCCGACGGATTCCATCTATAAAAGGATCGATAGCATGCAGCGGCGATCACGCCTGAAAAAGGGCGAACCTTATGATCTGGAGGTGATCAAGGACGAACGTGCACGGATCGATAGCCGGTTGAAGAACCAGGGGTATTATTATTTCAGTCCTAATTACCTGGTAGTGGATGTCGACTCCACCGTGGGCGATCACCAGGTAGATATGAATATGCAGATCAAGGACGAGACCCCCGACAAAGCGCAGGATGTTTATACGATCAATAATGTCACCTTATATGCGCAATACGATATTCATTCCGACACCAGCCGCAGCAAGGGCGTGATGACTCCAGAGGGATACCTGATCATCGATACGGCTAAAATGTTCAAGCCCTCGCTGTTCAGCAATACCCTTGTTTTCCGGCCCGGCGTTATTTACAGAAGGGATGACCATAATCTTTCTCTTAGCCGCCTGGTAAGCCTCGGCGTTTTTAAATTCGTCAAAGTTCGTTTTGAACCGATGGACTCCACCAGGGGTAAAAAATTGAATGCCTTTTATTATCTGAGTCCCTCGGATAAAAAATCCATTCGATTCGAAATGTCCGGCCTTTCCCGTTCTGATAACACCACGGGCGGCGAAGTAGCGGTCACCTGGCGGAACAGGAATTTATTCAGGGGCGCCGAGCTCTTCACGGTGGGCCTCTTCGCTGGATTGGAAGAACAGTCGATTGGCAAGGGACAGACGATCACGACCAAAAGGGGCGGCATCGATCTGAATTTATATATCCCCCGTATCGTATCTACGTTCCATTGGTCCACCAGCAGCGCCTTTGTGCCCAAGACGAGGATCAATCTGGGGTATGAGCTTTTCGATCGGAGCATGCAATACACGCTCACTTCGGCCAAGACCAGTTTTGGCTATATTTTCAAGCAGAGCCTGCCCACCGAGCACCAGATCACCCTCCTCAATATCAACCTGGTGAATCCCACGAATATCACTCCTTCCTACCAGGCGGGGCTGGATACCAATCTTACGCTGGCCAGGGCCATCGAACGGCAATTTATTATCGGCAGTATCTATAATTTCAATTACAACTCCCAGGCAAAGCAGAATCGTAGGCGGAATAATTTCTATTTCAACGGCAACCTGGACCTGTCCGGTAATTGGCTGGGTCTGGCCACGGGGGCCAACATCGATAAGGACAAACAAAAGAAGATCTTCAATACGCCTTTTTCGCAATATGTCAAGGTAGAGCTGGACTTCCGGCATTATCTCAGTTTCAGCAAGTATAGCTCATTGGTCTCACGGATCACGGGAGGGGTGGGTTATGCCTATGGCAATAGTTCGTCCATGCCTTTTGTAAAGGATTTCTTTGCCGGCGGCACGAACGATATCCGGGCCTTCCGCTCCCGGGCCCTGGGACCCGGCAGTTATTTCCCGGGCAATCCGAATAAGAATTCGTTCATAGTTGACCAGCCGGGAGATGTCAAGCTGGAAGCTAATCTGGAGTACCGGGCCAAGCTCTTTTCTATCGTCCGTTGGGCCTTATTCGTCGATGCAGGAAATATATGGACGCGGCAATTGGATACCAACAGGATCGGGTCGAAATTCACCAGCCATTTTCTGAATGACGTGGCGGTAGGCATCGGTACGGGCCTTCGCTTTGACGTAAGCATCCTTGTTCTCAGGGTCGATGTCGCCACCCCGGTCCGTTATCCCTGGCTGGCGAATGGGAATAAATGGGTATTCAATAAGGTTACCGATATTTCCAACCTGGTGCTCAACCTGGCGATCGGTTATCCTTTCTGATCTTTATCCGGCCGCTTTTAACTATTTTGTATACTTTGGAAGAAATTTCAAATGCTCCCAATGCAGGACACTTTTACCGTAACACAGGATTTTGGTTTCGGAGAATATCTCAACTTTTCCCTTTATCTCTTACCCAGGACAAAAATGATCCGGCGATTGGCTATTTATTTGACCTGTCTGGGCATCCTGGTTGGACTCTTAAGTCTTCCGGGAGCCGGAAGTAATAAAACGATCGACCTTGGTGTTATAACACAGTCTTTTCTTCCATTAGCGGGCCTTCTCTTATTTTTCTTATTATTCTATCCTTTATTCGTCTTATATATTGTTCGGTTCAAACCGCATATTATCAGGGGCATTACCTATCGCTTCACGCATTGGGGTATGGAAAGGATCGGTACAAAAACAGAAGCCACCATACCCTGGCGGGATTTCCAAAAATTGAAAGAGACAAAGTCATTTATCCTGCTCTATGTTAAAGAGACCGTGAAAGAGAATAAAGTCGATAACATTCATGTAATCCAGAAAAGGATGTTTGCCAGTCCGGAAGCCGCCAGGGAGTTTCAGGAATTTCTGAACTACCGTCTTCCGCTGTAATAATATTGTCTGTTGGAGAGGCAGGGCGCTAAGGAAAGATAAGTCAGAGAGAAGCCGGTAGAGTAAGAAAGCAAACTCTACCGGCTTCCTGAATATTCAGTCTATGCCGGGTTAATCCCAGGTCTTTTCACCTTTCTTCATTTTGTCCAGCGTAGGCTGGAGGCTTGCCTTCGTAGCCGGATCGGCCATGTTGATCGCTTTTTCTTCCATGGCGATGGCATCGTCCTTCTTACCCATTTTATAGAGAATATTGGCATAGGTATCCATGTACCCGGGACTTTGATTGTCTTTGAAAGAACGTTTGCTCCATTCCAGCGCTTCCGTTACGCAGTTCATGTCCGGGCATTTCTGGAAGACGGTCCAGGCATATTCATTCAGCTCTTCGGGGCTGGCGCCGTCGCCGTATTTCTTCATATAGGAGACAACAGCTGTCTGGAAATGCTCCCAGTCTCCTTTTTGCTGATAATAAATGACTTTGCTCTTTTCGATGATCTCGGGGGCCTGGGCAGGATATTGGGCCGCGAGGGAGGTTTGCAGGGCATTCCAATCCGGGGCCGGTGAATCCCTCTTGAATATTTTTGAATAAACGTATTCACGCGACAGGAGATCGTTTACTTTCTTCTCTGCTTTTCCTTTACCTAACACTTTGTCTACTTGTGCAGCATGATTCAGAAATAGGACAAATCCTTCGTCTTTGGTGCTGGTGGTCAGTTTATCCATAAGCTCAAGGCAGGGCTGGGTATAGACATTCTTCTGCGTAGCGAAATAGGCCTTCGCTACCAGCTTGGCATTTTCCATATCATAAGCCTGGACGGACTGTTCGGCGAGCCGGCGTAAAAAGGAGGAGTCCTTCTGGCCGGCCTTATATTTGTTTAATAAGGTATAATATTGCTTATCAGGATCAAGTGCGTCTTTGGCCCTGACGATAAAGTCTTTGGCATCCCTGTCTCCGCCTACCAGGCGGTGAACTATGTGGCCGTCCGGAGCAAAAACGAGGAAGGTAGGGAAGGCATTGACATGATACAGCTGCATCAGATCATGTCCGTCCTGGTACCAGCTCTTCACATTTTCATTATCATTTTTGGAAGTATCGAGCTGTACTTTCACACAGACGAATTTATCGTTGAAGAAATTTCCGCATTCCTCCTGCGGAAAAATAGTGCTGCTCATATACTTACAGGGACCGCACCAGGTGGTAAAGCAATCCATGAAGATATACTTGTTCTCAGCCTTTGCCTTTGCCTGAATAGCCGTCCAGCTGAGCTCGTGCTCAAAATGAACGCCTTTGTCCTGGGCCTGGCCAAAGAGTGAAAGAAGCAACAGCAGCGTGGATGCTGTGCAGATCGAAAGGAGCTTTTTTTGCATGGTTGTATGTTTGTGATTGAATTTACAATCTTCTGGTATTGTCCGGAAGATCAGTGCTAAGTTTAGATAAGATTTAACGTTGTTTTGTCGGCCAGCGGACAAAGGTGCAGCAATTGGATAAGCGGCAAAATAGGGGGGGCCACCTGATAAATAACTTATATTGCAGAAAGTAGTATTTTATGGAGGAGGTTTTCGATGTGATCGTTCTGGGTTTGGGCGCGAATGGCAGCTCGGCGCTGTATCATCTTTCAGGGACCGGCAAAAAAGTGGCTGGTATTGATCGGTTTACCCCGCCGCACGCCTTTGGCTCCTCTCATGGGCAGAGCAGGATTATCCGCCAGGCTTATTACGAAGACCCGGTGTATGTTCCTTTTTTAAAAGAAGCCTATCGGTGCTGGTCTGAGATAGAGAGCGTTTCGGGTAAACAGCTCTTTTTAAAAACCGGGGGACTGATGCTGGGAAAGGAGGACGCGGCGGTGGTCACAGGGGCAAGGTTAAGCGCTGAGACCCACGGGATCGCTTATGAGTATTTATCATTTTCCGAACTGCAAAAGCGATTTCCCGCCTTAAATCCCCCTTCCCATACCGTTGGGGTGTTGGAAAAAGAGGCCGGTATCCTTTTTCCGGAAAAATGCATCACCACTTTTCTGGAACAGGCGCAGAAAAACGGGGTTTCCCTTCGTTATGAGGAGATGGTATTGAATATTATTCCTCAGGATGACAAAATAGAGCTCATTACTTCCAAAGGAAAGTACCATACGGAAAAGCTGATCATCAGCGCCGGCGCCTGGGCGGGTAGCTTAGCCGCCGGGATAGGTCTGCATTTACCGCTTACGATCGCCCGACAGGCGCTCTATTGGTTGACCAACAGAAATAGCCGGTCACAACCTTATTTCCTTCCTCAGAACCTGCCTGTTTATATATGGGAATACCTTCCTGGAAAAATGTTCTATGGATTTCCGGACTTAGGCGCCGGTATAAAAATAGCGTATCATCATGCCGGGCAGCCCGTAAAGCCGGATGAGCTTACCCAAAAGGTCAGTCCGCAGGAAATCGATGATATAATGGAGATCGCAGCGAATTATTTTAATATGGACCCTGCGTTCCATTCTTCCTCCGTATGCATGTATACCAATACGCCGGATAGCAACTTTATCATAGACTATCACCCGGAATATAAGAACATCATTATTGCCAGTCCCTGCTCGGGGCATGGGTTTAAATTCAGCAGTCTGACAGGTAAGCTATTAAGTGAAATGGCCACCGGTGAAAAAACAACCCTGGATATATCTCCGTTCTCCCTGGCCAGGCCTTCGATCTGGTAGCTATAAATTATGTGGCAACGTTATATGGTAACTTGTCGGCTGATGCCTGATCAGCCTGTCTATCAGAGCCTGTACGGCTATCGGAGACTGGTCTTCCAGCAGGTACGCCTGCCCGCTGCCGTCGCCGGGAGAAGAGATGCCGTTATGAGCCTCCCGGGATGAGCCGCTGTCATTGGCATCCAGCCAGGTATTGCCGCCATCGGCATCTATCTGTATCCGGCCCGTGCGTATCTTGTAATAAGGAGCGTATCCGGTAACCCCAACCAGCACAGCGGTCTCATCCCAGCTGCTTCTCCCCGCCGCATCTTCGGCCGCCAGGGGAATGCAAATCCGGAACGCATCGGCCACCGGACTGTTCCGGATAGTCTCATCATGGATGAGCGGAAGGCCGCATTTTATTTTTTTCCCGATCTCGAATCCACTGAACAGAACAGGCCCCGGCCAATGGGTGAAAACATACAGGGATGCTTCTGCATCCTTAAAAACATTGAACTCTTTTCCTTTCGGAAAAGTTCCGGCCATCGATACCAGCTGTCGCACTTTTTGCCGGACCAGCGCCTTTCCGTCCAGCCGGGAATAGTTGTCCGGCCCGGATTGAAGGAGATGGGATAGATTGGTCAGGAATCCGACCGTGATGATCACGACGGTATGATCCGGCTGTGAAGACAATATTTTCCGATATAATTCAACGGCATCCGGTACTTCACTGTTCTTTCGGATCGCGTGCGGGTATTTTAATAACAGGCTGTCCGTCCAGTGTTGTCCGTCACGCTGATCGACGGCCTCTCCTTTCGGTACGCCGATGGGGATCCCGGGCCGATGGAAATAGGTGTTGAACAGATTGAGAATGGCTGCAATGCCTTCATATTTATTGCTGGCGATCGTAGCCAGTATATCCGCTTTCCCGCTGTCTGCAAAAGCATGCAGCAAGGTAATGGCGCCCACATCGTCATAGTCAGGCCCTATATCCGTATCGAAGATGACGGGGACTGGACTTGTTGTATTTTGCGAAACGGCATAACCGGAACAGGCAAAAAAGAAAAGGATAAGGAGGATCGTTTTCGGCATATAGTGAAGGCGGTTTGATTTACATTACATGAAATTAGATTGAATTTACGGATGAAAAAGCTTTTTATATTCTTTCGTTTATTTCCGCTTCTCCTATTGTCAGGAAAAATCACCAATGGGCAAAAAAAATATATTTTTGAACGGCCCGAAATGGGCTCGCCATTTACGATCACCCTTTATGCCGCAGATTCGGCGGCGGCAGCCGGAGCGGCCACAGCGGCTTTCAGGGTGGCGGATACGCTGAATGGGTTATTGAGCGATTATATCGATAGCAGTGAGATCAACCGGTTAAGCGCCACCAGCGGTCAGGGTCGTTTTGTGCCCGTATCTCCGCCCTTGTTCGACATCCTTTGGAGGTCCCTCGAAGCTGCCCGGTTGAGCGGGGGCCGTTATGATATAACGATCGGGCCCATTGTGCGACTTTGGCGTACGGCGCGTAAGACCAGGGTCTTTCCCAATAAAGACTCTCTGGCTGCTGCGCTGCAAAAAACGGGGTATCGTTATGTACACCTGGATATGCTGTTTCATTCGGTATGGCTGGAGCGGCCGGGGATGAAACTGGACGTTGGCGGTCTGGGGAAAGGGTTTGTAGCGCAGGCCGCCCTGGACCTGCTGAAAGACGCCGGTTTTCCTTCCGCCATGGTAAATGCCGGCGGCAAGATCGTCCTCGGCCAGTCACCTCCGGACCGGCAAGGATGGGTGATCGGTATCAATGCACCCGGTGAAAAAGAAGCGATCATGCCCAATTTATTATTGCTCCGGCATATGGCTGTCGCCACCTCCGGTGACATATACCAGTATGTGGAATTTAATGGCAAACGGTATTCCCATATCGTTGACCCCCGGACAGGCATTGGCCTTACCCGCACGCGAAATGTCACTGCTATTGCTGCCGATGGCGCTACGGCCGACTGGCTCGCCACGGCCTGCAGCATCCTGCCTTTACGGAAGTCCCTGCGGTTGATCCGGAATTTCCCGGGAGGAGCCTTATTTATTACCGAAAACAGAAATGGGAAAATAATTCAGAAAAGCTCCGTAAATTTTAGAAAATATCAAATTAACCGGGCAGATTCCTTGCAGCCTGAATAAGCTCATCGGTATATTTTAATTATATTGCTGAATCTAATTTACAGGATCCTGTGGATTCAGGATTGTTTCAAATACAGTTATCATTATCAACCGATGCAGCAACCCACGATCTCTTGTCATAAGCCCCTTTTAACAGGTCTTGCTATTATCTTGCTGATGTCCCGATCCGCTCATGCCCAGTCCGGCGGGATCCCTTTTCAGGCCTTCGAGCAGAAAATACCTAATTCCACGGTCTCTTTTAAAATGGTGCCTGTCCCGGCAGGTGTCTTTTCAATGGGGAGCCTGGAAAAAGAAAAGGGGCATCGTCCGGACGAAGGGCCTGTATCAAAAGTTACTGTCGACTCCTTTTGGATGGAGGAGCATGAAGTGACGTATGAAGAATATATCCTTTTTCAGGATGAGTCACAGGACCCTGTTCCTGTACCGGATGGCATTACCAGGCCCAGCCCCCCTTATATAGATTTTACATTGGGCATGGGAAAGACCGGCGGGTTTCCTGCCAATAGCCTGAGCCAGTATGCCGCTATCATGTACTGCAAATGGCTCTACAAAAAGACAGGTATTTTTTATCGCCTGCCGACAGAGGCTGAATGGGAATATGCCTGCCGGGCAGGCTCTTCCACGGCTTATCCCTTCGGGGACGATGCAGGCTCCCTGAACGATTATGCCTGGTATAACGGCAACAGCGATAATAAATACCATGCTGTAAAACAGCTGAAACCGAATGCCTGGGGCTTATATGATATGCTGGGTAATGTCGCCGAATGGACATTGGATCAATATGCAGGAGACTATTTTGAGAAGATAAAGGATCACCCGGACAACCCTTCCCTGCCGCCGGTCACCAAATACCCGATCACCTTAAGAGGGGGTAGCTTCCGCGATGACAGGGCCTTGCTGCGTTGCGCGGCCCGGCTGCCTTCCGATAAGAAATGGAACGCAAGGGATCCGCAGATCCCCCGAAGCAAATGGTGGAACACGGATGCGCCTTTTATCGGTTTTCGGGTTGTCCGGCCGGTAAAACAGCCGGATGCCGCTGCCGCGGACCTTTTCTTTAATCAATTTTTAACGCTTAAATAAAGACCATACAGGACAGCATCCATACAGGACAGCATCTATCATTTAGGACAGCATCTATAATTACATAACCATTCACCGTTCATTTTAAACTGCAGTTATATGAATCAGCAACGACCCAATCACGATCAAAGCAGAAGGGATTTTGTTAAAAAATCCTCCTTACTGGCAGGCGGTGTGCTTGCCGCACCTTTTCTTTCCAGGGCAAACTTTTTTTCCGGGGCTGACAACGTTATTAAAATAGCGCTGATCGGTTGCGGAGGACGGGGCACGGGCGCCGCTGTTCAGGCTTTGAGCACCAAACAAAATGTGCAGTTAGTCGCCATGGCAGATGCATTCAGAGACCGGCTGGATACCAGCTATAACAATATCCTGGAGGCCCTGGAAGACAAGAAGGGCAGGGTGCAGGTAAAGGAAGAGAATAAGTTCACCGGTTTCGATGCGTATAAAAAGGCCATGGCCCTGGCAGATGTAGTGATATTGGCTACCCCTCCCGGATTCCGGCCTATCCATTTTGAAGAGGCCGTCAATCAAAGCAAGCAGATCTTCATGGAAAAGCCGGTAGCCACCGATCCTGCCGGAATCGAAAGGGTGCTGGCAGCGGCTGAAAAAGCGAAGGCAAAGAAGCTGAATGTAGTGGTCGGGCTCCAGCGCCGTTATCAGACCTCTTACCGGGAGCTGATGAAACGGGTGCACGATGGAGCCATCGGAGATATTGTAAGCGCCAACGCCTGGTGGAACAACGATGGGGTATGGGTACATCCCCGTCAGCCGGGCTGGACGGAAATGGAATACCAGATGCGCAACTGGTATTATTTTATCTGGTTATGCGGTGATCATATTACCGAACAGCATATCCATAATTTAGATGTGATCAACTGGGCATTGGAGGGGTATCCTGTAACGGCCCAGGGGATGGGTGGCCGGGAAGTGAGGAAGGGGAAAGACTACGGCCAGATCTTTGATCATCATTTTGTAGAATTTCATTATGCGAACGGGGCTGTTCTAAACAGTCAGTGCCGGCATCAAAAGGGAACGATGAGTAAGGTAGATGAGCTGCTGATCGGGACGAAAGGTAAGGTATTCTGCGATCAGGCCCGGATCACCGATCCGAAGGGAAATACGATCTACCAGTTTGATAAATCAAAAGAAAATCAGCCTTATCAGAATGAGCACGATGAATTGTTCGAGGCTATCGCCAAAGGCGAATATAAGTTTTGGGATGCTGAAAGAGGCGCCAAAAGTTCGATGACGTCTATTTTGGGAAGGCTGGCCACCTATTCCGGGCAGCAAGTGGAATGGGATAAAGCGCTTCATTCCGGGCTGAATATTATGCCTGCCGCTTATGATTTTAGCGCTGCACCTCCCGTATTGCCGGATGCCGATGGCTTTTATCCCGTCGCTGTTCCCGGTGTCACCAAATTTTTCTAACCCTTGTTTTCGGATAATAAAAAGGGGCTGTCCTACTGAAGACAGCCCCTTCTGCATGTAATGCAAGTACGAGCCTCGTTCTATCATGTAGCTTTAATATTACAGCTGCATACCGCCGGATACCTCTATGCGCTGTCCATTGACCCAGCGCGCTTCTTCCGTGCATAAGAAAGCGACCACTCCGCCAATGTCTTCTGCCACGCCTGGTCTGCCCAACGCGGTTACACTGCTTACTATTTGTTTTAGCTGTTCATTGTCTCTGAGATGCCCTCCGCCAAAATCCGTCATGACAGCTCCGGGGGCTATGATGTTTGCCCTGATACCCCGTACACCCAATTCTTTGGCGAGGTAACGGGTGAATACCTCCGTGGCGCCCTTCATAGAAGCATAAGCGGAAGAACCGGGAAAGGAGACACGGGTGAGGCCGGAAGAGATATTAACGATGCCCCCGCCATCGTTCATCAACGGCAGCATTTTTTGCGTTAAGAAGTAAACCCCTTTAAAATGGATGTTCAGCAGCTCATCGAACATGTCTTCGGTTACGTCTGCAATGGGCGCATATCCGCCAATGCCTGCGTTATTAACAAGATAATCGAAATGGGTAGTTTCGAATGTATTATGCAAAACGGCTTGCAGCTGTGTGGCAAAAGAACCAAAGCTTTTGATATCGCCGGCATTGAGCTGGAGTGTTGCGGCTTTTTGGCCGCCCTGCTGTATCTGTGCTACTACTCCTTGTGCGTCCTGCACCCGGCTATTGTAGGTGAGGATGACATCAATTCCTTTTTCCGCCAGGCGTAAAGCCATGTCTTTACCCAGCCCGCGGCTGCCGCCGGTAACGAGCGCTATTTTATTTTTCAGTTCCATCGTGAATTGTTTTTTATACTACAAAGGTAGCATGTAAAAGATGGCTGCTGTTTGTAGATATCAATCCGTTATTTGCGAAAATCAAATTATGGACGACAATTAACGATGTTGGCTCTTACAGGAAGCTATCGCTGTCCCGGTAGGCTTTTATCAGGCCGGCCTCGCCTTCCTTACCGGGTTGGGAAATACCATGTTCCATCCCCAGGATGCCTTTATATCCTTTTTTGTAAATATGTTTGAAAATGTTCTTGTAATCCATTTCACCTGTCGTAGGCTCATTCCGTCCCGGATTATTTCCGATCTGAAAATATGCGATCTCGCTGTACGTGAGATCGAGATTGTGAATGAGATCGCCTTCATTACGCTGCATATGGTACATGTCGAATAAGATCTTACAGGAAGGACTGTTTACCGCTTTGCAGATGGCGTAGGTCTGATCGGAATGACGCAGGAAGAGGTCCGGCGTGTCGCTTAACGGCTCAAGGACCATAACGATGCCATGCGGTTCCAGGATGGCGGCTCCTTTACGCAAGGCCTCAATAACATTCCCTGTCTGAATACCCATGGGCAGGTGTCTTTCAAAATCACCCGGGACAACGGTGGTGAGCTTTCCATTACATCGTTTGGAAACTTCGACGGCCTGGCGGCAGCCTTTCAGGAAGATCTCCAGGTATTCGGGTTTGCCCGTTGCAAGCGAGTTCGCGCCATTCCCCCCTTTGTCAAGGACAAAAACGCCCATAGACATGCCCAGCTTAGCCAGTGCGTCCCCTATCTTTTGTTGCTCTTCAGGGGGCCTTCTTGCCATTCCATTGTCTTCTATGGATCGGAAACCCTGGTCGTATCCGAATTTTATCTGATCGATGAAATCATTGCCTGCACTATTGCGGAACATTCCATCGTGGAAGCCGTAATTCAGATTGAAGGGCTGTCCCGGTTGCCCGGTTTTGGGTAAGGCAGCGCCCGTAGCGACCCCGGCTGTTATCAGGCCGGCCCCTGCCAGAAAGGAATTCTGAAGAAATTTTTTTCGTTGCATAGGTAATTTTAGACAACTAATCTACGCAGTTATTTTTATACAGCCCCTTCCGGATCTCATTTCTTTTTTGTAATATAGCCTTATGCATCCCATCATCCCATCATTGTTCCTGCTCCTTGCCGGCAGCTTCTCTGGTCCTCTAGCTTCCTGCGCCCAATCCGGCAAGCAGGACACCGTTGCCGTCAGGTCTACCGACAGTTCCGGTAAGAGGAGTATCGACGAACTGATCGCTATAGGCAAGGGCAATCAACAGGCGGGTATCTATGAAAAAGTGGAGATCGAATCGGAGTTTCCCGGCGGCGGCAAGGCATGGTTCAACTTTTTGAGCACTCACCTCACTTACCCTCAAAAAGCTGTACGTAAGAGAATTGAAGGCACCGTAGTGTTGCAGTTCATTGTTGACAAAGACGGCACTGTCTCCGATCTTAAGGCTCTCCGCGGGGAGCCTATCCTGGCGGAAGCAGCGCTCAAAGCCATGGAAGATAGTCCCCGCTGGAAACCTGCTATGCAGAACGGGCGGTTGGTGAAATCGTATAAGAAACAGCCTATTATCTTCCGGTTGGAAGCAGGCAAGTAATATACTTACTCGGTTCTCGTCGTATACTTTGTCAGATAAGCTTCCACCAGCTGTCGGTTATTGCCTGACGCCTTCATTGCTTCTTCAACTTTCTGACGGGAAACCAGGAACTTCTTTTGCAGATAGGTGATCTCAAAATTTTTATCCGTTGTTGTTTTAGTGGCTGGCATATACAATCGTTTTTAAGATTTACATAAAATATTGTGCCAGGCATGAACCCGGGCGCAACATAGTTGTTTATGAAATTAACACTTAAAGGAGAAATTATGCAACCAATAATCCAACCCTTGCAACAAGATCCAGGGGAGAGACCGGTGCAGGCTCCGGAAACAATGAAAGTGGTTCCGCCTGCAGAACCCTTACTGGATAAACGGCCTGCCGGCCAGCCGGCAAGAGGCGGTTTACCGCAAGACCATACTATCCAGGAAGATATGCAGGGCCTTACAGGCAAACTGGATGGTTTGTTCGGAATGTGACTCCGGCCGCATGGGGGCAAAATTCCGGGTTTTCGAAGGTCAAATAATGGGTAATTAGCTGATTAATAAGAAGATCGATGGTTGTGTCGATTTTATTTTTTATCTTAGTTATTTACCACCATTGTTGCCCGTATGCCGAATTTTGTCACCATTAAGGATATCGCCCGTCATCTCAAAGTTTCCGTGGCTACCGTATCGAGAGCGCTCAGAGATACTTATGATGTTAACCGGGAGACGAGGGAAAAGGTGCTGGAAATGGCTGAAAAGCTGCATTATAAGCCCAATATCAATGCAACGGGCCTGGCGAAGGGCCGGACATTCAATATAGGAGTGATCCTCCCTTTTATCACGAATTATTATTTTTCCACCGTCATTACAGGCATACAGGAAATTGCCTATACCAAAGGGTATAATATCATCCTGTTCATTACGAATGATTCCCCCGAAAGGGAGGTGTCGATCCTGCAAAATCTCGCGGTTTCGGGTTTTGCCGGTTTTTTGGCGTCTACCTGCTCGGCCTCCTATGAACATTTTGAGGATATCCGTGAAAGCGGCATCCCCCTGGTATTCTTTGACCGTGTCTCCAGTACTATCAATACATCGAAGGTGATGCAGGATGATTATAACGGCGCCCTGGAGGCAACGGAGCACCTGATTGGTCAGGGATATACCAGGATTGCCCATCTTGCCGGCCCGAAAGGGATCACGATGACGGAAAGGAGGTTGAAAGGATACCTGGATGCCCTGGAAAAGCATCGGATACCCGTAAGGGACGAATTGATCATTCATTCCGGGTTCTCTCAGGATTGCGGAGAAGCCGATACCCGCAGCTTATTGAAACATGCGGAGGCTCCGGATGCGATTTTCGCCGTGAACGACCGTAAAGCGATCGGCGCCATGATCACGCTTAAGAATAAAAATATCCGTATAGGAAAGGAGATCGGCGTGGTAGGTTTCACGAACGATCCGATGTCTTCTATCATTTCCCCTTCTCTCACCACCGTAGCGGAGCCCGCATTCGATATCGGCAGGATAAGCTGCGAGCTGTTATTAAAGCACATCCATAAAAAGAACTTCACTCCCGAAGAAATTACATTGCCCAATACGCTGATCATTCGCAACTCCACGTTGCGAAATGGCTAGTCATGCTCCTGTCTCTTTTGATTAAACCTTCCTTTAACAGCCTGTTGCTGTCATAATGATCTTCGGTAACGGTTTCGATAACGTTATCATTGATTTATACCTGTCATTTCGGATTATCTGATGGTTTTATAATTACTTTTAAAACCATCAATGTTTCTCCAAGACTAAAACTGTTATATGACAACAAAAAATCGAGTGCGCTTTTTACTCTCCCTTTTCTTATTCTCTTTTACCCTTATGATAAGCGGAAAGAGCAGCGCCCAGGAGATGAGGAAAATCACGGGAGTGGTGTTCGACGACAAGGCTCAGGCTCCTTTACCGTCCGTCAATGTATCGGTAAAGGGGCGTCACCAGGGGACGCTTACCAATGCGAAGGGCGAATTTACGCTGTCCGCCAATTCCAATGATACCCTGGTGTTCTCCTATACCGGTTACCTTTCACAGAAGATAGCCGTCAACGATCAGTCCGATCTCCATATCGTCCTGCAGCAGAACGATGCCAGGCTGGAGGAGGTGGTGGTTACGGCCCTCGGCATTAAAAGACAAACGAGGTCGCTGGGATATTCTACCCAGCAGCTGGATGCCGCTGCCGTCAACGCCGTAAAAGATCCCAGCGGCAATATTATGAACAGGCTGACCGGCAAGGTTGCCGGCGCCGTAGTGACCCCGGTGGCTACAGGGCCCGGCGGCGCTGTTCGCGTTGTGCTCCGGGGCAACCGTTCCATCAGTGGAAACAATAATGCGCTGATCGTGGTGGATGGGGTTCCTATCGATAATACCATGACAACCGAACAAGGAGGCAGCGGCTCTGCCAATACGGTGGCTACCCAGCAAAAAAGTCTCAGCAGCGGTTATTCCGGAAGTGACGGCGCGGCCAGCATCAATCCGGACGACGTGGAATCCATCACCGTACTCAAAGGACCGGCCGCCGCCGCTTTATATGGCAGCCGTGCTGCCAATGGCGCCCTGATCATCACCACCAAAAGCGGCAGGAACGGCAAGATGGCCATTAATTATAGCGGGGGAGCTTCACTCGATCAGCCCTTCCTGCTGATGAAATTGCAGAATACCTATGGCCGCGGCGATGGGGGACAATATGGCGCCCAGTCGGGCGACAGCTGGGGTGCTCCCGCCACTACCTTCAAGAACAACCTGCGGGACTTTTATAATACCGGTTCGTCTTTCGACAATTCGGTAAGCGTGTCCGGCGGCACGGATAAAATGCGCGGATATGCCTCTTATACGGATAATGAAGTGAAAGGGATCGTTCCAAAGAACGGCCTTAGCAGGAATACCCTGAACCTGCGCCTCAGCAATGAGGTGCTGCCAAGGCTCACGACCGATGTGAAAATAACCTATATGGATCAGCAGATCCGGAACAAACCCCGGCTGGGGGATAACGGCGTCACCAATGAGGCGCTGATCATGCCCCGCGATATGAGCTCCGACTCGCTGAAGCATTACGAGAATTTCAACCTGGTCACCAAACAGCCGGTACCGAATTACTGGACAAATTCTTCCGCTTTCCAGAATCCCTATTGGGACGTATACCGGACGGCGCTGAACGAACAACGCAACCGTGTCATGCTCGTAGGCTCGGCCAAATATATGCTCACCAGCCGGCTCAGCATACAAGGCAGGTATAGCCTGGACCGCTACGATGATAAGATCACCGGCAGCTTTTATGCGGGGACGCTCCCCATCACCACCAATCCGGGCGGTCGTTACCAGGAGGCCTACGTCAATCATTGGGAACGGAATATGGATGTATTATTATCCGGCAGCAATGACTTGGGAAAGAATTTCGGACTTACGTATAATGCAGGCGCCTCCGTACTGCGGACAAAAGGATATAATTCCCAGTCATTCGCCAATGGCCTGAGCATTCCCAACCAGTTCAACCTCAACTTCGCCACGACCCCTTCTTTTTCCAGCATCATTGCAGACAAGGAGATCCAGTCCGTATATGCCAATGCCCAGCTGAACTTTCAAAAATGGCTGTACCTGGATGTCAGCGCGCGAAATGACTGGTCTTCCACGCTGCCTGCGCCGCATAGCTATTTTTATCCTTCCGCAGGATTGTCGGCGATCCTTTCCGACATCATAAAAATGCCGGAATGGGTGACTTTCGGAAAAGTGCGGGGCGCCTTCACCCAGGTGGGTAACGATGCCGATCCTTACCTGCTGGTACAGACCTATACCTATAGCGCCGGAGCGGGGAATGGATTCGTCTCCAGGGATGGCACGCAGTATATCAACAACCTGAAACCGGAAAAGACGAACTCCTGGGAGGCAGGCCTGGAATGGAAATTCCTGAAAGGAAGGATCGGCCTGGATGCGACCCTCTACAAGAGCAATACTTCCAACCAGCTCATCTTTATCGGTCTTCCACAGCCTTCCGGGTATAACCAGCAATATGTGAATGCCGGGAACATCCGGAACAAAGGCATGGAGATCATGCTGTCCGCCACTCCGGTGAAAGGCAGGAATTTCTCCTGGAATACGAATGTCAACATGGCTCTCAACCGCAACAAAGTGATCTCCCTGAGCCCTACTATTACGCAGGCGAGCCTTTCTACGGCGACAGGCCTGGGAAGCCTGCTGATCAAACCCGGAGGTTCATACGGCGATATCTACGATTATGCATGGGCGACAGACCCGAAAACGGGACAGCATATGGTAGACGTTAACGGGCTTCCGGTGGTCAATCCTTTGCAGAAGATCGGGAATTACAATCCGAACTATACGCTTGGCTGGAGCAACCAGTTCCAATATAAAAAGTTTAGCCTTTCTTTTTTGGTTGACGGAAGGGTAGGAGGCATCGTGGTATCGGGAACAGATGCGATGATCGGTTATTTCGGCGTGGCGTCCTATACGACGAAATTCCGGGATGGAGGGCTGGTATTGCCGGGTGTTACGACCAACGGCACGCAAAATACAAAGGCGATCAGCGCGGAGCAGCTGTGGACGAATGTCTCACAGGGAGGACGTACGGGTTATGCCGGTTTTTTCTCCTATAGCGCTACCAACTTCCGGCTGCGTGAGCTGTCATTGGCTTATGACTTCTCTCTTAATGACGGATTGCTGAAACAGCTGCGGATCTCCTTCACCGGCAGGAACCTGTTCTTCTTCTATCGCGGTAAATCCCTGCTGGATATTCCGGGTATCGGCAAGCGGGAGTCTCCCGTAGATCCGGAAGTCGCTATCGGGTCCAGCAACTACCAGGGGGTGGAAACCGGCCTGCTGCCGACTACCCGTAGTTACGGATTTAACTGTAGCCTGTCCTTTTAACCCAACTAAAGCAATTATATGAACAAGAATAATATATTTTTCCTCATAGTGGCGTTCGTACTCATTTGCACGGGCTGTACCAAAAAATTCGAAGATATCAATACCAATCCCGCGAAGATCACGGAAGCCGGGGCGACCGAGATCCCTTTTATGTTCTCCAAGGCTGAGTCGGCGGGCACGATCCAGCGGTCTTACTATCAGACGATCTCCATTTTAATGCCGGATATTTTCGCGCAGTATTATGCGCTGACCACTACCAGCTTCCAGACGGATCGTTATGCGCTGAATGATACCTGGCTGTCCAGGCCCGGCATCGTCACCTACGTGCTGACCCTGCCGCAGCTTCAGACGATCTTCAGCGTCACGGCGCCTACCTCCGGAGAGTACGCGCTGGCGAATATCATGTATGTTTATGTCTTCCATCGCTTAACGGATTATTACGGACCCGTACCTTATTTTCATGCCGGGGAAAGCAGCCTTTCCATTCCTTATGATCCGCAGGATCAGATCTATGCGGATATGTTCAAGCGGCTTGATTCTGCTGTCACCAATCTGAAGGCATTGAACGGGGCAAATGTTTTCGGTACTTATGATATCATTTATGGCGGCGACACGAAAAAATGGATCGCCTTTGCCAATACCCTCCGTCTGCGGCTGGCGCTGCGGATTTCCGGGATCGCACCGGATGAGGCGAAAACGCAGGCGGAAGCGGCTGTCAGGGCGGGGGTCATGACCACCAGCGATCAGTCCGGATATATTCAGCGCTCGCTGAATGGAGATGATGCGAACGGACTTTCCTTCAACGCGGCGGATAATGAATTCAGCATGAGCTCGACTATGGCTTCCTATCTGAAAGGATATGCGGATCCCCGGCTGCCGGTTTATTTTCAGCCTGCCGTTGCTACGGGACAATTCAAGGGCCTGCGGAACGGCTCGCCCGCCACTGCTATCAATCTTCCGGGCAACCGGCCTGCACAGACCTCTAACGTAGGCACCCGCTGGGCTACCTGGAGTAAGGACGCCAATGCCTGGGTGGCTAACCTTGCCGTGTCGGAACCCGTGCTGCATGCCGCCGAAGCTTATTTCCTTCGTGCAGAGGGCGCCCTGAATGGATGGGATATGGGAGGAACGGCACAGGACCTCTATGAGCAGGGCATTTCCGTCAGCATGCAGGAATGGGGCATTACGGATGCCACAGCAGTCAGCAATTATATTCATTCGAATGCGGTGCCGGCAGCACCGGGGGACGAGGCGAATTCACCGGCCGTTTCCACGACGCCTGTCAAATGGGCGGCCACGGAGACCGATCAGCGGGCACAGATAGGCACCCAGAAATGGCTCTGTCTTTTCCCGGATGGGGTAGAAGGCTGGGCTGAATTCCGCCGCAGCGGTTATCCTGCGATGTATCCGCTCCTGGAATCTGATAATCCCGATCTTCCCGTCGGTAAATTTATCAACCGGCTGCCCTATTCTTCTGTCGATGCAGCTACCAATGGGGTAGAGCTGAAAAAGGCCCAGGCCATGCTGGGAGGGCCGGACAATGCAGCTACCCATGTATGGTGGGATGTCAACTGATCAGCGGGATAATAAATCAACCAATCAGCGGTTAAATAAACAACAGGATGAAAGCAATATTGGAATATGGTGCGATACTGGTGGTGGCAGGACTACTGTTGCCTGTCTCCGGGGTTGTCGCGCAGGCCGGTCAGCGGAACGATAGTCTTCCCCGGGTGTTCGGGAAAGATCAGCCGGATATCATCGCTGCCGGGCTTAAAGCCGATGCCGCTTTTTTTAGCAAGTCGCAGCAGCTTCCCGTTACACTGGAAGGCTGGAATGAATATCGGGCCGGGCTCAAAAAGAATATCCTGCAGAAGGCGGCGGTAGCTGTCGACCACTCGCTGCCCCTGAACTGCCGGGAGACAGGCAGTATAAAATTGAATGGTTATACGGTGAAGAATATCTGGTTCCAGACGAGGCCGGGAGTCTATGCCACCGCCAATCTCTATGTCCCCGATGGGAAAGGACCTTTTCCCGCTGTCATCAATATGCACGGTCATTGGCCGGGCGGAAGGATGGGGGAGATGGTGCAGTCCTGCGGGCATACCCTGGCCCTTCACGGTTACGTATGCCTGAATATAGATGCCTATGGCGCAGGAGAAAGAACGACCCTTCCCGGAGTGGCCGAATATCACGGCGCCAACCTGGGCGCTTCCCTGCTCAATATCGGCGAGACGCTGTTGGGAGACCAGCTTTCAGACAATATGCGGGGCGTGGACCTTCTCTGTTCCCTGCCGTATGTGGACACGGCTAAAATAGGAGCTACCGGCGCAAGCGGCGGCGGTAACCAGACCATGTGGCTGGCTGCGACGGATGAGCGTATAAAAGCGGCGATGCCCGTGGTGAGCGTAGGCACCTTCGAATCGTATATTATGAATTCCAACTGCGTATGCGAGCTGCTGCCGGATGGCCTGACGTTCATGGAAGAGGCTGGCGTGCTGGGATTGATTGCGCCGCGCGCGCTGAAAATATGCAATGCCCTTCAGGATGCCAGCGCCACCTTCAAGCCGGCTGAAATGCTTCGCAGCTACCATAATACAGCATCTGTATTCAGCCTGTATGGTAAGGCGGACAACCTGCAATATGAACTTTTCAACACCGGTCATGGTTACTGGCCGGAAATGCGGCAGGCTTTGCTGGGTTGGCTGGATTGGAAGCTGAAAGGACACGGGACAGGGGCCGCCGAGCCTGAGGCCGACTTTCAATTACTGCCTGTTCAGCAGCTCCTGGTATTCCCTGCCGGTAAGAGAGATATGCTGGTAACAGGCATCGCTGACCATTGCCGGTCGGAAGGATGGACTTTGAAAAACGACCTGCTCCGGGTAAAACGGATCGATACAACGGAGAAAAAGAACGAGTTGACAGCGCTGCTGCGCCTGCCGAAATTGCCTGCTGTCAGCAAGATCCGCCACTACCAGCAGGAAGAAGGCTGGGACAGGACCGTATTGCAAACGGATGATCGCAGACTAATCCCCCTGCTCCATCGTGCTCCATCTGTTGGTCACCGGGAGTATGTGCTGCTGATCGCCTCCGGCGGAAAAGACAGTATTCCTTCGGCGCTCGTACAGGAATATGAACGAAGAGGGACAGGGATCCTGATTGCGGATGCCTGGGGTACGGGAGAATGTATTTCACCTGCTGCCAATGGTATAGACGGAAGTCTTCCCCGTTTTCACACCCTGGCGCGATCGGAGTTCTGGCTGGGAAGATCGGTGATGGGGGAATGGGTAACGGAGATGGCTGTATTGACCCGGTATATGAGAACGACCTGGTCTCCTGTAGCCCTTACCATCGACGCTTCCAAAGAGCCAGGCATTGCAGCGCTGTTCCATAATGCATTGGACGCCGACGCCGATACGGTCATTCTCCGGAATTGCCCGGTAAGTTACGTGTTCGACCAGCGTCCGGGAATAGACTACTTTAACATGGCTATTCATATACCCGGGATCCTGCAATGGGGCGATATTTCCCTGGCGGCGGCATTATCCGGAAAGAGAACAGCATTCATCAACCCGGTATCCATGTCCGGAAGGCCTGTTGGAGAGGCAGACCAGTGGAACCTTGAATTTTCAACAATGAGGGCCCTTTGCCGGGAGACCGGGGTTACCCTTTTTACGAATAATTAATTTTTACTAAAAGATGTGATTATGGCTAACAACCGGAGAGATTTTTTAAAGCTGACAGGTCTGCTGGGTACGGGAATTGCTACCGGCGCCTCCCTGAATGCATTTGCAGAGGACGGCAAAGGTTCTGATGAACAGGCTGCCGGACCGGGACCAAAGCAGTTCTTCAAACCGGGACCAAAGCAGCTCTTCAATATGTCTGGGTATGCTGCGCCAAAGCTGGATACCGTCCGTATCGGTTTTGTGGGGTTGGGCAACAGGGGTGGAGCTGCCGTGCCCCGGGTGAATCATATCGATGGGGTGTCCATCAAAGCCCTCTGTGATATCCGGCCTGAAAGGGCGCAGCTGGCTAAGGACAGCCTGAAAGGATCGGGTCATGACCCCGTACTGTACTCGGGCAAGGAGGAGGCCTGGAAACAGCTGTGTGAGCGTGATGACATCGACCTCGTGTATATCGCTACTCCCTGGGCTTTACATACGCCTATTGCCGTACATGCATTGACCCATGGCAAACATGTGGCCGTGGAAGTGCCTTCGGCAAAGACACTGGAGGAATGCTGGCAGCTCGTGGAAGCTTCTGAAAAAAATAAACGCCATTGCGTGATCCTGGAGAACTGTTGTTATGACTTTTTTGAATTGCTGACCCTCAACCTGGCGCGCCAGGGATATTTCGGGGAGATCGTGCATGGGGCGGGCGGTTACCTGCATGATATCGCCAAAAGCTTCTTCAATAAAGACGCCCGGTATGATTTCTGGAGGCTCCGGGAGAACGCGCACAGGAATGGTAATCTTTATCCCACCCATGGACTCGGACCGGTATGCCAGATCATGAATATCAACCGGGGCGACAGAATGGATTACCTCGTATCCGTCAGCAGTAATGATTTCACGCTGGGGGAGATGGAGAAAGAAGCCGCTGCGAAGGATAAGGATTTCCAGCAATTTGCCGGAAGTCATTTCCGCGGCAATATGAATACGTCCACTATCCGTACGTTGCATGGCAGGACGATCCTGTTACAGCACGACGTCAGTTCACCGCGTCCCTATTCCCGCATCCACCAGATCAGCGGTACGAAGGCTATTGCCGTGAAATATCCAGAGCCCGGACGTATCGCCACCGGACCTGAAGGCTGGCTTTCCGAAGCCGCTATGAAAGACCTCGAGGCAAAATATACGCTTCCCGTAGTGACGAGGATGGGAGAAATGGCCAAACAGATCGGAGGACATGGGGGAATGGATTTCCTGATGGACTGGAGACTGATAGATTGCCTGCGCAATGGGCTGCCGGTGGATCACGACGTGTATGATGCCGCCGCATGGAGCTCCATTGCTCCTTTAAGCGAGTGGTCGGTGGCTCACCGCTCCGCTACGATCGATGTTCCCGATTTTACCCGGGGAGCCTGGCAGAACAACCGGCCGGTAGACCTGTCGATCGATCATGGGAATCTGACACCTGTTAAATAAACCTGTTTTTATAACAACAAGGTCTGCTGAGACCTTCATTAAATTTTCGTTGGATGAAAGTTATCATTAAGGAAAACCCCCGGGCATTGGGAATCGCTGCGGGGAAAGAAGCTGCTGCAAAGATCAGCGAAGCGATAAGCAGTAAAGGCAGCGCGAATGTTATTTTGGCTACCGGCGCCAGCCAGTTTGAGACGATCGCGCAATTGATCGCCGAGCCGGGCATCGATTGGGGCAAGGTGGTCATGTTCCACCTGGATGAATATATCGGCCTTCCGGAGGCGCATCCGGCAAGCTTTCGTAAATACCTGAAAGAACGTTTTCTGGATAAGGTACCCCCGCTGAAGGCCGTGTACCTCATAGACGGAGAGGTTGACCCGGAAGAAGAATGCCGGCGTCTGGATGGACTCATCTTGAAATATCCGATCGATGTGGCTTTTGTAGGCATCGGAGAGAACGGGCATCTGGCTTTTAACGATCCCCCTGCCGATTTTGAGACGGATAAACCGTATCTTATAGCCAACCTGGATGAATCCTGCCGCCGGCAGCAGATGAACGAAGGCTGGTTTGCCGATCTGGCGCTTGTCCCGAAGCAGGCGATCAGCATGTCGGTGAAACAGATCATGTTGTCTAAACATATCATCTGCTCTGCGCCGGACCTTCGGAAAGCAGCGGCGGTGAGGGATGCGCTTGAAAACCCGGTGAGCAATCTTTATCCGGCCAGTATCTTGCAGGATCATGGCTCCTGCTTTTTTTTCCTGGATGAACAATCCGCCTCCTTATGGCAAAAAAAATGACACCGGTAGACATTGGCTCATTGAGTAAAAGGGAGATAACCGTTTCTTTGGTTATCATCGGGATGTTGTTTTTTATTTTCGGGTTTGTTTCCTGGGTGAATGCCATCCTGATCCCGTATTTCAGGATCGCCTGTGAGCTGAACCATTTTCAATCTTACCTGGTGACGTTCTCTTTTTACATCGCCTACCTGGTAATGTCGGTACCCTCTTCGTACCTGCTAAAAAGGATTGGATTTAAGAAAGGTATCATGACAGGATTCTGGGTGATGTCCCTGGGCGCCTTTATTTTCATCCCGGCGGCCTGGACCAGGACCTATGAGGTCTTTTTGGCCGGGCTGTTTACTATTGGCATGGGACTCGCTATCCTGCAGACGGCGGCCAATCCCTATATCACCATATTGGGCAGCCAGGCAAGGGCGGCGCAGCGGATCAGTATAATGGGCATCTGTAATAAAGGAGCGGGAATAATAGCGCCGCTGGTGCTCGCGGCCGTTATTTTACGGCCCAATGACACGGAATTATTTGCCCGCCTTTCCGGGATGGGCGCCTCCGAAAAAAAGAACGTGCTCGATGCGCTGATCCACCGGGTGGTGACGCCTTATGCCGTGGTGGGCACGGTCCTGGCCATCTTAGGGCTTATCGTCCGGTATTCGCCTCTTCCAGAGATCAATACAGAGGAAGAAAATGAGACCCTGGCAACGGCCAATGCTCATAAGACCAGCATTTTTCATTTTCCTCACCTGATCCTGGGAGCCATTGCCATTTTTCTGCATGTCGGTACCCAGGTGATCGCAGTGGATACGATTATCGGGTATGCTAATTCCATGGGGATAGGGCTGCTGCAGGCGAAGGCGTTCCCTTCCTATACGTTAATGGCCACTATCTGCGGTTACCTGGCGGGCATTGTGGCGATACCCAGGTGGATCAGCCAGCTGCGGGCCTTGCAAATATGTACATTGCTGGGCACTCTGCTGACCTTGCTCATCATATATGCAAAAGGGGAAGTGACCATTCTGGGGCACACGGCGGAGTGTTCGATCTGGTTTGTCGTATTACTGGGATTGGCCAATTCATTGGTCTGGGCCGGCATATGGCCCCTGGCCCTTGACGGACTGGGACGGTATACGAAGCTCGGCGCATCTATTATGGTGATGGGCCTTTGCGGTAATGCCATTCTACCGCTTATCTATGGCCGGATCGCCGACGCCTATTCCGTGAGAATGGCTTATTGGGTGTTGTTCCCCTGTTATCTTTACCTGGTATACTATGCTTTCAAAGGATGGCGTATTAAAAAAAGTCCGTCTGTATTAAGAACTGTATGAAGGACATCTCTATCATCAACGGCCGTATCGTTACCCCGCACCGGATCATCGAAAACGGAAGTTTATTTATTTCCGGGGGAATCATTACCCGGGTAGAAACAGAGGACGCACGAACCGGAGGCCACCCTGCGCGGGATATAACGATCATCGATGCGGGCGGGAATTATATTGCCCCGGGTTTTATAGACCTGCATGTTCACGGGGGGGGAGGGAGTGATTTCATGGATGGGACGGTAGACGCTTTTCTAAAGATAGCGGAGACCCATGCCCGTTTTGGGACGACGGCCCTTTTCCCTACAACGCTGACGTCGGAGAAAGAAGACTTGTTACATACCCTCGATATCTACCGGCTGGCGCTGGTGAAAAATGAGCGGGGTGCGCAGCTCATGGGTTTGCACCTGGAAGGACCTTATTTTTCCATGGAACAGCGAGGTGCGCAGGACCCCCGGTATATACGTCCTCCTGATGAAAAGGAGTACAGGATAGATGTAGAGATCATAGCAGACGGCATTCATCTGCCGGCGCCGCTGCTCCGGCTGATCTGTAAGATAAAAGGCCCTGACCGGATCGCATTGATCACGGATGCCATGCGTGCCGCCGGGATGCCTCCCGGGGAAAGCATTTTAGGACCGTTAAAGAGCGGGCTAAGGGTCATCGTGGAGGATGGCGTGGCTAAATTGCCGGACCGGAGCGCCTTTGCCGGCAGTGTAGCCACTGCCGACAGGCTGGTGCGCAATATGATAAAGCTGGCCGGGCTTCCCCTGGTGGACGTCATCCGGATGATGACCGGAGTGCCTGCACGTATCATGAAGATAGACCGGGAAAAAGGATCTTTACTTCCCGGAAAGGATGCAGATGTGGTGATCTTCGATGAGGACATTCAAATACAGACCACGATCATAAAGGGCCAGGTCGTGTATGAGCGGAATGGATAATCCTGGTTACGTTCAGAACAGGGATGAGTAATTCGGCTTGATGATGACGCCGATCCGTAACATGCTGACCTTTTTTTGGTAGCTGATCAGGCTTTCTCCATACCCCTGAAACCATTGGAGCATCAGGTATTCGTTATCGTTCTTAAAGAGCCGGTAATAGATCTGTGTCTGCGCGGATCCTCTCCAGTCCCATGCCGACCCTTTTCTGAAGGTGACGTCCATGAGGAATTTTTTAGGGATAAAGCTGTAAAGCAGGGAAGCCTCTCCATAGCCCTCATATTGTAAAAGGTCCGGGTTGTCATCCTTATAGGCAAATGGGATCCATCCTTTCACGGAAAGGATGGCCTTATTAAAAACGGGTCCCTGGAAGGTAAAAGACAGCCTGTTCCAGCTTCTTGAATAAATACTGTCCCGTCCGTTCGACTCATGTTCCAGCATCATAGTAGCGACGCCTATCAGCTTGTCATTCCTGTAGAGCCGTTTGGCCAGGCCGAGGGTCGGGTTGAAATTTATTTCAGCGAAGGGCTTGGAGGACCGGTATACGTCCCAGAAGGCCAGCTGGCTATAGGTAAGGAACAGATAGGTATGAAAGGGCAGAACGGTCTTCGTCAGCAATTGCTGGAAGCTGATCTGGTATTTGATGTCGGAGTTATATTTATCGGGTTTTTGGCTGAGAGTAGTGCCGGTAATGAAATAATTGTCTTTATAAATGGTAAAGGACGGCTGTGCGTTGAACAGGCTGTCCGCTACTCGTTTACTCATTAGCTGAGCGTAAGCCCTGTTGCCAGGCGCGAAAAAAATAGCGCCCCATAATATAGGAGTAATTCTTCTGGTCATTGTTAGCCGCCTGCCGGGAAATTGCTTCATATAGCCGTTTTTTAGTAATATTGTTGGTGAAGTTAACGGTTAAACATAAAAGGCTCCTTTGATTGATTCAACTTACTCTGATGAATACTTACTCCGTATGCTCTCCTCGGGAGAGCGGTTGGCCTTCACCCTGCTGTTTGAACGTTACTGGGATAAAGTATACTCCACTTCGCTCATCCTTTCCAAATCCGCTGAGCTTGCCCAGGACATCGCCCAGGAAGTTTTTCTGAAATTGTGGCAGAACCATCCGGAGGCAGCCAGCATCCAAAACCTGGAAAGTTTTTTGTTCGTTGCTTCCCGCAACCTGATCTATAATAAAATGAGCCGCCTGAAGCTGGAAGACGCGTACCGGAGTTATGTGAAATACCGGCTGACCGGCGCGACCGCTGAACCGGCTTTCCCGGCAGGCGCCCGGGAGCTGCTGGAGGTCCTGGAAGCAGGCGTCCGTCAGCTGCCGCCCCAGCAGCAGAAGGCTTTCCGTCTTAGCCGGGAGCAGGGATTGAGCCACGAAGAGATTGCGGTGCAACTAGGCGTGACAAAGGCTTCCGTTAAAGACTACATCGTTCGGGCCATTGCCTTTTTACGGAAATATCTCCAGGAGCATGCGGCTATCTTCGTTTTGTTATTCCGGTTCCTCTTCGATTAAAAAAATAAATTTTAACCCCGGCACTTCCTGCCGCTTTAATTAGCTGTCTTTAACAGGAAGGCCTATCCAATCGAATCATTATGACCGAAGAAGCTATAAAGATATTATTAGAGAAATACCTGGTGGAAGAACTTTCCGCAGAGGAGTTTCAGCAACTATGGACCAGCCTGCAGCAACCGGAGAATAAGGAGCTGTGGATGGGCCTGGCAGGTGAAGTGTGGAATAATGCCGCTTTCCATGGTCTTTCTGACGCTGCGTCCCGCAAAGAGGCGCTTGATAGAATCCTGGGAACAGGAGTCGTGCCTGCCCTGCAAAAGTCTCCGATCCGTCTTTTTGCAGGCAGTAATAAAGGATGGTGGGCTGCGGCGGCGATCCTGCTGGTCCTGCTGGGCGGCGCTTATTTTTTCTTTTATAATACGGCTTCCAGGCAGCAGGGGCTCTCCCGGGAACAGCGGATAAGGAACGATGTCGCCCCCGGAAAGAATGCCGCCGTTCTCACCCTGGCTGGCGGTCGCCAGATCGTCCTGGACAGTACTGCCAGTGGAACGATCAGCAGGCAGGGTAATTCCGAGATTGTGAACCGCAATGGCCTGCTGGCCTATAATTCATTACAGGAAAGATCCGTCAGCGCCGTGTACAATACCCTGACCACCCATCAGGGCAATCAATATCAGCTGGTATTGCCGGATGGTTCCAAAGTCTGGCTCAATGCGGCTTCTTCCATCTCGTATCCCACGGTATTTACGGGTAAGGACAGGAAGGTGGTCATCACCGGCGAAGCTTATTTTGAAGTGGTGAAAGATGCGGGGAAACCGTTTAAGGTAGAGATCGTTTCCCGCTCTTCGGACGATCAGGGAACTGGGGAAAGAGACGATCGCCGAAGCGGAGAAAAGGACAATCAGGGATCCGGTGAAAAGAAAAACGAAATAGAGGTATTAGGAACGAGTTTTAATGTCAATGCATATGCGGAAGAGACTTATATAAAGACAACCCTGCTGGAAGGAAGCATCCGGATCCGGACGGCGCTGCTGAAGCCGGGAGAGCAGGCAGCAATGAGCCGGAAAGGAGAGATCAGCATTTCTCAGGACGCCGATATGGAAAGGGTAGTAGCCTGGAAGAACAATCTGTTTATTTTTTCCAGGGACGATATAAGATCCATCATGCGGCAGCTGAGCCGGTGGTACAATGTGGAAATTGTCTACCAGGGAGATGTCACGGGAAAGCATTTCAGCGGCATCATCAGCCGGAATAACAGTCTCTCCCAGGTATTGGCCATGCTGGAATCGACCGAAAAAGTGAAATTCCTGGTGGAAGGGTCAAAGGTGACGGTCATTGCCTGATGCAGGACCAGCGGAGAAATGGTGAGACGGTCATTGAGGAATGGGATACGAGGGAAATGGTTTGAAGAGAAAATAATCCGATCATAAAAATCAGTTCGACCACAGGGTGACCTGAAACAAAAAACCGCCCCGGCTGGACCCCGGTGCGGAAAATTGTCCTGGTTAACCCAATAGTTATACAATCGTTGCAGACTGCTTATTAATTAACCAAGACAAAACAAAGGTATGCATTTTAAGGCTCTTTTCAGACGGCCGGGCGACCGGCTAACCAAAACTTTCTGCATAATGAAGCTTATGGCTGTTTTCATCCTCGCTGCCTGTCTCCAGGTGCAGGCCCGTAGTTACGGACAGCTGATCACGTTATCCGAAAAGGGGGCTTCCCTGGAAAAGATCTTCCGCTCGATCTATCAGCAGACAGGGTACCAGTTTCTCTATAATGACGAGACCCTGCAGGACACCCGGAAGATTGATATCAGCGTAAAAAATGCCAGCCTCGCGGAGGTGCTGGAACTCTGCTCCCGTGACCAGCCGCTGGAATATATTATCCGGGACAGGGTGATCGTCGTTAAGCCAAAGACTGCCCGGGCGCCTGCAATCCCGGAGGATACGGCTCATCTTCCCCCAATCCCGGGGATCCATGTAAAAGGATTGGTTTTTAATGAAACCGGTCAGTTCTTATCCGGAGCTACCGTATCGGTAAAAGGAAAAAGTAAAGGAGCGATCACCAATACAAAAGGAGAATTTGAACTGCCGGAGCTGCCGTTGAACAGTATGGTGGTCGTTAGTTATATCGGCTACAATACCCGTCAGCTGGAGGTCAGGGATGGCGGCTACCTGATGGTCGGTTTGACTGCCGCGGTTAGCGAACTGGATAAGAGCGTCGTTCAGGCCTATGGAATGACCAGCCGGCGGCTGGCTACGGGTAATATAGCCAAAGTGACCGCCGAAGAAATAGAAAAACAGCCGGTGATGAACCCCTTGCTGGCATTGCAGGGAAGGGTCGCCGGCCTGGTAATCACCCCGAACTCGGGATATGCCAGCGGCACCGCGAAAGTGGAAATAAGAGGGCGAAGCACAATCAACGCCAGCTTCACCTCGGATCCCTTGTACATCATCGATGGCGTCCCGCTCACCGTATTGGAAACAGGCGGTAATTCCAACTATCAATACGGATCGACCGGTTTTGTTCAGAACGGCCTGCCGGCGGTGACCGGGGGCCAGAGCCCTTTCTTTAGCCTTAACCCCGCGGACATTGAGAGCATGGAAGTGTTGAAAGATGCCGATGCCACGGCCATTTACGGTTCGCGCGGCGCCAACGGGGTGATCCTCATTACCACCAAAAAGGGAAAGGCCGGCAAATCCGGGTTCAGCCTGAATGCCACCCAGGGTATCAGCAAGGTGACCCGCCATTGGAACATGCTCAATACCACGCAATATTTACAGATGCGGCGGGAGGCCTTCAGGAATGACGGCATTACCCCTACTATCGCTAACGCTCCCGACCTGTTATTATGGGACACGACGCGGAATGAGGACTGGCAGAAGTCCTTATGGGGAGGTACGGGCAGGGTTACCGATGTGCAGGCAGGCCTGACAGGAGGAGATGGCCGTACCGTATTCCGTATCGGCGCCGACTATCGCCGTCAGACGGAGATCCTCACCCAAAGCGGGGCCAATCAAAGGGCGACATTATCCTTTAATCTCACCCACCATACGTTGAATCAGAAATTGTCGGTCTCCCTGACTGCCAATTATTCTTATGCAGGCGTCAATACCATCAGCACACCCAGCGCGGCCACCTTACCCCCGGATGCTCCCCCGATCTATAATAAAACCGGAGGGCTGAACTACGCCCCCTGGGATGCCGCTGGTATCGGATATCAATATCCTTTTGCACCTCTTTTATCGCCCTATACGACGAAGACTAATTTTCTCACCAGCAACCTGTCCCTTAACTACGAACTGGTAAAAGGGCTGACGCTTGCAGCCAGTATGGGTTATAATAATACGGATCTCGGTCAGAGTCTGCTGTCTCCCATTACCTCCCAGGATCCGATATCCAGCCCCGCAGGAACGGCTTTTTTCGGGACCAATAAGATCTCCAACTGGATCATCGAGCCGCAGATCGACTATACCCTCTTTATCGGAGAAGGCAAGCTGAATGTACTGGCAGGCGCCAGCACACAAGCCTCCATGACCGACGGCGCCCTGCAATATGGTCTCGGTTATACCAATGATGCGTTCATCCGGACCATCTCAGGAGCCTCGATGATCATCGCGAACGAACAGTATGCACAATACAAATATGCCGCCGTCTTCGGCCGGATCAATTATGATTGGGCGAATAAATATATCCTGAACCTGAATGTCCGCAGGGACGGATCTTCCCGTTTCGGGCCCGGAAGACAGTTCGGCAATTTCGGCTCCGCGGGTTTCGCCTGGATAGCCACGGAAGAGAAATGGCTGAGACGGGCCCTGCCGGCAGTCTTCAGCTTCGTCAAGCTCAGGGGCAGTTATGGTCTCACGGGCAGCGATGCGGTGGGCGAGTACCAATATCTTTCCCAATGGGCTAATAGCGAATTAGGAAATTATACACCGCTTTATACTTATGGCGGTATATCCCCCCTGGTGAACGAACATGCCGTCAACCAGGATTATCACTGGCAGGTAAATAAGAAAGGAGAGCTCGCCCTGGACCTGGGTTTCCTCAAAGACAACCGGATCAATGTAGAGGCCGCCTATTATCGCAATCGCTGTAATAACCAGCTGCTGCAGTATCCTACGCCTGTTTTTTCCGGATTTCCGAGCGTGACGGCGAACTGGCCGGCTACCATACAGAACGACGGATGGGAGTTCCTGCTGGATGCGAAATTGCTCCAGGTCAAGAACTTCTCCTGGTCCGTCAAGGCCAATCTTTCTTTCAACAGGAACACCCTGCTGGCTTATCCCAATATCGGGAATTCTCCCTATGCAACTACCTATAAGGTCGGTCAGCCCATTAACAACCGATATCTCTTACATTACACGGGCATAGATCCGCAAACAGGACAATACGGGTTCGCGGATGCCAATCATGATGGCAGCATTATGTCCGACAACTCCGTTATTCCGGGAACACAGGATGACGATCGTTCCGTAGCCATCAATCTCGACCCTAAATTTTTCGGCGGATTCGGCAACCAATTCAACTATAAGGAGTTTGCACTGAGTTTCTTCTTTAGCTTTAAAAAACAAAAGGCCCAGAACGCCTATTACACAGGCGTCGTGCCGGGCGGATTTGGCAACCTCTCCGTCGATATCTTCAAAGACCGCTGGCAGCAGCCGGGAGATAAAGCCTGTTACGCTCGTTTTACGACCCAGGGCACAACCAGCGATTACAATTTTCAGACATCGGACCGGGCCTATACGGATGCCTCTTATATCCGGCTGTCCACACTGTCTTTTTCGTATAATCTCCCGGCCGGTTTGGCAAATAAAGCCGGCATGCAGCGATGCAGCCTGTTCATCAATGCACAGAATATTTTTGTGATCACGGGATATAAAGGCATCGATCCGGAAATACAGAGTTTTGGAGCCATGCCTCCCGCGAAGATCTTCACCGGCGGGATATCGTTCAACTTCTAAAGCGTCAACCATGCGAGTCAATAGTTATCTCTTTATTTTAATCGTTTTCACACTGTCAGGAGTCTCCTGCAGAAAGCTCGTGTCTGTTCCGGAACCTGTCAACAGCCAGACGACGGCCGGGGTATTCGCTACCGAACAACAGGCCAATTCAGCGCTGGCGGGGATCTATACGCAGCTGATCAATGGCAACACCGGTATCAACAATAGTATCTATGCCAACTTTAGCGATGGCCTTACGACCTTGCTCGGCGGATTGTCTTCAGACGAATTGATGTTTTATCAGGCCACGGGTGAATACCAGTTATATAACAGCAACCACCTGCTGACCACTAGCTTGTCTTCCAATACCATATGGACCACGGCCTATACAGCGATCTATGGAGCTAATGCGGTGATAGAAGGTATCGCGGCTTCCACTTCTGCCTCCCTGCGCGATAGCGTGCGGAAAGAATTAACGGGAGAAGCCAAATTCATCCGGGCCTTTAGTTATTTTTATCTCACCAATTTATTCGGAGACGTACCGCTCGCGCTCACGATCGACTTCAACCAGACCACTACGATGGCCAGGACACCACAGGTGAAGGTCTACCAGCAGATCATTAACGATCTTAAGGACGCTCAATCGGTATTGCCGGCCGATTATTCGGTAGCAGCGGGCGAAAGGATCCGGCCCAACAAATGGGCCGCGACCGCCCTGCTGGCCCGGGTCCTTTTATTTACCGGCGATTATACCGGCGCGGCCACCCAGGCAGCCGCAGTCATCGGGTATACCACCCAATATAACCTGGTAAGCGACCTGAAAGAAGTTTTTTGGAAGAACAGCACCGAAGCCATCTGGCAATTGCAGCAGAACACTTCGGTGGCCAATGTAGGGAATGCCACTCCGGAGGGCATCGCGATGCTTCCCAATCCCCTTTCGACGGGACTGGTATCTTTTTATCTTTCCAGCCAGCTGCTGGATGCCTTCGAGACCGGTGATCAGCGCAGATCGAAATGGGTCGACAGCACCGATAATAATTCCACCGGCCTCTACTATTTCCCCTATAAGTATAAGACAGGAACAGCTGACTATTCGGTAGGCGGCACAGCCACGGAATATTATATGGTGCTCCGCCTGGCGGAACAGTACCTGATAAAAGCCGAAGCGGAAGCAAATGGGGCGGCCGGAGGGGACGCCGCTGCCATCACGGATCTGAACGTGCTCCGCCACCGGGCAGGCTTACCCGATCTGCCGTTTTCTCTGCTCCACGACCAGGTGATTGCTGCCGTGGCGCATGAACGGCAGACAGAGCTCTTCGCCGAATGGGGCCACCGCTGGCTGGATCTGAAAAGGACAGGACAGGCGCATAACGTGTTGTCTGTTATTCCGGTAAAACAACCCTGGGAGGGCGATTACCAATTGTTATACCCGATCCCGGTTTCGGAGATCTTAGCGGACCATAACCTGGTCCAGAACCCGGGTTATCATTAGACTATCCCGGAGTACACTATTTATAACTTTTAATAATCATAACATGAAACACGGACTCCTCCGGATGTCACGGGTCTTCCTGCTGTTGCCGGTACTTTTTGCCTGTAAAAAAAGCAGCACGGGATCCGGCACGGCCTCGCTCACCCTCATCAACGCGGTGGCAGGCAGTAATATCTTGGCCACCAACTTCAGCGACACTTACTCCATTGAATGGTATTACAGTGCCATGCAGGTCCAATACGGCAGTTATTCACCCTACTATGAGACCAGCTCCTATAGCGGCACGCAGCCGCTGAAGCTGTACCAATATCCCGACACACTTGAAAAAAGCACGCCCCTCTTTGATCTGAGAATCGATCTTCTTATTGGTAGCGTACACACGTTATTTTTAACAGGTACTACGAGTGCACCGGATACTTTGTTCACGACGGATATCCTTCCGGTTCATCCCCCGCAGGACAGCAGCTTCGGCATACGGCTGGTCAACCTTTCCCCCGGCAGCGGTCCCGTGAGCGTGAATATCCAGGGACAAGCCAACGGGTCCGAAACGGCCAGTCTTCCGTATAAAAGCATCACTGCCTTCAAAACTTATCCGGCCACTTCCGCCACCGGCAGTTATGTGTTCGAATTCAGGGATGCTGCCGGCATCCTGCTGGGCAGTTATACGTTCGACGGTGTGAACAACGACGCCGGGAACAATACCGCGAACAACTTATGGCGCTACCGCAACTTCACGCTGATCCTCGCCGGCTTGCCGGCCGCAGGGACGACCGGGTCGACACAAATCGTCTTTTTAGCCAATAATTATTAATGATAAACTTATTATGAGCACTATTCTGAAAATCGAACGACTTTCCCACAAGTACAGCAGCTCCTGGGCTATACGGGATGTTAATCTTGAAATAGGCCAGACCGGCGTAGTGGGACTGCTGGGATCCAATGGCGCAGGTAAGTCTACTACCATGAACATCCTCTGCGGGGTATTGAACCAGACAGAAGGCCATGTTTATATCAATGGTATGGACACCCGGGAAGAACCGGAGGCCGCCAAAAAAGAGATCGGCTTTTTACCGCAGAACCCGCCGTTGTATACCGACCTTACCGTAGATGAATACCTCTCCTACGCTGCGCAGCTGCGGAGAATGGAGAAACATAAGATCCCGGCCGCTGTAGAGGAAGCGAAGGAACGTTGCGGCATCACGCATTTCAGCACCCGGCTGATCCACAATCTGTCCGGCGGCTACCGCCAGCGGGTGGGGATCGCACAGGCCATTATCCATAAGCCCAGGCTGGTGGTCATGGACGAACCCACCAACGGACTGGATCCCAACCAGCTGATAGAAGCCAGAAAGCTGATCAAAGAGATCGCCATCGATCATACGGTACTCTTATCCTCTCATATTTTATCCGAGATACACTTGCTCTGCAGGGACGTGATCATGATGGAAGGGGGACGGATCATCTTCTCCGATACCATGGACGCCTTTAACAATTATGCCCAGCCGCAGAGTATCCTGGTGCGGATGGAAAACCCGCCCCCGGTCACGGAGCTGCTCAAAATACCAGGCGTTACCAGGGCGGCATTTTTGAGTGACCGGCAGGTCCGCATCTATTTTGACGGCGATGACGGGATCACGGAAAGAATAGTGGCAGCCAGTATGCAGCATGGGTGGAGGCTAAAGGAGATCAACCTGGAAAAAGGCCTGCTCGACGACATCTTCAAACAATTATCTACTCAAACGCTTCGATAAACTTACTTACTCAAGATGATATTCAAAATTGCCAAAACAGAGCTTCGCAACCTTTTTTATTCGCCGGTGGCCTGGTTTTTAACGATCGCATTCCTGGTGCAGTGCGCGGTCTTTTATACCTATGGATTGGCGCCGATAGCCAAATGGCAGGATATAATGATCACGAATAATCCGAAATTCAAGGATTTTGGCGCTTCATTGACCACCGCTATTTTTTTGAACTCCAATGGTATTTTCGCGAACGTCCTGCAAAATTTATTTTTATTCGTCCCCTTGCTCACCATGGGATTGATCAGCCGGGAAACGAATAACGGCACCATCAAATTATTGTATTCCTCTCCGGTCAGAACGCGGGAGATCGTTTTGGGGAAATACCTGGCGGTCATGGTATATAACTTGCTGTTACTCCTGATCGTGGGTATTTTTATGGTGTCCGGCCTGGTGAATATCCGGTCGGCTGACTATGGCATGCTGCTGGCTGCGGCTTTGGGGTTTTATTTGCTGGTATGCGCATACACGGCGATCGGGCTTTATATGTCCAGCCTCACTACCTACCAGGTCGTCTCCGCGCTGGGCAGTTTCCTGCTCATTTTTGTCCTCTCCCGCATCGGCGGCTTATGGCAGAAATATGATTTTGTAAGAGACCTCACCTATTTCCTTTCCCTCTCAGGACGAACCGAAAAAATGTTGAAAGGACTGATCGTTACCAAAGACGTGATCTACTTTGTCGTGATCGTGTATATGTTCCTGGGATTTACGCTGATCCGGCTGAAAGGGGCCCGGGAGTCCAGGCCCTGGTTCGTGAAGGCCGGGAAGTACCTGGCAGTGGTGGTGTCCGCCCTGCTGATCGGTTATGTCTCCTCGCGTCCTGTGCTCACCGGTTATTGGGATACGACGGCCGGGAAGGTCAATACGCTCCATGAGAATACGCAAAAGATCGTCAAAGAGCTGGGAGATGATCCGCTGGAAGTGACCCTTTACTGCAACCTGTTAGGGCGCGGTCTGCAGCAGGGGCTTCCGGAAGCCCGCAATACCTATCTGTCGACCCTCTGGGAGTCCTATACGCGGTTCAAACCGGAGATTAAATTTAACTATGTCTATTATTATGATACGAACGATAGCTCTTTATTCAAGTCTTTTCCCGGGAAGAGCTTGAAACAGATCGCCGAACAAATGGCCGAGGGTTACGATGCGGATATGTCCCGTTTCATAGGGCCGGAAGCGATCCATAAAATGATCGACCCGGAATCGGAAAATTACCGGCTGGTGATGCAGCTAAAGTATAAAGGAAGGACCACTTTTCTCAGGACCTATGATGATGGCATCTTCTGGCCGCAGGAAATGCATATTGCCGCGGCTTTCAAGCGGTTGTTACAGGCTAAGCTGCCAAAGGCCGTATTTATGACCGGGGACCTGGAGCGGAATATTTACAAGAAGGGAGAGCGGGAATTCAGCCTTCATTCTATTGAAAAACTATCCCGTGGTTCGTTGATCAACCTGGGCTTTGATTCGGATACGCTTTCGGTGGCTACCCGGGACATCCCTTCGGATATCGATGCGCTGGTGCTCGCCGATCCTAAAACAGAGCTGAGCGCAGCTACCCTGGACCGGGTACACCGGTATATTGAAAAAGGCGGCAATATGCTGATCCTGGGCGAACCGGGCAAACAGAAAATGCTCAATCCTTTACTCCGGCAGCTGGGGGTTCAGCTGATGGATGGCACCCTGATAGAGCTTAGCAAAGACGAGATGCCGCATATGGTGCGGCCTTATATTACTCCGGCGGCCACCGGGCTTGCCCAGGAAGAAATGCTCAGGACGCTGAAGGAGGAGAGCGACGACACGGTGAAAATGCTCTTGCCGGGAGCGACCAGTTTATCTTATACCGATACGGGCGCTTTTACGATAACCACATTGCTGACGACCATTGCCAACAAGGATTGGCTGAAGGCGGGTACATTGGTAACGGACTCCGCCGCTCCGGTCTTTAGCCCGCAGGAGGGAGATCTTAAAAAAGATTCCTTCCCTACCGTCCTTGGATTGACCCGGCAGATCAATGGCCGGCAACAACGGATTGTGATTGGCGGGGATGCGGATTTCATGAGCAATCTCCGGCAGGGTGGGGACTTTCTTAGCCGGGCATTCTATAGCTGGATGGATTATGGAACTTTTCCTATCTACACCCCCCGTCCCAAGCCAAAGGATGCTAAATTAAGGATCAGTCCTGCCGGTGCCAACGCGCTGAAAATAGCATACATATGGGTGCTGCCGGGCCTGGTGTTACTTCTTGGAACCGTATTATTGATCCGCCGTAAAAGAAAATAAAAATGATCCTACATACAGACGGGCAAACGATAGAAGATTTACGAATATTCGGCAAAGGCGACAGCAGCGGCATCTACGACCTGTACAATCATACGTTTACCCGGGGAGGAGAGGTGGTCCTGCGGGAGATGTTCACCAGCCCCTTGTCAGACAAGGAACAGATCAACAGGCGCATCGGCATTATTGAACATTTTGCCCGGCTGAGCACGGCCTTCCCGTTCAACGCCGCCCTGTTCGACATGGCGGAAAAGTATTTACTGCACGCCGGCGAACATCCGAAAAATGCTACCCACCAACCTGCGCTGAGCGAAAAAGAGATCTTTAATGGCGTAACGGCCGTCATCGAGCTTATTCAGGGCGTAAAGAAATTTATAGAATCAAAGGAGATCGCCGGCTTAGCCGCCTATGCGCAGGAACGGGAAGGTATGTTATTATTACTGGAAGATCCCGCATTCGAACCGGCGCTTAAGGAAAAAGGGAAAGGAAAGCTGCCCTATGCCGCCGTTGCCGCCTATGATATCCTTTTCAGGGCCCGCGAACGTACTAAAATAGAACGGCTGTTAGGGTATATCTATTACCTGGATGTTTATTTGTCCGTGGCAAAAGTGGCCAACGACCGGAAACTCGTTTTCCCTACCGCACTGGACAAAGGACAATGTACGCTGAAGCTGGAGGGAGTCTATCATCCCGGGCTGAAGAATCCGATTGGTAATACGATCGCTATGAACGCCGGCCTCAACCTTATCTTCCTGACAGGGGCCAACATGGCGGGAAAAAGTACTTTTTTACGCTCGCTGAGCACGGCTATGTATGTGGCGCACATGGGTTTTCCTGTAGCCGCCAAATCCATGGAATTCTCTGTCATGGATGGTATCTATACGACGATCAACCTGCCGGATAACCTGGGTATCGGCGCCAGCCATTTTTATGCAGAGGTGCTGCGGGTGAAAAAGGTAGCCACGGAATTGAATTCCGGAAAATCACTGTTCATCATCTTTGACGAACTGTTCCGCGGCACCAATGTAAAAGATGCACATGAGGCTACCGTCGCCATCACCAATGCCTTTGCGGGCAAGAAGAATAGCCTGTTCATCATTTCCTCGCACATCGTCGAGGCGGGAGAGGAATTGCGACAACGGCCTGAGATCGGGTTCCAATATCTGCCTACCCGGATGAATGGGCATACGCCGGAATATACCTATACCCTGGAGCAGGGCATTACAGGAGACCGCCACGGCATGATCATCATTCGGAACGAAGGGATATTGGAGACGCTGAAAAATGGGCGCAAGCGCAGATAAGGATTGGAAAACGAACATAGACCCCGGTAATGACCGGAAGACGGGCATAACCGACGAAAGGAATGATAGTAAATAGTAGCAACAATCATATACAGACAACATGAGCTTTAGTATAGACAAGCAGACAATGGAAGAGCTGAACCTGCTGGGCAAGTTCCGGCAGGGATCGGTATACAACCTCTTCAACCAGGTAAGGACAAGGGGGGGAGAGCGGTTGCTGGACGACATGTTCCGTTATCCCCTGGAAGATGCGGCCGGCATCAACAGGCGCAGCCACATTTTTAAATTTTTCCAGCAGGCCAACCTGGACTTCCCCTTCGATTTGCAGCAGCTGAGCTTAATGCGGGAATACCTGGATACGGGTACAGGGAAAAATGCCCTGCTGACCCTGGCAGGTACCCTGGTTAAAAAAGGACTTTCTGCTTTAACCCGGGACGAACGGTACAAGAAACTTGTCCAGGGATTGCAGGCTACGATCGTTACGCTGAACCGGTGTCATGCTTTCCTGGAAACAATCCCTTTCGCGCCGGACGCTTATACCGACAGGTTGCAGTCTATAAAGGGAATATTATCCGACCGGCAGCTGGAAAAATTGCGGAATATAGATATCTACCAGGCGTTGCCGGTAAAGGCCCTGGCTTTTTATGATCATTTATTAAAAAGAAGGCTCTTCAAAGAGATGGAAGACATCCTGTCATTCATCTACGAGCTGGATGTGAACATCGCGATAAGCGACGTGGCCCGTTCCAAAAGTTTTACCTATGCCACCGCCTTTCCGCCGGAGAAAAATATCCTGTCAGCCACCGGGCTTTGCCATCCTTGTATAGAGCGTGCCGTGGGCAATACCCTGTCGATGAACGAGGACAGCAATGTACTTTTCCTGACAGGGGCGAATATGGCCGGAAAATCCACCCTGATGAAATCGGTGGGCATAGCTATGTACCTGGCGCATATGGGTTTTCCCATAGCCGCCACCCACATGGAGTTCTCTGTCCGGGAGGGACTTTATTCCTCTATCAATGTAGCTGATAATATCGGACTTGGCTACAGCCATTTTTATGCGGAAGTGGTAAGGGTAAAACAAGCTGCGGAGGCTGCCAGTACCGGCAAGAGACTCCTGTTGATGTTCGACGAGCTCTTCAAGGGCACCAACGTAAAAGACGCTTATGATGGCACGCTGGCGGTTACAGAGGCGTTTGCCGAATACAGGGAATGCCTGTTTATCGTTAGCACCCATATCATCGAGGTCGGGGAAGCCCTGAAGGGAAGCGATAATATTCATTTTGTCTATATGCCTACCGTGATGGACGGGAATCACCCGCGATACACTTACCAGCTGCAGGATGGCATTACAGAAGACCGTCAGGGGATGATGATCATACGGAATGAGCGGATCCTGGAGTTGATCGGTTCGTAAGATTTTGCGCTCACTTTATCCACGCATTTCACTTTTTCAAATTAACCCAAACAAAATTTGGAGTAACTATATGATAAAAATTATTTAACTTTAAGTCATGATCCGCAGTAAAAATATAAGTCTTAATAATGCTATTGAAGGAGTAAGTGCTTCTGCCAGACGAAAAGCCTTTCGTCATAAGCTGCCTGTAGCGATCTCTGAAAATGGTAAGACAATTCTTGTCTATCCGGATGGCAGCCGCAAGCCTTTCACTAAACAAGCTCTTCAGGCGCTTAAACATGCTCGAGCCTAAATTTCGGTTATTTGGAGGCCCGAATGGATCGGGTAAAACCCATGTTTTTAAAAAATTCATACAACATTCATCGTGAAAGTTTTTTCACACTGGTATTAGATAAAAGTGATTTCATTTGGTGAATGGCAGATTCATTAAGTTTTTGCAGTCTTTCCGTTTGTGAAAGTCCTTGACGTAATAAAAGGGAATTAATGCTTTCCATGTTGGACAGTACTACCAATTGTTCCAAAGTCGCCTCGTCCCGGATGTTCCCTTGTTTTCCAGCATTATATTTTCTCCATTGTTTGGCAGTTTTACCAAACAAAGCGACATTTAACATATCGGCCTCAGTGGCATAGATAGTAGCAATTTGTTCTTTTGTGACCGAAGGGGGAATCAGCGTTTCTTTAATGGCATCGGTATGGATTCGATAGTTAATCTTGGACAAGGTGCGTTGAAAATTCCATTCTGATCTCTTACTATTGCTTTCTTCATCTTTTAAACGTTGGAATTCTTTTATGAGGTATAGTTTAAACTCAGCACTAAGCCAGGACCCAAACTCAAATGCTATGTCTTTATGAGCATAAGTTCCGCTATTAAAACGGCCGGTTTTAGCTATCAATCCTATGCCGTTTGTCTTTTCTATCCATTTCTTGACAGATAGGGTAAAACGGTTAAGCCCCGCTTCGAGCATAATTCCCCCGAATTCGGGGGAATTAAAATCAGGATTGTTGATTTTCTCCCAAATTCCTAAAAACTCAACCGTATTTTTATTACGCAGCCATTTCTCGATCAGAGGTAAACCATCCTCAAAACTTTTTACCATGTCTGTCAATGAAATATAGTCAGCATGATTGACCTGTATAATGGTAATAGCTGTTCCTTTTACTTCTATTACTTGTTTATCTACCATACAATAATGATTTAAATAGTTTTTTCATAGCTCTTACGAGCAATAGCATTTAGATACAAACCTTGGCTTGTTGAAAATTAATTAGTCTCTATGAAGCTTCCTGATATTAGCTTCAAATGTTAGTAAGTATGAATTGTCAACAGAAAGCGTGGACAGTGTACAAATGTAGAAAGATAATATTTTATTAAAAAAAATCATTGTTGTCCGACTAAAGTCAGGGTTTAAAAAATAAAGGGCAGTCTCGAAGAACCACCCCAAAGGTTAATTTTGAGTTACCACACACAAAATGAATATCCGGGTACCGGATTCACACAATTTCCCTACTTTTATCCCCCACCATCCGGTAAAGATAAAAGTTGTCCGCACTCTCTCCATATGACGAAAAGACCCTGCTAACCCGGCTTGCTGCCGGGGAAGAGGATGCCTTTGCCGGGTTGTTCAGCCACTACCAGGCCCCCCTTACCCAATATATCATTCGTTTTGTCAAATCTCCCCAGCTTGCTGAAGACCTCTCCCAGGAAGTCTTTCTGAAGATCTGGCTCCAGCGCACAAAACTTCCCGAACTCCAATCTTTCCGCGCCTTCTTATTCATTGTCGCCCGTAACCATACCCTCAACACGCTCGAAGCCGCCAGCCGCGATCAGGGCGGCATGGGAGAAATAACCCGCCATGCCCTCTCACTGCGCAATCCTACGGAAGACACAGTGCTCAACCGGGAATACCAGGAGTTCCTTCGCCGCATAATCGACAGTCTTCCGCCCCGGTCCCGGGAAGTGTTCCGCCTTTGCCGCGAGCAACAGCTGTCCTATGAGGAAGTTGCCGCCCGGCTGGGGATCTCCCGCAATGCCGTTAAAAGCCATATGGTCCATTCGATGAAAGTCCTCAAGACCTCCGTCGAAAAAGACTTAGGTATTCCACTCAGCCTTTTCCTCCTTATCTTACAGGGTTCCTGACCGGGTGCAAACTTTTTTTTCAGGGCGACCTACCCTCCCGGATCTTTTTACGGTCTTAGTATACAATGGTCATGGAAGAAAATGAATTTTACCGCCAACTCGTCCAGCGTTACACGGACAATTTGCTCTCCGAAGAGGAATTGGAAGTTTTCTTCCATTCCCTGGAGGCCGGATTGCTACAGCCTTACCTGGTGACCGCTATGACAGAGACGGCGCCAATTACTGAAGCCGATGCCCTGACAGAATCCCTGGCCGCAGAGACGGCGGATCTACCTGTTCCGCAAGCTCCTCTATCCGAACGCAGCCCGCTCCGCCGGATCCTTCGTATGCCCCGTATCGCCCGTGTGGCAGCGGTCCTACTCCTTTTGGCTGCTGCGGGCTGGTGGTTTACCACTCACCGGCGACAGGATATCGGCCCTGCACCAGTGGCAGCGAAATCCCCTGATATCGCTCCCGGCCGGGATGCCGCTATCCTTACCTTATCCGGCGACCGGCAGGTCATGCTGGACAGCGCTACCCGGGATACCGTCCTTACCGAAGGCGCTGCGATTGTCGCCAATGCCAATGGCCGGCTGGCCTATAATATCGGTAGCACGGTCTCTTCGGAAATCGCCTATAATACGCTTACCACAGCAAGGGGCGGCCAATATCAATTGACCCTGCCCGATGGCACCAGGGTCTGGCTGAATGCCGCTTCCTCCATTACGTATCCTACGGCTTTTACCGGGCAGCAAAGAGAGGTATCCGTCTCCGGAGAGGCTTACTTTGAGGTAGCGAAAGATATATCCCGGCCATTCCGGGTGGTTATCCGCTCCACGATGAGAACCGGAGCCACCGACAGGGAAGCCGTGAAGGTGGAAGTGCTCGGGACCGGGTTCAATATCATGGCCTATGCGGACGAGCCGGAAATCCGCACCACCCTTATACAAGGCGCTATCCGCGTCCACAAAGGACCCGCCTCCACGCTGCTGCATCCCGGCATGCAGGCCCGGATAACATCCGGAGCTGCTAACGAACCCAACCCCATCCGCCTTATATCCAATGCCGATACCAGCGAAGCCATCGCCTGGACTACCGGCTTCTTCCAGTTCGAAGACCTGGGCATCCAGCCTATTATGCGCCAGATCGCCCGATGGTACGATGCGGATGTCGTTTATGACCTGCCCGCCGCCAGCCTGGCGGGCCGGCATTTCGGGGGCCGGATCAGCCGTCGCTTAAACCTTTCCGATGTACTGGCTATCCTGCAAGCCAATAAGATCCATTTCCGGATCGAAGGAAAATCCATTCATGTTTTGCCATAACCTTATCTGACCGTTTGAGTCGCCCATAAAAAACCGGGAGTGCAGCGAACACTCCCGGGGATCGTCTGGGTTACCCAATGAAAAGGATCTATTGCTGTTCACCATTTATTGTTTAACCAAACACTGCTAAATTATGCATTTAATTTTTCGCGGGAAAGCCTCCTTTTGGAGGCGGACAATGACCGCCAAAACGTTTCGCATTATGAGACTAACTGCTGTTTTCCTTCTTATCGCCGGACTTCATGCCAGCGCCGCCATCCGGGCCCAGAAGATCACGTTGACCGTCCGGCAGTCTCCCCTCCGTACTGTCTTCAAAGAAATTTCCCGGCAGACGGGGCTCTCCGTCATGTACGACGAAGAAATGCTGCGCGAGTCCAGTCCGGTGAGCCTTTCTGTTAAGGATGCCAGCCTGGAAGAGACCCTGCAGGCTTGCCTGAAAGATCAGCCCTTTATGTATAGCCTGGTCAACGGCGCGATCGTGATCCGGTCGAAAGAAACAGACCCTCTCCTTCAGGCAGGGGATACGGTCCTCCTCCCGAATGCACCCGCAAAAATAGACATTCATGGAACGGTTTATAATGAGGCGGGACAACCGTTTGCAGGAGCGAATGTAACAGTGAAAGGAACAGGAAAAGGAACGATCACGGGTGAAAAGGGGGAATTTGAGCTGAAAAGAATAGATGAAAATGCCACCCTGGTATTCAGCAGTGTTGGTATAGAAACCGTGGAAATGAAAGTAAGAGGGAAAACGAATTTGATCGTTAGAACCAAACAGGCGATAAATAGCCTGGACGCCACCATCGTTCAGGCCTATGGCACCACCTCCCGGCGTTTCAGCGTGGGATCGATTGCCTCGGTCAATGCGGAGACCATCGAAAAGCAGCCGGTAACCAATGTTTTATTGGCATTGGAAGGTCAGGCGCCAGGACTTACCGTCAATGCCACCAGTGGTGTTCCGGGATCAAGAGTATTGGTGCAAATAAGAGGTGAAAATACCATCGCAAGCACTTATAGTGGGTTCAAACCGTATGATCAGCCATTATTTATCATAGATGGAGTTCCGTTTGCCCCCCAAAATAATAATATCAATCAATTAAGCTCTCTTGCCAATGTCCAAAGTTTTAGCGGCGGGATCAGTCAGGCAGGAGGATTCAGCCCTTTTAACAATATTAATCCGAATGATATCGAAAGTATCAGCATATTAAAAGATGCAGATGCCACCTCTATTTATGGGACACAGGGATCAAATGGCGTCATATTAATTACTACCAAAAAGGGTAAGCCGGGTAAAACTGTTTTTAATCTCAATGTCAATTCAGGATTCAATTCTGACGCGAGATCGGTGAAACTTATGAATACACCACAGTATATTCAGTTAAGAAAAGACGCTTTTGCCGCCGACGGGATTGTTCCAAGCAATAATCCATCCAATTCGGGTTACAGTCCGGAGTTAACCATCTTCGATCAGAATAAATATACAGACTGGCAAAAGGTCATTTTTGGCAAGACGTCCAGCAATACGGATATTCACGGAAGTGTATCAGGAGGCTCCTACAATAACACGTTTATATTGTCAGGAGGATATACCCGATCAAATTATAATTATCCGGGTAATTATGCAGAACAAAGATGGACGATCCATAGCGCTGTTCATCATTCCTCAACCGATAACCACTTTAGTATAGATTTTGGTACGGATTATGCCTACGATCAGAACAATTCGCCGGGATTTGGAGGCAGTCAGGATATGCTGTTACCTCCCAATACTCCGGATCTGTTAGATGCACAGAAAAATTTGATATGGAACTATCAAGGCATAGACTTAAGCAGCTATCAGTTTTATGCTTATTTGAAAAGGCCTACCGGTTTACAGAACTATAATTTAAACAACACCTTACGCATCGCCTACAAAATAATTGACGGATTGACTGTCAGTGCCAATATGGGCTATAGCAGGAATACGACTTCTGAACAATCTCAGAGTCCCGCTTCTGCACAGAGTCCCTTATATATCAACAGGACGGCAAATTTTGCGAATTCGGCTTTTCAGACCCTTAATATAGAGCCGCTGGTAGATTATACCAGGCGGATAGGAAAAGGTATGTTCTCTGCTTTACTGGGCGGTACTTATAAGAAGAATACCAGCAGCTCAAATACTATTCAGGGCTCAGGGTACGCAAATGATAATTTTCTGGGATCTATTGTCGGAGCTGCAACGTTGACTGCTTCTGACAACGCAGGCATATATAAATATAGCGCAGGTTTTGCCCGGATAAAATATATTTATGACCAGAAATATATTGTCAGCCTGACAGGTAGAAGAGATGGGTCCAGTAATTTTGGCCCGGGACGCCAGTTTGGGAATTTCGGGTCCGCCGGCGGCGCCTGGATATTTTCGGAAGAAAAAGGGGTGAAAAACGCATTGCCTTTTATAAGCTACGCTAAATTATCCGGTGATTATGGAACCAGCGGATCGGATGGTATTCAGGCTTATCAATATCAGGCATTCTGGAAACCCTATCTTACTCCTTTCCAGGGAGTGCAGCCCAATGCACCTGTAAATCTGTATAATCCCGATTACAGCTGGGGGCTAAAAAAGTCACTGAATATTGCGCTGGATCTTGGGTTTTTCAAAAACAGGTTATTGCTGAATACAACCTGGTATCGTGACCGGGAGAGCAATCAATTAGCGGGCTACCCCTTGCCAATACACACCGGCTTTGCAAATGTCCTGGAGAACCTTAATGCTACCGTCCAGAATCAGGGATGGGAATTTACACTGACTTCGAATAATATAAAAACCAAAAACTTTACCTGGTCTACCAATTTTAATATTTCGTTCAATCGTAATAAGCTGATCTCATTCCCTAATCTTGCGTCATCTTCTTATAACTCGAAGTACGTAATCGGCCAGCCGACCTCGATAATATTAGGTTATAGGTATAAAGATGTCAACCCGGCAACAGGGCTTTTTGAATTCTACACTAAAAATGGAGGGGATACCTCAAAGCCCAGTTCTTTATTGGCTGCCCAGGGAGGGGATATTGTGCCGATAGCCAATCGTGAAGTCAACTATATGGGCGGTTTGGGGAATACTATCACTTATAAACATTTTAGTGTTTATGTTTTCTTTCAATTTTCCAGCCAAATGGCGCCCAATTATTTATATACGATGTATAGCTCGTATTCCCCCGGAAGAACCATTTATAATCAGCCGGTGCAATTGTTAAATAATTACTGGAAAGAGAAGGGGGACCAGGCTGCTTTGCAAAGATTAATGACCGGATATAGCTCCGTTGCAGCGGTACCTGCATCTGATTTTACATCTTCCAGCGGCGTATACAGCAATGATACTTATCTACGGTTAAAAACCGTAGCGCTTTCTTATTCACTTCCCAATTCACTTATCAGCAGACTCCATATCCAGGATGGTAGTGTTTACATAAATGCGCAGAATTTACTGACTATTACTAATTATAAGGTCGGGGACCCGGAACAGTTCTCGTACAACTCTTTTCCCATGCAGCGAATAATTGCTTTTGGTGTAAGCCTTCATCTCTAATTAATACATGATCATGAAAAAATATTATCAGAATATAATTAAATTGATTGGCGGGATATTATTTATTTTATTGAATTCGTCATGCAGGAAATTGATTGAAATTCCCCCTAATCCTCCTTCCGAGATTGCCGAATCGGGGCAATTCGCGGATAGTTCTACTGCTATGACAGCGGTTGCCGGTGTATACGTATACACAGCAGGCACTGGTTCAGGCTTCCCTTATGATGATGCCCTGTTAACCAGGTGTGCGGGCCTTTCTTCCGATGAATTGTCTTACACAGGTACATCTGCTGATTTACAAGCGTTTTATTCTTATGGATTAACCTCCATAAACGGGAACATAAACACATTATGGTCAACGGTGTATAAAAATATCTATCCGGTAAACGCCATTTTACAGAATGTTACCAGCAATAATAATTTATCTTCTTCTTTCAGGAAGCAGATCGTAGGAGAAATGAAGGTCGTGCGCGCTCTTTATTATTTCAACCTGGTTAATTTATTTGGAGCTGTTCCGCTGGTTACATCCACTGATTATAATAACACCGCACATATAGCCAGAACTTCGGTGGATTCCATTTATGCACAGATCGTGTCGGATCTTTCAGATGCAGGTTCGGATCTTACAGCAGCTTATCCATCTGCAGGCAGAGCGCGTCCGAATCTGTATACTGCATTGACCTTTCTTGCTAAGGTGCATCTGTTTCGCGGGCAATGGCAGGATGCTTATAATGAGGCCGATTCGGTAATAAAATCCGGGATTTATACTTTAAATCCTGATCCTTCCAAAGTATTTCTGGACGGCAGCCAGGAAGCAATCTGGCAGTTGCCGGCTACAGGACCCTATGAAGTAACTGCCGATGCCAATTTCTTTGTGCCTTCCACGACTGGAACTACTCCGGTTTATATATTGTCTCCTTCTTTATTGAGTGCTTTTGAAGCCGGAGATCAACGTTTGCAAAAATGGGTAGGAACGGTGACGGTAAATGTTGGCGGGAATAGTCATAATTACTCTTATCCTTATAAATACAAAAACAGGTTGACAAGCGCTACGCCAGTAGAAGATTATATGATTTTCAGACTTGCCGAGGTCTACCTCCTTCGCGCAGAGGCAGCCGTGCATATCGGTAAAAATGAAGATGCTTTGACTGATTTGAATAGGGTAAGAGTCAGGGCAGGTTTACCCGAAAGCATTGCAGACCCCTCTTCGCAGAACGATGTTCAGAATGCAATAGCACATGAGCGCCAAACGGAGCTCTTTTGCGAGTGGGGCAACAGATGGTTTGATCTGAAAAGGACTGCGACGGCCGATGCTGTGCTTGGTACTGAAAAGACAGGCTGGCAAGCGAATGCTGCACTATATCCTTTGCCACAGACACAGCTTCAGCTGGATAATCTTTTAATACAAAATATAGGCTACTGAGATGGGATAAACAATCTAAGCCATATAGATGATTTCTTATAACAGCGTATAATGGAAAAACAGATAGTAAAGGTCGAGCACCTGTCTCACAAGTATAGCCAAGCCTGGGCGATCCGGGACATTAACATGGACATCAGCCAGACGGGTATTGTGGGCCTGCTGGGCTCCAACGGGGCGGGTAAGTCGACAACGATGAACATCCTTTGCGGCGCCCTGAACCAAACGGAAGGCACCGTCCATATCAATGGCATCAACCTCCGGGAAAACCCCGTGGAGGCCAAAAGGCAGATTGGTTTTCTACCCCAGAACCCGCCATTGTATATGGACCTTACCGTGGACGAATACCTGACCCACTGCGCCTACCTTCGAATGATCGAAAAGGAGCACGTCAGGGCGGCACTGGAAGATGCCAAGGAGCGCTGCGGCATCGCGCATTTCAGCCAACGGCTGATCCGTAACCTCTCGGGAGGGTATCGTCAACGTGTCGGCATTGCCCAGGCTATCATTCACCGGCCGAAGCTCGTGGTGCTGGACGAACCGACGAACGGACTGGACCCCAACCAGATCATCGAAGTAAGGTCACTGATCAAAGAGATTGCCGTAGACCGGGCGGTTATCTTTTCCACGCATATCCTTTCCGAGGTCCAGGTGTTGTGCAAGGAGATCAAGATGATCGAAGAGGGGAGGATCGTCTTCTCCGACACGATGGACGCATTCAACAACTATGTCGAGCCGCACAGCGTGCTGATGCGGATGGAGAATCCGCCGGCGGAGGCGGAGCTGTTACAGCTGCCGGGCGCCACCCGTGTCGACTTCCTTACGGAGCGGCAGGTGCGGCTTTATTTCAACGGAGCCCCGGACATCACGGGCAGGATCATCGCGGCCAGCGTGGAGCGTGGCTGGGAGCTGAGAGAGATCAGCCTGGACAAGAGCTCTCTGGACGAAGTGTTTGCAGAATTATCCAACAAATCCCCAAAAACCAAATGATGAAGAAGATAGTAAGGATCGCCCGACTTGAGCTAAATATATTGTTTTACTCCCCGATCGCCTGGTTCCTGCTGATCGTATTCCTGTTCCAGTGCGGGCTGGCCTATACCAACGCCCTGGAAAATCCCCTCACCACCCAGGAACTGGGCGGGAGAGGATTAAGATACCTGGTATTCCTGACGCAGCGGACCTTTGCCCCTCCTTTCGGAGTTTTTTCCACCATGACGAGGAATTTATATTTGTACCTGCCCTTGCTCACGATGGGACTTATGAGCCGGGAGATCAGCAGCGGGACGATCAGGCTCTTGTACTCCTCTCCCATAAAGGTCAGTCAGATCATCTTTGGCAAGTTCCTGGCGATGATGATCTACAATCTTCTGCTGATAGTCTTGCTGGCCGTAGTTGCCGTGTTTGCCCTGGTTAACATCCGGTCGGCGGATGCCGGGTTGCTGTTCTCCGGTCTCCTGGGGATTTACCTCCTTCTTTGCGCTTATTCGGCCATCGGTCTTTTTATGTCCTGTCTGACAGCTTACCAGGTGGTGGCCGCACTGAGCACGCTGGTCCTCCTGGCCGCGCTGTCCTATATCGGCGCCATGTGGCAGGATATCGATTTTGTAAGGGACCTGACTTATTTCCTGTCGATCTCCGGGCGCGCGGAACATATGATGAGCGGACTCATCACCACAAAGGATATCCTGTATTTTTGGGTCATCATTTATATGTTCCTTGGGTTCAGCATTTACAAACTGCAATCCGGCAGGGAATCGAAACCGGCGTTGGTGAAAGCCGGCCGTTATATCCTTATTACCGTTTCCGGCCTGGCCGTCGGATATGTGACTTCCCGCCCGGGTCTTATCGGGTATCTCGATGTTACGGCGACGAAGTCCAGAACCCTGACCGTCAATGCGCAAAAGATCATCAAAGAGACGGGAGACGAGCCTTTGGAAGTAACTACCTATATGAATCTGTTGGACAGCCGCTTTTGGTACGGGCTGCCCAACCAGCGCAATACCGACCTAACGCGCTGGGAGCCTTACCTGAGATTCAAGCCCGGTATCCGGTTCAATTATGTTTACTATTACGACAGCGTTCCGAACAGGAACCTGTACAAATATAACCCCGGTATGTCCCTGAAAGCCCTGGCGGAAAGGTACGCCCTGACATCCAAAATGGATCTCCGCCTGTTCAAAACCCCGGCGGAGATCAGAAAGATGGTCGACCTGAGCAGGGAACAGGGCCGGTATGTGATGCAGCTCAGGTACAAGGACAGGACCACCTTCCTGAGATTATTCGATGACCCGGCGGTATTCCCCTCCGAAACGGAAACAGGGGCGGCGCTGAAGCGGTTATTACAGGCAAAGATGCCGAAGATCGCGTTTTTGGGGGGAGAGCTGGAACGAAGCATAGACAAGGCAGGGGACCGGCATTATAAGATCCTGACCAACGAGGTTGTTTTCCGGTATTCCCTTGTCAACCAGGGTTTCGATGTGGAGACAATTTCGCTGAAAGACCAGGATATCCCGAAGGACATTGCTACCCTGGTCATTGCAGATCCAAAAGTCAGCTTTGATACGGCGTCCCTGATGAAAATTCAGCAGTACATCGCCGCAGGCGGCAATCTGCTGCTCGCCGGGGAGCCGGGCAAACAAGCTGTGCTCAATCCTATCCTGCAATCCCTCGGCGTGCAAATGATGGACGGTATGCTGGTTCAGCCCAATAAGGATTTCTCGCCGGAATTGATCCAACCCTTTCTGACGCCGGCAGTTGCTGCGCTGACAAAAGGACTGCATAAGGATGCAGAAGACAGTCTGTGCGTAACCATGCGTGGTGCTGCAGCATTGTCTTACAACACTGACGGTCCCTTTACGGTGATACCGTTTCTGATGACAGATGGAAAGTTCTGCTGGAACAAAAAGGTCAAACCGAATGAGGAGGAGATCGAGTCCACAGAAAACAGGAGTGGTCCTGTTATGAGCGCAGGGCAACTGACCTATTCTCCTGCCGAAGGCGATCAAAATGCTCCGTTGCCGGCGGTGATTGGTCTCACGCGCACCATTAATGGAAAACAACAGCGTATTGTCGTGGCCGGCGATGCAGATTTTCTGAGCAATGCGGAACTGGGCCGGACCAATCTCAGGGCTTGTAATTTTGATTTCAGCACGGCTCTGTTCAGCTGGTTCAGCTACGGGGAGTTCCCCATCGACACCTCCCGGCCGAAGGGCAAAGACAACGGCCTCAGCCTTACCAATGCGGGCATGACCAGCCTCCGTATCCTTTTGCTGGGCATCCTGCCCGGGTTTTTACTGCTGGGGGGAACTGTTCTTTTGATCAGGCGTAAAAGAAAATAAACTATCCCCCATGACGATCACGCTGCATATTGCCGTGGGCGGCCAAATTGAGAAAGCAGGTTTTGGCTGGATAATAGGGTCGAAAGAGGTCTGAATTTTGACGGGATTGGCCTATCTTACTATCCGAAATCTGACTAACCCAATGGAGCCTTTACAAAAGATCCTGTTTTATAAAGTAGTAGCGATCCTACGCGGAGCTGATCCGGATCACGTAGTTGAAATAGCCAGGGCCCTCAGCGATGGTGGGGTGAAATTACTGGAGGTTACGCTTAATTCCCCGGATGCCCTGGGCGCCATTACACGGATAACACACGAACTGGGTGACCGGCTATTGGTAGGAGCAGGTACCGTACTGGACGCGGAAGCGGCTAAAGCAGCTATTTCCGCCGGGGCTAAATTTATTATATCGCCCAACCTGGATAAGGCGACGATAGAAACCACTAAAAAGTCCGGGATTATCAGCATTCCCGGAGCCTTCACCGCTACCGAGATCCTGCAGGCCTACCGATATGGCGGAGATATTATCAAAGTATTCCCGGCCTCTATCGGACCTGACTATATCAGGGATCTTCGTGGACCGTTCCCTCATATTCCTCTTATGCCTACCGGTGGTGTCAACCTGGAAAATATCCGGGCGTTTCAAAAAGCGGGCGCCGTGGCATTCGGCATCGGGTCGGCCCTGGTGAATGTTACACCGGCAGTAACCAGGGAGTATTTGCAGCAGTTGAAAGAAAAGGCCGGAAAATATGTACAAGCCCTGGCCTATGTATAATAAATTTATCAGTTGCGACTGGGGAACCTCTTCTTTCCGCTTAAGGCTGGTGGAATTGATGGATATTCCATCCGGCCTGCGCATAACAGGTGAGCTAAGAAACGATCAGGGCATCGCCAGCACCTTTGAATTATGGAAAAGTACGGGGAAGAGTGAAGAGCACAGGTTGCCTTTCTACCGGTCCATTCTTAAAAACGGGGTGGAAAACCTGGAGAAGTTATTGAATGTATCTTTGCAGGATATACCCCTGGTCATTTCGGGGATGGCCTCTTCCAGTATCGGCATGAAGGAGCTGCCTTATAAAGAATTACCCTTCAGGCTGGATGGGATGGACCTGAACCGGGAGGTTCTGGAAGCGACGGAAGAATATAAACACAGGACCCTGCTGATCTCAGGCGCCCGAACTACCGACGATGTCATGCGGGGAGAAGAGACCCAGCTGATCGGATGTGTGCCGGTCCCGGCGCAAGGATCTCCATCGGCTGAAGATACCCGCATCTTTATCTTCCCCGGCACCCATTCAAAACATGTCACCGTACAGAACGGCAAAGCCACCGATCTCAAAACTTACATGACGGGTGAATATTTCTCTCTTTTATCAAAGAACAGCATTTTATCTGCCTCTGTTGGGGGCATCCCACCCGCGCCGGTTACCTCACCCGCGGCGGTTACCTCATCCATGGCGGTTACCCCATTCGTCGCCGTTACTTCCGGATCAGCTGCAAACGAGGAAAATGAGAATGGCCTGGTAAAAAACTTCCGGGAAGGGGTCCGCGACAGCGTTCATACCAATCTTCTCCACCAATCATTCTTAGTAAGGACCAATCAGCTCTTTGGGAGAAAGGCAAAGGAGGAAAACTATTATTATCTAAGTGGCTTATTGATCGGGGCGGAATGTAAGGAATTAATCAACGCCGGAGTGCCCTTGACCGTTGTAAGCGAAGGAGTGCTGATACAGCATTATAATATTGCCTTAAAGGAACTGGGGATCACGAATGTTGAAATGAAGCCGCTTGACCAGGCGGTTCTGCGCGGGCAGTCGAAAATACTCAGGCTTTTGCGTATATTTATAAAATAAAGCATGATTATTGAGACAGCTATCAGCATTAATTGAACGAATATGATAAATACAACCGATCTCAGTGAATGTGAAGTCTCTTTACCAGGTGACTGGAATAGAATAGATAATGGGGATGTATATTCCTTTACAGTAGATAAAATGGAGGTCCGGGATGAAAGGATGTTCCGGGAGCTGAAGATCCGGCATTCTTCGCCGCCCGGGGAAGAGTTCCTGAAATATGCTTTGACGATCAAGGATGATTATTGCGGGGTCCTGGTGGGAGAAGAGGAGTTCATTATCACTGAGCTTGTAAAAAAAGAAGACGGCAGCTCTTACATGGAGTGGCAAGACGAAAAAGGGAAAACCATTGCCTTTGAATTAATCCATTAGAACAATGGCTGATTCGTTAGAAATAAGAATAGAGGACCCTGTAGAAACAGGGCCCTATGAGTTATTCTTTCTTTCAGGTTTATTGACAAGCATATACATTAAAAAATTATGCCAACTTTTCATATTTTCCTGATCCGGACGTCAAATACCTGATATCTTTCATACTTCCTTTCCACCAGGTTCCTTTCCTGCATTGGTTTTTTGTGCAATATTTTCCTCAAAATCCCCAGTTACACCCATATGCCGGTAGGTGAATGACTCATCCACCAGGCCGGTTGATAATTTATTTAAACATTGATACTGAAACCTTCAGCACGGTTTCAGGGGGGCTCATTTTTCTTTATCAGGCGCGTGGTATCGGATTTGAAATTATATGTTAAAATGTAAGTTATGCTGAATCAATCCGACCTCAATTTTCTTCAGGGGAAAATACAGGAATTAAGAAGCGCTCTATTCTTCAGTCAGAACAGTTCCCTTCTAAGGATATCTACCAGCATCGTCACCATTCTGAAAGTAGACGAACTGGGGCAGATTTGGTTCTTTGTACCCCGTCCCAGGCAGGCCTTGCATGAATTTGACCGGGAATTCCCCGTTAAGCTGGACTTTTTCCGCAAGGGGAAGCGTTTTTTTTTACACCTGACCGGAAAGGCATTCATTGTTACCGATCCGGAAGAGATCAATAGCCTGTTATATGATGAGATAAAGGAAAGAGTAGCCGATCATATGGTTCTCATAAAAGTGAAAATGACGAAGGCGGATTATTTTGAGAGCAGTCTGCCCGCTGATCACGCAGGATGGTGGCGCGATCTCCGCAGTCAAATACATGCATGGCTGTTCAACACGAGGCCGGGATACAAACCTTACTACCTGGAGTCTCCGCTGCCCAGGCTCTCTTATGGGCAGGTGGTATGATAATTGAGTATACGCCTGATATCAATTTATTAATGAAAAATAGCCAGTTATGAAAAAATTGTTTAACTATTGTGCCGTTACAGTTATTACTTTTTCCTGTTTCAGCTGTGGAAGCGGTCAGCCGGATGCTACCAAAGATGCAAAAGATTCGAATATGACAAAAATGGATAGTACGGGGATAAGTGATAGCGCTAAAACGCAGACAGCCGCGTCCATACCCGCTTCTGTATCAAAAGACGACGCCACCTTTGTCGTAAACGTCGCTAATGCCGGAATGACCGAAATCCAGGCAGGCCAATTGGCGCAGCAGAAAGGAATGGCCAAAGACATAAAGGACTATGGCTCCATGATGGAAAAAGATCACACTGCTGCAGCAGATAAATTGAAAGCCGTGGCAGCTTCCAAGAATATTACTCTTCCTCCTGCGATCTCTCCCGATATGCAGACGAATATAGATGACCTGCAGAAAAAGGACGGAAAGGATTTTGACAAATCATACATCGGTATGATGGTCGATGATCATAAAAAAGTGATCAGCCTGTTCCAGGATGAAGTAAAGAACGGATCGGATGCCGATATCAAGGCTTTTGCCAGCAGCACATTGCCTACGCTGCAGCACCACCTCGCCGAAGCAGAGAAGTGTAAAAAAATGATAAAATAGTTCAGCCTTAACCATTGCCTTACCTCAACACGCACCGAACCAGTCGGGTAGGGTTTCCTGCCCGATTTTTATTTATCTCCAGCTATCCATTCTCTTCTCCGGCAGGGAGTACAACTTATATTTTTTCAGGTATTTCTTTCGGTAGGCCTTGCTCCTTTTAACGCCAACCGTGGTCAAAGCTCCACTGCTCACCGCTTTTACCCAATAATTAAAGATGAATTTCTCCTGATCCCGCTCTACGAAAATAGCAGCCGCTTTTTTTCGGCAATCCGGCAGGATAATATTGGCCACCCAGGTCTTCAGAACAGGAAGGAAGCTCCGCTTCTGCATATCTTCTTTGTCAAGTACCCGGATCTTTAAATGGTCATAATAGAAGTTCATGGTTCCGGTAGCCGCATACTTATTGCCTTCCCAATTGGAATAGAGGGTATCCGCGTGGCCCCTGGTGACACTTACATTCGCCATGGGTATGGATACCTGTGAAAATCCGGTAAGATCGATGGGGGATAAACGGTTCCGGACCGTAAAAGAAGACAAGGGATCTCCATAAGATTCTTCATAGGAGAAATACCGGATCCTGCTATTGAATAATTCCGCAGTGGCAAAGATCCTTAACGTGTCCTGTTGATTAGCCCTGTTGCTTACCTGTAGAATAAGGCCATTCAGGTTGTCGAATGGTATCCGGCTCCACTTTTTTGTGGCGATGGAAAGCTCATTATAAACGACGCTGCTGTGGCAGAGCAACACGGAATCCACTTTGAACGGGAAAGGGATGGCATTGATCAATTTGGTAGGCATGGGCTTTTCAATACCATGCCGGAAGGGCATGTTTTTGTCTCTCGATGCCTGGATCGCGACGTCGGCGAGGACCATTTTGTTCAGATGGATGGAAGAATCCCGAAGGGAGCGATCTATCCGGATCCCGGAGAGCTCCAGGGAGCCTCCTTTAACAGTGATATAATCTTCTTGCCAGGTTGCTTTCTTAAACATAACTTCCCTGCTTTCATTCGGAAGGATGCTGAAATTGGTAAGATGCAGGATATTACCCAATGGACTCCAGGTGCAACCGCTTGCCTCAGCGGTGATCTTTTTCCCTTTGTAATGCAGGTCTCCTTCGCTGACGGTAATCGCTGCCGCCAGCTGTTGCCAGCTTATTTTTGCCGGGAGGGTCATCGTGAGAGCGGGGTCATTGAAAGACCCCGAAAGATGCCTGACGGACAAATCTGTGCTGTCGTTCTTATAAAGCAGGCGGGCGTCTTTCCAGGTGAGATCCAGGGCGGAAGAGAGGCTCCATTTGTCCGCATTGTTTTTAGCGAATTGCCACCCGGCCAGATGAATGGAGGATTCAGGTAATTCAAGGTCGATCTTCCCTTTGTTGAGGGTAATATTTCGCAGGTCTATTTTAACGTCGCCAACCTGAATGCCTTTTTCAGGATCTTTAAAAGTATTGATATCTTGTGCTTGTAGTTTAATGCGGGCCTTTACCCTCAGGGTATCTTTTTCCGATCGTTTTGCATAGTAGAAAGCTACATTATCCGTCAGGAAGGATGGAACGAACAATTGGCTGAAATCGCTGGAATGTAACTCCAGCTTCATCCGGATAAGGGGGGTAGATAGGTGGATGTTGCCCTGGCTGCTCTCCGATTCAAATTGCAGATCCTTCAGTACGGTTTCTTTATTATTGTTAAAAGCAACGTCATTTATATGGATCTTCCTGTTTTTCCCATCCATCGTCATCGAAGAAACGTTCAGCCGGGCATTGCCCCAGGTGAAAAAACTTTTTATCGATTGTAAGCGATCGGCATTCAGATCGCCTGCATTAAAATGTAAAGAACTGTTGGCTGTATTATTGTCAAACTGTATTTTTCCTACCGTGAGCTTGTCTATACGGATCCCGGGAAGATCTTTAGGGGAGGAGGATTGCCGGGACGGGATCCTTGCGCCCTTGATCCGGACAGCTAATTCATCGGCATGAAGGGAATCTATTTGTATCCCGCCGGTCCTTTCGTAAATATCCCAATCAAACACGTTCCAATAGACGCCTGCGCCAGTTAGTTCCATTCCATTGGCAGTGGAAACCTGTAATTGCCGGCCCCAGCTATTTCTTCGGACGCCGTCAAACCGGAAATCCCGAAGGTTGATCTGCAGTCCTTTCGAAACCAGGTCAAACGCACCGATCCGTAAGTCGGGAATGGCATGTTTGATATCCACGAGAGAGTCACTTACAAATAACTGATTGAGCAATATGTGTGCGCTCAGGCGGTTGACATTCAATTCCAACGGTTTTGTCCCGGTAAGCTTATATCGTATGATCCCTTCTGTGAGATTGAAATCGGGAGTTTTGATCAAATCGCTCATCTCATGTAAGGTCTGGTAAAATAAAGCCATTTTTCCCGGGGAGATTTGCGCTGAGGGGGGCATTCCCGGCCCAACGCCAGCCCCCTTTCTTTTTTCATACAGAACGATCAGCGGCCGGTAAAGTTCCGCGCCTGACGATACCAGGCGTTTGTCCAGCAGGTCGGGGATGCTGATATCTTTTAAGAGCAGGGAGGGGGCTGTAAACATCACCCCCTTATCCGAATGATTGAAGGAAGTGGGTTCAAATACTACATTTCGGAAGAGCACATCATTGCTGCGGATGGAGAACTCATCGATGCCGAGCCTGAACAAACTGTCCTTTGTGATGAATTCGATCTTTTTTAAATTTATCCGGATACTGTCCGTATGGAGGGAAGGGTCTTTCTCCGGGTTGACGACAAGGTTAAAAATGCTCATATTCGCTTTACGGGCTGCCGTATTTTCCGTACGGCCATCCTTTTGCAGGGATAAAGTCCCATCGATAACAGATACGAAATTGACCCGGATCAATTTAAATAAATTACCGGTAAGACCTATTCTTTGGAGAGAGTCTTTTACTTTTTCTTCCTTTCCATTATTGACGACAGTCAGTACCGGGTTGACGCAGATCAACGTATCGAGCAGCAGCTCTCCCTTCTGGTAAATAGCCGGGAGATGTTGTGAATTGAAGAAGAATTTATCCGCATGTATCCTTACTTCCCCCTTATCCATAACAGCCCGCTGGTAAAAGCTAAAGGAATCCAGCTCAAACCGCTGGCCTTTGCTGTCGAAAGTCAGCCGGTTAAAATTGATCTCGTGTTTGGTGGCGGGGAAGATCCAGTGTTGCGGGCCCAGAGACAGGCTCACCTTATCTGATCCCAGCAGATGGCTATCCTCGTTATTTACCCTGGTAAAATTGGTGGCGGCAAGATTAATGTGGTCACCATGCAAAGGAGGGGCTCCATCCGGCCCATTATAGGTGAAGGAAGCATCCTTTAGCGTAAAGGAATGTACATTAAAATGCGTTAAAGCACTTTCCAGGTGGTCTAAGATATCGGATGGATGAAATTGGAAGGGCTCCTTCCGCTCATTTATTTTGTGAACGGCTATCGTAAAGTCCGGCTCTATGATAGACAGGCTGTCCGCGATGACCTTTTTATGATAGAGCAGGTCCTTCCAGGAGGCCAGGGAGAAATAGATCTCATGGATCTTTACACGATACGAGGCGTCGGCATTGACCGTATCCGGAGAATACAATACGGATTCTTTTAGCTGAATGCTTTTATTCCATATGGATAAGTTAGCTTCGCCTGCATCGAATGCATACCTGCCTTTGGACTCTCTGCTGACGATGAATTTTATACTATCTTTAAAACGGTGCACCACGACGAAATAGAGTAGTCCCACACCACCCGAAAGGAAAAGTGCAGGCAGGACAGCCAGCAGCAGGATGCGCTTTTTCAGTTTTGGGGAAAAATGCATAATAACTATAAATTTATGCTAACTTTAAATGCAAGCGATAGTTTATGAGTAAATATGTTCAGACAGGTCCAGGCTCCCGTAATACCATTGAGAACATATTAGTACTATTAGCGTTATTAAGCCTGATATGGGCGCTTTATGACGTACTGAAGGTTTTCATTGGCGTATTTACTTTCGCCCTAATTTTTTCCGTATCCTTTGCAGCCCCTTTCGAACACCTGGTCAGGTTTTTAGGGAACAGGCGCAAACTGGCTGCTTTTATTTATTCGATCCTTCTCGGCGCTATTATCGCCTTACCTTTCATTTACATTATTTCGGCTTTCAGGCATCATCTCAGAGAAGCCATTATCGGGCTGGGGGACATAAAAGCAAACGGCCTTCCGCCACTGCCAGCCTGGCTGTCCCGCTTACCCCTAGTTGGGGAGGAAATTTCTTCTTTTTGGGAACAATTGCAGAACAGCCCAAAGGAGACGATCGCCCATCATGAAGAGCAGATCAAATTGGCGATCCGTCATATACTGACCAGCGGAGCCGGCATGCTCGGCACGATCCTGCAATTCATCACCGGCATTATTATTTCAGCCTTTTTCCTGACTTCGGGGGATAAAATGCTCAGCCCTGTCAAATCCGTTATGCAACACCTGCTTGGCAGGAGGGATGGACTTTCCCTGTTGAGGGCGACCACACAGGCTATCAAGAGTGTATCGATCGGCGTAATGGGCACGGCATTGATCGCCTCCGTCATTTCCTGGATCGGCCTTACGATCGCCGGCATCCCATTTGCCCTGGGTCTTACATCGCTAATCTTTTTCCTGGTCCTGATCCAGTTAGGGCCTTTATTGGTGTGGATACCCCTGGTGATCAGCACCGCCGCCCAGGGACATACAGGTGTGACGATCTTTTTGATCATTTATGGGATAGCCCTACTGCTGATCGACGCCTTTTTAAAACCGATCCTGATCGCTAAGAGCGGAGGGAAATTGCCTTTCCTGGTCCTGTTCTTAGGTGTGATCGGAGGGCTGGCAGCCTGGGGCTTTACCGGTATGTTCAAAGGCGCCATCATTTTAGCGGTTTTTTATACGCTATTTAATTCCTGGCTGGAAAAAAGGGAAACGCCGATCGCTTAGCGATTTCCCTCTCTGTTACTTCTGATCCATTCCCAATTTATAAGCACGTCTTTCCACGAGCAGCCCGATATATTTATCATAATCCTGCGACTTCACCTGGTAGAGCTTCCAGATATTTTCGTGGGAAGAGATCATGAACTGCTCTTTTTCTATTGCCTGCACGACGATCTCAGACAGGTCATCCGGCTCGATAGCTCCCTCCTGCATGGCAGGGATCCCTGCTGCCATAGGAGTTTTAACAGCGGCGGGACAAAGTACGCTTACGGTAATACCCGCGCTCTTATAAGTGGCTGCCAGCCATTCTGCCAGACCAATGGAGGCATGTTTGGTCGTACTGTACAGGGCCGAGTGGAATTCCACCAACAGTCCTGCTGCAGAAGCCGTATTCAATAAATATCCGCTTCCACGAGCGATCATCTGAGGCAATACATATTTGGCCGCATACACCTGCGACATCACATTGACATGCCAGGAGAAATCCCAATCACTTTCGGAAGAAAAAGGGTCTCCGAACTTAGCGACACCTGCATTGGAAACAAGGAGATCGATCCTGCCGAACTGAGCGGTTGCTTTATCCACGAGGTTCTTTACGTCTTCCTCCTTTGCCACATTTGCTGCAATGGGAGTGGCTCCAATGATGGCCGCTTCTTCATTTAGCGCAGTTTCATTGATGTCAGAAATGACAACGGTAGCCCCTTCCCTGATAAAACGGATAGCCAGGGACAACCCGATTCCGCTGGCGCCGCCGGTGACGACGGCAATTTTTCCTTTAAGTTCCATACTGCTGTATTTTAATGCAAAACTCATCTATCCATCCCGCGGATACAATAGACAATTGGCAAAAAAGCAGGTAGATTTCCTTCGCATCCAGCCCGACGCCGGCAAACAGCAGGACCTTTCCATTCACCCACTATATTTCGCCGAATGCGGGGTGGAAATACGAAATAAAGTGGAAGTGTTTTGTTAGATTATTTGCAAATAATTGATAATCATATTTTTATGATTTGGCAGGCGGATTGTAATAAAAAGGGTTATGACAACATTCTTACATCAACTTCCGCATATCTCAGGCTCGTCCCCGGAAACCCGGAAATCCGCTTTTCAGCTATACGACCTGGAATCCTTTATGGAAGAAAGGTCTTTACAGAAGACGACTCCTGTAGGATTTGATACTTTTCTGATTTTTTGGGTCCTGCAGGGTAGCGGCACCTATTGGGTAGACCTCCGGAGATATTCTCTCAGCAATGACACGGTCTATTGCATATACCCCGGCCAATTGAATGTTTTTGCCGACACGCTCTATATGAAAGGATATGCCCTGTCATTTTCCACAGAATTTATATGCCCTTTAAAAGATGATATAAGCACCCTGCTCAATTCGGGGCTTTTTAATGTATATAAACCGGCTTCTGTTACCCTCTCTCCCGATACAAAAACCGAAATGGAGCAATTACTTTACAGCATCATAAAGGAATATAAGGGTGTCACCGAAATGAAGACGGAAGTGCTCCGGGCCTTGCTGAAAATATTGATCATTCAGCTTGGCAGGAAAGTGGGGCCACACTACCCTGCGAAAGAAATAATCCGGGGGGACATCAAAATGGTCAACGACTTTCTGGCCCTTGTGCATAAAAATTATATGACCATGAAAAAGGTGTCGGATTATGCTGAAACACTCGGCACCGCACCCAATTATCTTAATATACGGGTGAAAAAAGTTACGGGTTTTACAGCAAGCTACCACATACAACAACGGATCCTGCAGGAAGCCAAACGGCAGGCCAGATGGGAAGGAATGAATTTAAAGCAAATTGCTTATACGCTGGGGTACGACGATATCTCTCATTTCAGTAAATTTTTTAAAAAAGCGGCAGGCATCAGCTTCTCAGACTTCAAAAGGGGCCAGTTCTCAGCCTGAGCTGGTATGCTTCTTTTTTATTCCTAATTTTTTCATTTTGGAGTGAAGGGTAGTAGGGGGGATATTCAATAATTCGGCGGCGCCATCTATGCCTTGTATCTTGCCGTTGCAGCGTTTTAGAACATTCATAATATGTTCCCTTTCCACTTCATCAATGGATTTAATGCGGACCATACTATTCTCTTCATTCTCCATTAACCCGCTGTCGGGAAGATGCACGGCTTTTATCGTGCTTCCTTCTGCCAGCAATACGCTTCGCTCTATAAGGTGTTCAAGCTCCCTTACGTTGCCAGGCCAGGGATAGGCCATCATTTTATTCATTACACTATTGGAGACCCCTTTTATTTTCCTGCCTGCATTTCTTGCGAGACGTTCTACAAAATGGGCAACCAGCTGAGGCAGATCTTCCTTGCGATCCCGTAATGGAGGAAGTATTATGGGGAATACATTCAGCCGGTAGTACAGATCGCTTCGGAAATTGCCCTGGTTGACTTCCTTCTGCAGATCCCGGTTCGTGGCTGCGATGATCCGGACATTTACCTTGATAGGGGTCTTTCCGCCCTCTCTTTCGATCTCTTTTTCCTGTATGGCCCTGAGCAGCTTCACCTGCAGCTCCGGCAGCATTTCTCCGATCTCATCCAGGAACAGCGTACTATTATTGGCCAGCTCGAATTTCCCGATCCTGCGTTCCAGGGCCCCGGTAAAACTGCCCCGCTCATGACCAAACAGCTCGCTTTCGATCAGATTGGCCGGCAAAGCGGCACAATTCACCTTGATCATCAGCTTGTCCTTATAGGGGGATGAATTATGGATGGCTCTGGCAATCAGCTCTTTTCCGGTGCCTGTCTCGCCTAAGATCAGTACGGTGCTGCTGGCATAAGACACCTGGGACAAAAGGCGATAGACCTTCTGCATGGCAGGCCCCGAACCGATGATCTCGGAATAGTTATAGGCTGTATTGATCTCATGCTGGAGATATAACTTCTCATGCTCCAGCTGTTGTTTATAAAGACTGATTTCCTGAAGCTGCCTGGCGATCTTTTCGTTCGCCAGTATATTGGAAACGGCAATGGCTACCTGGCTGGCCACCCCTTTGATAATATTCAGGTAATTAGGAGTGAAGGTATTCTTCCTGTCAGAATAGAAATGTAATACTCCCCATATTTCTTTTCCGCCGTGCAGCGGGATGGATACAGCTTCCCTGAGACCTACTTCATAATGCGTTATACTATATTTGGGCGCCCTGCCGGAAGTCGCGATCTTTTCCACATCGGAGACTGTCGGTTCATCCGATTGCAAAAAAGTTTCGAAGACACCGTCTTTAATAGGATAGGGAGTATTGACCAGGTTGTGATAATCCGGATGGCGTCTCGACCTTGACTCCGGATCGGTCAGATAAACAATAAAAGTTTCCCTGTCTTCATTGATAGCGGAAATACTGCTATGGGTAAAGTAAAACAGGTTTTTAAGCTTGGTATTGATCAGGGTCAGCAGTTCATTCCGATCTCTTATTTTCGCCATTTCATAACTGATAGAAAGCAAAGTTTCTTTTTCCTGTTCCCGTACCCTGATCCCTTCATTTCCGGCAATATTGGAAACGGCAATGGCAATCTGGCTGGCAACTGATTTGATAATATTCAGGCAATTTGGATCAAAAAGACCTTTGATATCCGTAAAGAAATTTAATAACCCGAACAGTTGCTTATCTCCCTGTAAAGGGACCACTACCATTTCTTTAAGCCCTACCTCACAAAGTACCCTTAGGTAAGAGGGTACTTTGCCGGAAACCGCCATTTCTTCAAGGTCAAAAACAACCGGTTCATCCTGCGATACCACCTTCCTGATGATCTCATCATGCACGGAATAATGATCGGTGGTCATTGTCCCGTAATCATGGTGTAACCTGGCTTTTGATTCCGGGTCCAGTAAATAGGCGGAAAAAGTTTCCCTGTCTTCACTGAATGCAATGATACTGCTATGTTTGAAGTAGAATAATTTTTTAAGCCTGGTGTTCATGAGCGTAAGGAGGGCATTTTTATCCCTTATTTTCGCCATTTCGTAACTGAGTGTGAGCAGTATTTCTTTTTCCTGCTCCCGGGCGCGGATATCCTCATTGGCAATAATGTTGGAGGCTGCAATGGATATAAGACTGGCCGCTCCCCGGATAATATTCAGCACCCCGGGGGTAAAGTTGTTTTTCCTGTCCGAATAAAAGGCCAGCAACCCGAATTTTTCCCTTTCATTGCTCAGAGGCGCCGTGGCTGTCTCCCTTACACCTGTTTCATAATGCATTTTCACATACAAGGGCAACTCTTCCGCTGGCCGTTGCATCAGGCTATCGAGATCAAAGACCATCGGATCATCCGACCCGAGGGCCTTGTCTATTAGTCCGTCCACTGCCGGCAGCTTATTTTCGACCACCTGCCGGTAAGCCGGGTGCCTCCCGGACCGGGAATCCGGGTCCAGCAGGAACATAGAAAATGTTTTTTTATCGGAAGCGATCAGCTGTATGGCGCAATGCGTGAAGTAGAACAGCTTTTTCATATGCTCGTTGATGATATGGAGCAGATCATTCCTGTCTTTTATCTTCGCCATATGATGACTCAGGGATAAAAGATATTCCATTTCGCTCAGTGTGAGAGACAGGTCATCTTCGCTTTTTAAAAAAATCGGATCCATAATAGGTTGCCACTAGCAACTCAAAAATAAGCTACTTTTGTCTAATATGTTGAACATCATTCTAATTGCGCTTTATTCATTATTGGTTGTTTTGGGGTGTAATGGACCAGTCAGCCTTAACCCTTTGATGAACGGAACTGATTACGATCCCGGCCAGTATCACTATTCCGGAGAGAATAATAAAGCCAGTCATCTCTTTGGATGCCGTCAAATTGGACTGCTCCTGGAGTATTCTATAAAGATCGCCCGGACTTCTCCCTTCTTTTACCAGGAAATTATCTGCATCGGCCATACCGGCTAAATAATCCAGGTGCCGTACCCTTCCGGCATATAATAAGTAAGAATATATCCCGGTGAATACCCCGCTGCCTAAAAAAGACCGTACCAATATCACCACGCCAGCCCCGGTCAGAAGATTTTTTATATCAAACCCGGCAGTGGAATACAGACCCAGGGCGATATAGATCAGTACAATGGCAAATCCTTTGACAATGGATGGCAGCCAGAAATCCCGGATTCCAAATCCCGTAATAAGGCTGTTGTATAAAATGACATAGTAGACGACAAAAGCCAGGAACCCCGAGAAGATCAACACCAGGGGATCGTATTTATGAAAGTACCAGTAATAGCATAATACAGATCCTGCCAATACTCCGGGGATCATGTAAAGGTTAAGCTCCATGTTCCGGATCATTTCAAAATGGAGGATACCTCCTGTAAAGGCGGACTGAATGGAAGACGGGAAAAATATTCCCATCAGCAGGAAATAGAACAATCCTATGCGGAAGAATGATTTCCTGAATAATCTCAGATCCAGCAGGGGGCGTTTTACCGTCAGCTCCCTTTTGACAAACCCCCAAAAAGCGACCGGTATGCATGCCAAAACCATTTTTATCTTATCGGATTCCAGCCAGTCTTCCACCTTCCCGTAAACTGCTGCGTAATTGATAAGCATCATAAAGGCCATCAGCAGCAACGCGGCCTGCCAATCCAGCTGATAAAGGGGGACAGGCCTTCTCAACCGATGATTTTCCACAAACACCAGTGCGAATAACAAACAAATAAGCAGCAGAATAATAATAACGATATAAGCGAACCTCCAGTTATAAATGGCTGCCAGATGAGTCGTTAGCCAGGTAATAAAGTACAGGCCCGACAGGGCGGTAAAATACACAAAAGGATAGAGCCGGCTGGTGTCCCCTTTTTTGCTCCAGACAAACATCCAGATGATAAACACTTCTATAAGTGCAGCCATCTTCGTAAATCCTAACACAAGACAAGCCCCTATTATAATAACCGGATGATCATTGGTAGCGCAGATCAGGTTCATCAACACCATGCAGATGAGTCCCCATAACAACAGGGCCTTGTTGGAAAAACGCAGCTTGAGCCGCATCCCCATCATCAGACCCAGGCCCATTCCGATATACATGGCATTATAGGCTGCGGTATATGGCTCTGCATATACGCCGAGGCTGCTGTACATATCGGTGGTATTTCCCAGAAAGACCCCGTTAGCCGTGAGAATGACAAAAAATAAGATAAATAAGACCGGTAATTTCACATAAACCGGCACCCACTTATAAAACAGGTCTTTTATTTCCATATCCGCACCTCCGCATTCATGCCGGCGATTAACAAATCGAGATCTTTTTTATTTTTATCGGTAGCAATGAATTCGATCCGGACGGGTACCCGCTGCTGTACTTTAATAAAATTGCCTGTCGAATTATCCAGGGGTATAGCCGAATACCTGGCGCCTGTAGCTTCCGAGATCGCTGCGATCTCACCGGTGAAATCGCTACGATCAAGCCCGTCGATGGCCAGGGCCATTTTCTGTCCGATGTGCAGATGGGTAACCTGGGTCTCTTTAAAATTGGCAACCACCCATTTGCAGTTATTCCGGACAAAAGATAACAATGTTTGCCCGGGCTGTACCAGTTGACCTTCCTGTATATTCCGGCGGCCGGCCACTCCGTCATAGGGGGCTGTCACCACCGTATAGGAGAGGTTGAGCGCAGCCATGTCGACACCGGCATGGGCGCGTTTGATCTCCGCATCGTTGACATCGATCTTTTTGGAGACTTCCGTAGTGGATAGGGTAGTAGTGAGACGTTGCTGCACCAGCGCATTGGTTTGGGCCAGCAAAGAAGTATATTCCGTCTTAGCCTGGTCGAATTGCTGCCGGGTCGCGGCATCCTCTTTTAAAAGATTTTCAAACCGGTGGTAATTCTGTTCCGCATTCCATAAGCGTGCTTCTGCAGCCCTGATATTGGCATCGGACACACTTAGATTGCTATGTACGGTGCTTATGGAAGATGCCGTAACTTTTTTAGAGGCCAGGGCAGACAGGTAAGCGGCCTCGGCCTGTTCTAACTGTATTTTATATTCCCGGTCATCGATGATCACCAGAGTGTCTCCTTTTTTTACCCGCTGATGATCGGTGAAACGGACTTCTTTTATATAACCGGGGATCCTTGTATTCACCGGGTTGATATATTCTTCCACCTGGGCATCATTGGTGTAAAGTTCCCGGTCCATTTGATAATAAATACGGATACCCCATCCAATGGCGAACAGGATACTGACAACAAGCAGCATATTCACGATCAATACAATGACTTTTGACTTCTTTATTACAGTTTGAACAGCATTCATGGGAGTGATTTTAGTATAATCAAAGTTTACCGGTCGATTTTAACAGCTGGAAATGATTGTACATGCAGTTTATTTCTGCGTTCGTCACTTTGAGCTCCGCTTCTATTTTTGTATCCGTCGCGTCGATCAGATCCGCCAGCAGGGAAAGCTGGTTGAAATATTTTTTCTCCACGATGCGATAATTTTCTTCTGCGGATTTCAGATCGCTTCGATAGGTAGCCAGTTCGTCTCTGCTCTCATTATATTTAATATATGAATTTTTGACGGCGAGCTCCACCATTTGTTTTTGCAACAGCCCGTTCTGCCGGGTCTGTTCGAGCGCTATTCTTCCTGCCTTTATTTTTCGGGGCGATTGATAGATGGAAGAGATATTATAATGCAGGCTGATCCCTGCCTCATAAATATTATAATAAATATCGAGGGCCGGGATATTATTGAGGAACGGGCGCTGTAGGGCAGAACCGGCAAAAAGTCTTAGTTCAGGATACCTTTCTCCTTTCAGGAGGTTGACATTCGTTTCGGAGATCTCGCTTTCCACGGCTGCTATCTTTAATTCATGATTTTCTTTGTAAGCCTCTTCCATCCATTCGTCCAGTCCCCCATTCCGGATGACCCGGCGCAACAGGTTACTGTCCGGTATCAGCCGGCTTGAGTCCGGAAGGCCCAACACCATATTTAACTGGTTGTTAAGTTCGGCAATACTGTTGGTTATTTTTCTGGTGTTCAGTTGAAAGCCGGAGATAGTGAGTTCTGTTCGTAATACGTCGTTTGAAGTGACCATTCCCTGCTTTCTCAGGGTCAGAATGTTTGCCAGCCTGTGCTCTGCCAGCCTCGTATTATTGATATAGACCTTTCGCTGATTAAGAAGGCGATAAATATCCAGGTATACGGCGGCAACGAGAAATTTGATGTCGGTTGTATTTTTTTCCAGTTTTAAAAAAGCGATCTGCTCTTCCAGCGTAGATTTACGGATCGTATGGTTGATCTCATTTCCTTTGAATATCACTTCCGCGACTGAGACGGAAAGCTGTGTTAACGGATGAGGAACGCCTCCTTTTTGATGTTCGGAAAAGGAAGGGTCCCAGACATCGATATTGCTTATATATCCGTAACCGAGATCAGTGGAAATACCCGGAAGCCTGGCCAGCTTATTTATTTCCGTCTGCTGCCTGGCCAGTTCCGTATATTGCTGCTGTACCTTAAGCTGTACGCTATTGTTCAGGGCAAGCTGAAAAACTTCTTCCATGTTCAGTGACCTGTTCCCCGGGCTATCCTGCGCGGACAGCATAGGAGCAGACGAGAGGATAGTAACCAGCGGCAACAGAAGGTGGCAGATCCGGTAATTCATTTTCAATAGCGATTGATGATCTCCTGACTTTTTCATTTGTTTTTCGTGTTTTCTGCCAACCAGCGCAATCCCCGCAGTCCCGGCAGAAATACATGCTCTCCGCCACGGGTGACCGTGAAATCCGGCAGCTTCATAAGTCGTCGGCGCACCGGCTTGTCCGGAAAGGCGTAGTCATCGGATACATCGCGTCGCCCGACGATCGGATCGGTACGGGAACCCTGCGACACAAAATCACCGTCATTTACCCATTGCGATTGCACGAACTCGAATTGCCTTCCCGGATTGGCATTAACAAAGGCAATGACGATCCCCCGGTCAAGTCCGTCATCGGCGGTAGCATCTTCCGGCAATAGGGGGCCATAGGCAGTACCGCGACGCAGGAGACGATGAAGACGGGCATCGACAATGGTGTCCTTAAGGGCATCACGGGGATTGACCCGGCGGATATGACATCCGACTGGTGTTTTTTTCCCATCGGGGTCGTCGGTATAATAGGCGAAGTCATTGTTACGCTGCTTGTCCTTTACGATTTCGGGGTTATCTTTCTGAGGAGCCAGCGCCAGCGGACAGCCGCTTCGCCAGCGTCCCATCATTTTAGCGGCGACAAACTCCTGGCCATCTGTGGTGGCAGCCTGTTCGCGCAGGAACTGACGGAAGGAATGAACCTTTTGCCTGATCTTCCGGATCGAGATATAAGTCCCGTTCCGCCAGAGAGCCTCCGGACCTGGTCCTGTCGCGATCTCCCCCATTTCATTCTCATATCCCAGCACGAATTCACCGGCTTTCATCGGTTCACCCTGTCCCGGGAGCGGTATCCCGCCTTCGCCTTCGATAAACGGCCGGCTGAGACCATCTACGAAACCAAAATGCTCCCGCATCGTAGGAGGAACTCCGACTTCAAGTCGCGCGATCAGTGTAACGCCGGGAAGTTCCGCTATGGCCTGATGACCAACCGACAGCTTTTCATCACGAAGGGTTTCGCTGCCGGCCATCACCAGCAATCCTATATGAAAGCCGGTAGTTCCATGCGGCAGGTCCCAATGTTCCGGGTCGCTCTCACCGTGGTCGCCGAGAAAGTCTTTGCGGGCAGCCATGCCCTGGCGAAATTCTACCGGAAATCCTGCAAGGATATCCGCGGCGACACCTAAGCGCCGAAGACCTTCAAAGCTGAAAACAATGTTGATCCAGGCGTTCTCCGCAGGATCCTCCCAATCTCCGGCCGATGTAACATGCGGGATCAGCCGGCGCAGCAAAGTCCGCGCCTCCTCGGCCTCATCGATACGGAACAGGACATAGGCCCCGAAATAGGGCATGGGACGGTTTCTAAGCACCGTCCCCTGGATATCATCTAATTCTAAAGCAAAATTCATGGAATATTTAGTTTGCGGCATCGAACAGATCGCTGACTGCCTGGGAGAGTTTTTTCATCTTGCGAATATCGTGGACAGTGACATCCGGATGGGCAACGTAGAAGAGCTCGGAAGTTACTGCTCCGTCGATCACCAATTGCACCGACCTGGCATCATGTGAACCTTCATAACCTTCCCAGATACCGGGAAAGAAGGCATCGAACCATTCGTGCGCCTGTGTGATAATATCAGTGACATAGGCTTTAAAGTCGCCATCGTAGGTGATAAGGAAAAGGATACGGGTATCATTATCGAACAGGAATGCCCTGAAATCGTGGACTGTGCCTACACGGCCTTCCCAATAGGCGGCTTCGGCCTGGAATTGGGGGAGCCGCTCACGGAAGAGCCTGGCTCCGCCGGAAGCCACTTTTCCGAATAATACGAGCTCGCCACGCTTGCCGATGCGTTTACCGGGCCCGTCAGGTTGATTCAACACCGCCTGGGCAGTTACGGTTCTTTCGTTGGGGATCACTTTACTTTCGTTTTCCATTTTTTCTTTTTTAAATGATTATAGATAACTTGTTGTTGCCGTGTATTTTTTGAGGCGGGTTATTTAGAACCGATTTTCAGCTGGGCCATCATCAGTTCCACATCGAAATATTCACGCTGCTCTATGATCTTCCCGTCTTGCCATCGGCAGATAGCGACGAAACTGGTATCAAAAATTCTACCGGTTGGCTTTATCATTTTTCCACTCAGCTTCATTGTACCGGTCATCGTGCCGGTGATCCGCGCGATCGAACAGGTCATACGATTGTCGAAACTGGCAAACAGCTCCAGATAGGGCGTGCTATACACCCGATTGTCAGGGAATGCATTGCAGAAGGTTTTTGCCCGGTCGATATGCTCCCGCTTTTTATGCGGGAGCGCATCGCCGCTCGCGAAGGCCAGCAGGTCATCTGCCAGCAAGTCGCCATAATCGTTCCAGCGCCGTTCATTCCATGCCAGGTCGATTGCCCTCATCCTGTCCAGGTTGGTTTCCATTATTGTCTCTTTTATTTCTTTTGTGAATGACCGAATGGACAGCCCTGCTTTGCTCCCATTCGCCGGGCGGCCGAAACTTCATAGACTCCCCGGCGGATCTGCAGGATCGGATCATCCGTCGGGTCGATCCCGTCCGTGAGTGTTGTAGGGTCGTGGTTCATTACCTTATCATTAAGCTCATCTTCAGTGATCGGACCCGACAGTGTCATCCGCCCGATCACAATCCGGCGTCGATCCTCCGGCCAGAGCGCCGTTGCATCGTTGAGCGGATCACCCGGCTCCGCCAGCTCTAATTCCAGGTCAAAGTTCACCGGCTCTTTCGTCAGTCTTTCCTCCAGCTCTTTGTAAAGAATATCCGTATCCTCCTGGCTGATCTTATCAGCGGGCTGCCCTTGTATTCCTGCAACCGGCACCCAATGACAACGGGCCGGAGTGGTCACATTCAGGGTATTTATGTAGAGGAAGGCGTGCACGGAATTGAACTCCGTATGGGCAAAGCTGACGGGAGCCGGACTGGCTCCCCGCATCCGGAAGACGGCGAGGCTATTGGGGTTGACACCCAGGAACTTTTGAAGCCCTGCCTTATTAACAGGGCCGCCTGGCTCTGTCGGCATCCCCGCCTCCAGCAGGCCCATGAACTGATCGATGGTATTGGCAATGAACAATTTCTGGCTAAGCATCACCAGGTTGGTCACTCCTCCGCGGGGCAGGTAGAACCTCGTGGCCATGCCCACCGTGGAACTAAAATGAGCATAGGGATCTCCTCCGCCTTTTGAGAAACGTACAGTCACGGGAATTTCATCTCCCTGCAGGTGTACGGCACGGGTATATTCACGTGCTGTTGGATTGGCGCGGAACGTACCCTGATAAAAACGGCCGTCTGCATGAAGCGAACGATACCCGGGAAAGTATCCAAGGATCTTTCCGATCTTTTCGACGATCTCACCGGAATGTTTGTATTGACTATTTTGTGGCATATACAGGAATGATTGGTGTCTGGCAAAACTCTTTCATTTTGCAGGCGAAGACAATAGACAATTGGCAAAATAACTGGTAGATATCCTCTAACCTTTTCCTTGTTTTGTAGTATCAGGCTATGTATTGTAGTATCAGGATATTTTAATACGTTGGACTGATCGCGGGAATCCCCTGTGTGGCAAGAAAACAATAAGGGTCCAACCTGAGAGGTTGAACCCTTACAATAAATAAATATGGACGAACCGTTTATTTTTTCCTCAGATTGGGATGTGGGGCTGGTACTGTGTTCGGGCCTTCTTCCCCGGTGCCGTCTTTCAGGTCCACCGTATTTTCTTCGCCGCCGGCCTGTCCATAGCGGAAGATAAACCTGTCGGCGCTGATCCCTTCTTTTTCAACGAGGTAGTTAATTACTGCGTTTACACGATCCCAGCTGAGCTGCTGAGCTGCCTTGCTGGATTCTCCGTAACCGATCACAGCTATTTTGCAGCCGGGACTATTGCGCAGTTTTTCTGCCGTTCCGGCCATCAATGCCTGGGCATCTTTGGACAGGGTGACCGATCTGCCTTTAAACGTAATGCTGGGCAGGTCGCCGACATTACATTTGCTTCTGCTGCCTACGCCATTGGAATCGATATAGGC
>JAATFV010000207.1 GCA_015655015.1 Chitinophagales bacterium | reverse complement strand
TCCATGGCCTCTGAAAATTCATGTTGGGGAATTCCATTCCTGCAATCTTCTTCCGTAAATATGATCTCGGCCGGGGTGCCGCAGATCTCTTCTTCCGTATACCCCAGGACATGCTCCGCCCCTTTATTCCAGCTGGTGACAATGCCGTCTTTGTCGGTGGTAAAAACGCCATAATCTTCCAGGCTTTCCAGTATATTTTTATAGAACTCGTTTTGGAAGGATGCGTATGGTACAAACTCACTCATATACAACTAAGTTTAATCAGCTCTTCGACACCTTCAAAAGTAGGGATTTTATTATTCTTCTGTAAATTAGCTGTATGGGCCAGTATTTCTTCAACCTCCCGATCCATTCTGCCGGAAAAGATCCAACGACTTCCTTTGCGAATTTTTTTTTAGGGTTTCCTGCATTCTTAATGATCCTTTTTTTCATGGGCTGTACACCCCGTGTCAACCTGCTGAATACCGGGGACAGGGCTTTCAGCAGGCAGGCGCCCCATGCCTTCCATGTTCTTTTGGAGACCACTAAAGGGAATATTTTACTGGAAGTTCATCGGGACTGGTCCCCCAATGGGGCGGACCGGTTCTATAATCTCGTGCGTACCGGCTACTATAACGATAATTACATCTTCCGCATTCACCCGGGCCTTTGGGCGCAGTTCGGCATAAACGGCGATCCGGGAATCGCCCAGGCCTGGCGTAAAAGCAGCATTCCGGACGATCCCCGGGTGTTATCCAATGTAAGGGGAACGGTGGCCTACGCTTTTAAAGACCCTAACGGACGGACCACCCAGGTCTTCATCAATCTGAAAGATAACAGCGCTACCCATGATAAGGAGCCTTTTGTGCCGTTTGCGCGAGTCATTAAAGGCATGGAAGCGGCGGATTCCCTTTATAACGGTTACGGGGAAAAGTCCGGCGGCGGCATCCGGGCCGGCCACCAGGATTCCGTTTTTGCGGGTGGCAATGACTATCTGAGCCGTAATTTTCCACAGCTCGATATGATCCGGCGGGCCAGGATCCTGAAGTGACATTCGGCTGACAGGCCAATGATCCCTCCACACATTTTGCTCCGTGAAGACAGGTATCACCCTCAGCGGCTTATTTCACGGGCACGCTCATTTCCTCCACATTCCAGCCTTTTACCGACACTTCCGGTGCAGCACTTTGAGCGGATGGAGTATACTCCAGCGTGACGGTCTTGCTGGCCCCGGGAACAACGGAGATATAGTTATCGCTATAAAAGACAGGCAAGATCCTTTTCTTAGTAGCCGGATCGATCAGGGCGACCCGGTTAAAGAAGGCAACCGGATTTCCGGCTGCATTGCTGAGGGTTACCACGATCTTTCCAGGTCCTGCCTTTTTGACCTCCACTTTCAGCGCTGTGGTCGCCATATGCTGCAAGCCTGAATAGTACCCGGCGGCATCCGGCAGCCAGTAGAAGTTCTCGCTGATGGGCTGCCTGTTCTCATCCAGCAGCCGCAGGGAAAGGAACAGTCCTTCTTCCTTCCGGAGCTGGTCGATCTGCTTTCCGAAACCGACATATTTCCGGACGGCAGAGGGGCCGATCTCTTCATAGACCTGTGTCAATAATTTGTCTTTTCCCTGCCGGTCATAGGCTTTCACCTCCAGCATCATATTGCGGTGGAAGCTGACCGTATTATTGACGATCTCCACCATGTTGTCCACAGGATCGAACATGACATGCAGCGGCTCGCTGCCGTTATGCAATCCGTACAGACAGGCATTCACATCCAGGTAATAGTCGTACATCTGTCCCCGTAAGGCTGTCCAGGGATTCTGGGTCTTCCAGATGATAGAACCGGTATACCATTCCCACATATGCGAGCTATAACCTTCCATGAGGGCCCGGTACTGGTCATAATTCACCAGCTGGGCTTTCAGGGTGAAATCTTTGAGGTCTTTTACAGGGCCGTATGCATATACGGTGGAATCATAACCGATATATTTATGATAGGCCCAGACCGGATCTTCCTTACCGGGATATTGGGGAGCTGTCAGATGGTCTGCCGGGATGAACCGTTCCAGCGACTCATAATCTCCCACGCCTACCGAGCCTACTTCCGAATTAAAAGGAAAGGTCCGGTCAGCCCAGAAGGTCCGGATCGGCTGGACCCCGTAAGGGCCGTCGCCGTTGCCACCCAGGAAATTATAGGACATGCTGTCCGAATTGGAGTAGTCGAAGAGATAACGTGTACCGTCGAGGGCAGGCAGGATGGAATCCTTCATCGGCAGCAAAATATCATCTGTTGGGGTGATCTCATTGCCTCCGCACCAAAAGGCCAGGGAAGGGTGATTGCGGATCATCTTCACCTGGTCCGCCACTGAAACCAGGAACAGTCCATGATCATCCGGATATTGGCGGCGTGTCCATTGGTCTTCTTTTTTTTGGGGGTCGAGCCAGCGGCCATTGCAATCTCCCGAGTTCCAGAAGTCCTGGAAGACCAGCATGCCGTATTTATCACAGGCCTCGTAGAATTCCGGCCTTTCGGTCAAAGCTCCTCCCCAGATGCGGATCAGGTTCAGGTTCATGTCCCGGTGGAACCGCACTTCGGCATCATACCGCTGCGGGCTGAAGCGAAGCAGCTCGTCGGAGACGATCCAGTTGCCTCCCTTGATAAATACCGGCTGGCCATTCACCCGGGCCTGACGGCTACGGGTGACCGTATTCCAGGTGGTGCTGATCTCCCTGACCCCGAAATCCAGGGATTCTTTATCGTCGGGCTGGCCGGCTGCCTGTCCTCTTTCAAAAACGATCTCCATATGATAGAGGGATTGAGGGCCATACCCATTGGGCCACCAAAGCCGGGGATTTTGAAGGAGATGATCGGGCAGTTTGACTTCCTGTCTGGAATTTGGCGGCAGGGTCACCGGTATGGAGACGGTCGCCCCCTGCAGCTCATATTTCAATAAGCCGCTGACGGGCTGAGCCGACCTGTTCTCCAGCTCTGCGCTGACCTTAATAATGGCAGGCTGCTGGACCTTCACATCCGGCATTCTGACTCCGGGGACAACGGTAATGATATGCGGGTTGGAGATATTGACCGGGCCTGTCTTTTCGATGCTGACTTTATCCCAGATCCCCGTATTCCGGTCCCTGACGGGCTGGATCCAGTCCCAGCCTGCGACATATTGATGGGTAATGCTCCGGGCGATCTCGCCGTCGCCGCCTTGTCCGCCATTGGGATTCCCTACCGGATCAGGAGGGTAGACGATCACAGCCAGCCGGTTTGCCCCTTCTTTTGACAAAAAGGAGCTGATATTATAGGTTTGCCGGAGATACATGCCATGATGTGTCTTATCATTCAGCTTGTGGCCATTGAGATAAACTTCGCAGCTGTAATTCACGCCCCGGAGATGCAGCCACACCTGCTGATCGTCTTTCGGGGCAGCCTCTTTAAAGTCTTTTACGAACCAATAGGTATAGTAGTCCCTGCCGGTCGTATAGATATCGGGGATCTTCTCATTGTTCATCCCGTAAAAGGGATCGGGCATCAGCTTGTTATCGATCAGGGTAGTGAGCACGGTACCGGGTACGGTCGCCGGGAGCCATTCTTTGATAGACCAGGAGAGGGAAGAGATCTTTTCTCCGGCGCCCTTCGCTTTGCCGATATTAATACATTTCCAGCCGGTATTCAGGTCATATTGAACCTGGGCGGATGCGGCTGACATAACGAAGCAGGAAAGGAAAGCGGCGATTATGTGGTATCTGTACATCTAATTTATTTACTGGTGTTTTCTGTCAAGCGACGATAAGGCCCGTAAAATTAAGGCAATGCCTATAGCTAAAAAAAGCAAAATAAAACCTACCGATGGGAGATTTTATTTTGCACAATGGGGAACCGGAACGATCAATTCAGGGCAGGCTGATGGATCGGGGGCTGCATTCCGGTGGTAATGCCGATCCTGTTCCAGGCATTCATGGAGATGATCGCCATGATCGACTGCGCCACATATTTTTCGCCCAGGAGTCCAACCGCCTGGTCGTAGGTCTGGTCGCTTACGTGATTTCCGATCAATGTCACTTCTTCCGTCAATGCCAGGATCGATCTTTCCTCTTCCGTAAAAAAGGGAGTATCCCGCCATACGCTCAGGGCATAGATCCTTTGTTCGGTCTCCCCGGCTGTCCTTGCTTCGAGGCTATGCTTGTCGATGCAATAGGCGCAGCCATTGATCTGAGAAGTTCTTATTTTGATCAGGTCCCTATGTACTCTTGTGAGGGGCGTGCTGTCAAGGTATTTGTCGAAAGCGGCCATGGCTTTATATGCCTCAGGCTCTACTTTCGGCATGTTCATTCTCTTGTTCATAAAAATAGTATTTTGTTACCGCAAATTTCCGGAGGAGCCGGCGGAAAAAACTTAATCCCGTTCAAGAAATTCGCGAAGAGGTTTTCTTTGCCCTTGTCTTACTCAAAAATTCAGGGGTGAATCCCAGGAAGGAAGCGAGCATATATTGCGGGACCCGTTGTACGAATTCGGGATACAGGTTGTTGAACTGATGATACCGTTCTTCTTTCGTTTTGCAGAAAATATACTGGATCCTCATGAGCGAGGCGGCATAGGCCCGCTGATAAACGATCCTGAAATAGCCTTCCAGCTGGGGAATTTTTTTGAATAAAAGTTCCTGGGCGGATCTTTCCATAAATACGACCTCCGAACTTTCAACTGCCTGGATATAGAATCCGGAAGGAGTATGCCGGTCAAAGCTTATGTAGTCGCTGATCCACCAGTTGTCAATGCCAAACTGGATGATCTGTTCCATGCCTTTGCTGTTGATCACATATAAGCGAAGACAGCCCTTGATGACGAAATAGTTGGAAGTGCAAATTTGCCCTTCTCTTAAAAGCAGTTCTTTCTTTTTAACCTGTTTGCAGTGGATAGATGCCAATAAGGTTTCTGCTTCGTCATCATTCAGCGGGACATATCTCCTGATATGATTTAAAAGGTTTTCTTGCATACTTCCTGCTAAAAGTACGAAGCTTTTTTGACCGGAATGACAAAAGCGGCGGTCCGGCGCAGGATCTGGCGATGCGAGCGCCGTCCTCACAGCCATCATACCCTGCAGGCACCGTCCTCACAGGCACCAGGATCGTCTGCTGTGCCGGCAATGGCTGTTTCGACAGGGACAAGGTTGGCCGGGTGGGCTTCCCCCCATACTTTAGAGAGCGTTTGGACAAAAACATCTACCGGCTGCGCTCCGGAGACCGCGTATTTGTAGTCGAATACAAAGAAAGGCACGCCGCGGATGCCCAGGGAATGCGCTTCCTCCTCGTCTTTCCTTACTTCATCGGTATACGCATCGCTGTTCAGCATGGCTGTGCAATCGATCCCTGATTCTGCAGCAATGGCCTGCAGGGACTCTTTCTGTCCGATGTGCCTGCCTTCCGTAAAGTAGGCTTTAAAGAGCCGTTCTTCCATCTCATCCTGCTTGTGCTGGCCGGCAGCGAGATGGATCAGGCGATGCGCATTGAATGTATTGGTTGGTTTGACGTTATCGAAATCGAGCGATAGACCTGCGGCGGCAGCGGAGTTTAGTACCCGCCCTGTCATTTCTTTCGCCTGTGCGGGGGACACGCCGTATTTACGGCCCACTACTTCATATTGGGTTTCTGTAGTTTCGGCCGGAGCTTCCGGGTCCAGCTCAAAACTGTGCCAGGTGACCCGCACCTGGTCTTTATGCGGAAAATGTTCCAGGGCGGCTTCCAGGTGTCGTTTTCCTATATAACAGTAAGGGCATGCTACATCCGACCAGATATCTATTTTCATATATTACGTTTGAAGGGGCAAAATTACGGATTATCTTTTCAATCTTATGTCCGGGGGAAATGCTTATGGCGCCGTTCCTTTTATTGGCAACTTTATTGGCAACTTATTGGCAACGCTGAAAACCTTGTACCCGGATGGCAGGAAAAATAAGGATTCCGAACGAAGGAAAAAATGCTAATTATTAGAGGGGGGGTGGGGAGGGATTAGTGTGAAAGTTTTGAAAGTGGTTGATAACGAATTAGATACAAAAAGTTCATAAAAAGTGATGGTTTTGGGGGATACGATCTGGAACCTGCGGCATAAAACTTATCCCGCTGGCGCAGCCGCCTTTGCATCCTCCCGCGCCTGCTCTATGTCATATTCCAGTTCCGGATCGATACTTTGTTCCTCGACCCGGCGCGCCTTTTCCATCAATTCTTCGTGGTGGTCCCGGAGCCAGTCCAGCTGTTTTTTGCCGTAAGACCAACGGGTAAAGAGCACGTAGAGCACGGGAACGATGAAGATGGCCAGACAGGTGGAAGCCAGCATGCCGCCCAGCACGGCGAAACCGATCGTATTACGGGCGACGGCCCCGGCCCCGGTGGCCAGCACCAGCGGCATTACCCCCAAAATAAAGGCCATGGAGGTCATGATGATAGGGCGCAGACGGAGCCGGACGGCTTCCAGGGTAGACTGCAGCAGCTCTTCGCCCCGGTCGACGCGCACTTTGGCAAACTCCACGATCAGGATGGCATTTTTGGCGGAAAGCCCGATCAGGGTGATCAGCCCGATCTGCGCATACACATTATTCGTCAGCTTCGGCAGGAAGGTCAGCGTAAGGATGGCGCCGAAGGCGCTGATAGGAAAAGCCAGCATGACAGACAAGGGCACGGACCAGCTCTCATAGAGCGCCGCCAGGAACAGGAACACAAACACAATACAAAACAAAAATATATAAACGGTCGTCGTTCCCGCCTTTATCTCCTCGTAGGTGAGACCGGAGAATTCATAGGTATACCCCTGCGGCAGCACCCTGGCGGCAAT
>JAATFV010000067.1 GCA_015655015.1 Chitinophagales bacterium | reverse complement strand
GCCCTATTTTCTCATCCTGCTCTTTCTCCTGCCCCTGATCGCCCTGGCCTCTACCCGGCCTGACTTCCTGCATACGTATCCCAAAGTAAAAAATATCGCCTTCATCAGCTCTTATACGAGACCGGTATGGCCCTGGCAGTTGCTTTATGAGATCTCCTACGGGCTGGATTTCCTGTCGATCGAATTATTCTTCCGGGGACTGCTGGTGATCGGGCTGGCCCGGTACGCAGGCCAGTACGCAATCCTTCCCATGGCGGCTTTCTATTGCACGATCCATTTCGGCAAACCTCTGGGCGAATGTATCTCCTCTTTTTTCGGCGGGCTGGCCCTGGGGGTCATTGCCCTGCGGACCCGGTCTATTTTCGGCGGGCTCATCGTACACCTGGGCCTGGCCTGGCTGATGGAGCTGGGCGGATGGCTGGGAGGCCTGCTGCTGCTAGGATCAGCGCATTAACATCGATCGTCAGGATGCAAGAGCCAAACACTCACTGTGATCACCAACGCACACCCGACATATACCAATACCCGGGAAGCACGGACAACTCACTCTGTCTTCAGGCTTTTTACCGGGTTAGCCAGGGCAGCACGAACCGTCTGCACTACGATCAATATCGTCATTACGAGGCCCAGGCAAACAATAGCCAGGACAAAAGGCCAGGGAGTGATGGTAATCCTCGTCGCATAGTCATTGAGCCAGCGCTGCATGATCCAATAAGCCAGTGGACTGGCGACCAGGCCTGCCAGCAGCAGTAACGGAACAAATTCCCGGATGAAAAGCCGGATGATCCCCGGTACCGATGCACCGATCACTTTGCGGATGGCGATCTCTTTGGTCCTTTTTTGCACGCTGATGGTTACCATGCCCAATACTCCCAGCAGGACAATGATAAAAGCAAGGATAGTGGCTGCAGAAGACGCCGATCTCAGCTGCAGCTCACTACTGTAGAGTTTCTGCAGCGTCTCGTCCATGAATTGGTATTCAAAGGCGGCGCCGGGAAGCAGGGTAGCCCATTTCTTTTGTAAGACATCCATCCTTTCAGCCATGTTGCCCGGCCGTAATTTGAAGGAGAAATAGCGATAGGCAGCGGCAAGACTGACATGCACAAAAATATAAGGCTGGATGGCAGATCCCATCCCGTCGAAATGAAAGTCGCGGGTGATGCCGCTGACGGTGAATGACTGGCCGGCGACTCCTGAAAATTTTATAGATTGTCCTACAGCTGCAGCCGGATCCTGCCAGCCCAGGGAACGGGCAGCCGTCTCATTGATCACGACCCTCATAGAATCCTGGCCAGCACTCTCTCCTGCGGCATTGAAGAAAATGCCTGCCATCATAGGGATCCGGTAAGTGCTGCTGTAATGCTCATCGGTGACAAGACGCTGAAATATGACCGCTCTGGTCGAATCACCTCCGACCCTGTAAATACGTGCACTTCCACCGTTGTTGCCATTTGGTATTTCGTAGGAAAGAGCAACGTCTTTCACCTCCGGCAAGTCCGCAAATCCCTGCCGGACCACCTCCATGTGCTGCACCCCTTTCAGAGACCAGTCCCTGGGCAATTGAGCGGATACAATAAATTCTTTATCATATCCCAGCTCCTTACTGAAGAAAAGCCGGATCTGCCGGGAAATAATGAGCGCTCCTGCAAAAACGATGGTCGCCGTGGCAAACTGAAAGCTTACCAGGCCTTTACGCATAAGAATGTTTTCTTTCACGGATGTTCTTCCGCCTTTTAGTGAATCTACAGAAGGCATGCCGGACAATACAAAGGCCGGATACAGCCCTGCAATCAATCCGAGCAACAAGGCAAAAGCGGGAAGGATGGTCCAACAATACCAGGGCAGGGCCGAAAGAACGGGGATCTGTTTGCCCAGGATCCCGGCAAACCAGGGCGTAAACAACTGATAGAGCAAAAGGGATAGTCCGGTAGCAAGAAAGACCAGCAGGACCGATTCCGTTAAAAATTGTACGATCAATTGCCTGCGCAAGCCCCCTAATACTTTGCGGACACCGATCTCCTTCATGCGCGAAGAAGAGCGGCTCACGGACATATTTACGAAATTGATGATGGCCATCCCCACGATAAAAAATGCGATGAACGATAAGGTATATATCATTTTCTGAACGACGCCGCCAAAGCCTTCCCGGTACATCGATAACAGGGGAAGGGGAATGATTTCCAGATTATCGGTGAACGCCGGAGGCGCGTTCATTTTGATCAGATGCTCCAGCGGCTTTTGCAGGTCCGCTACGGTGACTCCCTTTCGCAATTCCACATAGCTGGGTATGCTGAGATTTGTCCAATCCATATTCCGGCCAAAAAAGGTCAAACAAGTGGAAGGAATGAAAAATTGGTTGTCATTGTCGCCGTTGAGAAAAGTTACAGAATTACGCCGGGGTGTTTGCAAGACTGCGGAGATCCGAAAATCCTTTTTGCTGCCGGAAAAATTTTCAATCGTAAGGTTTTGTCCAACCACATCCGTCTTCCCGAAATATTTCAGGGCTTTTTCTGCGGTAATGAGTACCGAATAAGGGTTGTCAAAAGCGGTTCGTACGTCTCCATGCAAGAGCATAAATCCGTACATAGAAAGCAAGGTGCTGTCTCCGATCTGTATGCCTTCCCGGAAATGTTTGTCTCCCAGTGATACATTGGAGGTAATGCCATCCCATCGATAGTAATTGGCCACCAGACCAGGATAGTTCTCCTTTAAGGCCTTGGCAAGTGGTCCCAGGGTGGTGAAGGCAGGACCAATGCCGGTCCTTTTCCATTTGCTGGACAGGAAAAATTGACGATCCGGATGCCTGAGATCCTGGTTGACCTGGTATTCGCTCCATATGTAAGCTGCTACCAGTAAGGTAAAGGCTATCCCCATGGAAAGTCCGATAACGTTGATGACTGAGGGAAAACGGCTTCGGACGAATTTTCGGACGGCAATCCGGATGTAATTATTTAGCATGGCATGATGGTATATCCCGTACGGCAGAGAAAAAAATGCCAGTTTTATAAGCCATTGGAAATGAAGCAGTAATTGTTTGAGCTGGTAGTAGGAATGTCCGGTTGTGACCGGAAAACTGTCCGATTATGAACACAAAATAAAAAAACTACCAACCTGTAAGCCGGATCCTGTTCCCGCCGTGAGGCGGGCGGTCATCATTTATCTGGCCCCTGCATTGCTGCAGAGATCTAGCTGCCTACCCTCCGGCATCGGACGAGCCGCCCTCAATCGCCGGTATACGTGGCATTTCAGCATGCAAGGTTTACCCGCCCCGGCAATTACTCACCGGGACCGTGGGCTCTTACCCCACGTTTTCAACCTCACCCTTCCCCTTTCTGCCTTTCAGCGAAAAGAAAAAGGCAGTTATTTTCTGTGGCACTATCTATTGGCGTTTGAACGCCACCCGGTGCTTAGCCGGTGCATTGCCCTATGCTGTCCGGACTTTCCTCCCCCTGCTTGAAACAGAGAGCGATGACCCGGTTGGTAGCCTGTAAAGATAAAATTAGTTGTCCAAACGAAATTTTATTTTTACTTTCGTTAGAATGAGCGCTTTTTTAAATTGTACGCGCGTTCTTTCTGACAGAATGGCTTTTTAAACCTTGCAAACCTTGTCCTTCAGAACTTTGCCTCCTGTTACTTCAAGCTGTGTTCCTTGCTGTTTTTTCCTCAACCTGTGTTTCTTGTTATTCCAACCATTTTTTAGGATCCTATTGAAGGTTCGCGCCCTTCAATAGTGTCCTGCTATTTCCAACCATTTTTAAAAAGCAAGCCCTTTGTTCGGGCAAAGGGGCTTGCATGTCTTATTTATTAACACTTAAAACAATACTATGTCTTTTAAAAAGACCAGTAAAAGGGCTAAGGGTTGGAAAAAACTATGGGCTTTTTTGTGGAAGCTGACAAGAAATAAATTAATCATAGCTCTTCTTCATCTTGTCCCCACGGTAATTGAAATAATAAAAGAGCACCATAATCTTCCCCATTAATGATCGAATGATCGTCAAAGCCGGTATCGCTGATGCCGGCTTTTCTATTGTTCATAAAGGCCGGCCTTGTCATACAAAATTACAGTTGATTATATGGTTTTCTTTTAAATAGGATTAATAAATGATCAGCTGTAATTACAATAATTTAAACAAAACAATCAAACGTTCCTTTTTCTTAAACTGGAATAAGAATTCATCTTCCACTCTTGATATTACTTAACATCACTTCTGTAATACCCAGGTAAGAGGCAAGATACTTCGCAGGCACTCTTTGCAGAAGATCCGGAAAGGCGTTGGCCAGCCAGGCATACCTGTCATGGGCCCTTTGCATCCACATGGCCGTTATTCTCTGGACAGTCTGGAGACAACATCTTTCGACCAGTATCCGTCCAATGGTGTTGAATTCGCTGAAATTCCTGTAAATAAACTGCAGCTCTTCATAAGAGATGTAATACACAATGCAATCCTCAACCGCTTGTATATTCTCCTGACCATATTGCTGCGTGAAAAAACTTTCGACAGATGTACATATGTCTCCTTCTTTCATAAAGCAGGAAGACACCTCTTTTCCT
>JAATFV010000245.1 GCA_015655015.1 Chitinophagales bacterium | reverse complement strand
ATGAGCTTTACCAGGATCATGTATGCAGTTGTCGGTTGCGGGTGGGTAGAGAAGTGCTGGCCCTGCTGCCGGTGGAATTTGTCATTGTGAACGCCAAGGGGGATCTGGTGAATTCGATTACGGGGCGGATCTCTCTGCTTCCCCCTTCGGCACGCCTATCCGGCTGGAGTTCGGAAACGATAGTGGTGCTGACATGAGTTCTGGCCCGACTGTTCCTGCCAATCCCTTAGACCAGGAGATTCTCCTGATTTATCGGCAGAAGGGTCCATTGAACGCTATTAAATTTTATAAGGACCGGACAAAAACGGATCTGCGTAGTGCCAAGGAGCATGTTGACCAGCTGGTGGCTGTCCATGGGCTGAAGAAAGGCGGGGGTGGCTGCACTGGTGTTATACTCTTGTTTGTGGTGGGCGGGGTGCTGTATTGGACGATCAGGAACCGCAACTTATAATCAGTCATTAACATTTTATATGATGGGCAGCTTTGTTTCTATGAGGGTAGCTCATTATTACTTCGGTTGATAAGTACAATTGTCACTCCAGAAATTTCCAAAGCCAGCGAAAACCCACCATCTGCTCCCGCACCATAAATCTTGGATGGGCTGCACGAAAATACCCATCTAAAACTCACTCGCCACAAATAGCACTACCCACTCCCCTTTATCATTCAAGATTCCTATCTGATAGGGTGTTGTTCGATTCCCGCTATTTTCTATATGCCCGAACATTTTCCCATCGTGTAAATCCGACAGATGCTTATACTTAAAATCCAACACGATTTTCCCCTGTTTATCGACCAGGCCGTAAGAAAAGCCCTGTTCAAAAACACCTTCCCCTTCGTCCACCAATTCCCGCAGTGTTTCCGAAACGTAGAACGGGTATTCAAACTGTTCTTCCCCCGAGATTCCAGCCCCAGGCTTCGAGTCATCAATATACGAGGTGTTTTTTGGAAAAGTAGTCATGACGGCTCCCGTCGTGTCGATAAGAACGGCCGGGCTATTATACCCCTCCTTCGCCAGGGCATACCCTTTGTAAAACGTGGTCGCATAGACAAACCGGGGAGCGATCACTACCTTATTGTCCTTGCTGACATATCCATATTTGCCATCCCTGCTCTGTACCTTTGCCAACCCCGACGCAAACCGGCCGGGAGAATTAGAATAACTGTACGGAATCACCAGCTTTCCTTTGGTGTCAATAAAACCCCAGTTCCCGTCGGCATTCTCCACCGCAGCCAGCCCTTCCGAAAAAGGACGGGCCGCTTTGAAAGACACCGGTATCACCAACTGCAAGCCCTTATTGATATACCCGCATTTCCCGCTCACCCTGGATTTTATCGGTGTCAGGCCCTCACTAAACGGCAAGAAGTCCTCCAGGGTGACAAAAGTAACGCCCCCCATTTTACCCACCGGGTCCGTAATAGCCAGATACTTCTTTACGTCAAATCGAACGATCTCCTTGCCGGCCGTATCGATGTACGCCGCAATCCAGGTGCCCTGCGGGCTGGGCACCCTGACGGGTGTATTCCATGTCTCAAAAGGCTTTATGTCCGAATACTTGCCGGTCCCCAGTGTCTGACCGTTAACATTCTTTTGAACAATACCAGCTCCGTTATCTACAAAAAGGCTCCCTTTATACAACGGTACCTTGTAATTTCGCAACATACCAGTCTGCGGCGCCTTTAATCCGCTGACCATCGTCTTGCCGGTCAGATCAACTACAGCAATTCCATCTTTCTTTTGAAGGGTAAAATACCTGCCGTCGAACTGTGTAATATAGTTGTTGCTCATAATAGCATAACCTTCGACCTTTATAGGCTGTGCGTTAGCTGAGAAATAGAATAGCGGAGAACAGATGATTGCGAAGAGTAGATTACGCATGCAAATAGGATTTGTTAGATAAAAGGTTTTTGTATGCAGCCCAGGTAACAGGTCACTTGGAGGTATAATTTACGAAATCCCGAACAAATTCGGCAACCTATCCATATTTTATGGGAGTTGACGTCTTCGTACCTTTGCCCATCACCAAACGATTGCTGTAATGAATACCGGCCAGATCGAGGCTGATGTGGCCCTCCGCTTCGCCATCCTTGCCAACAATACCCGCTTCGATTGGGACCGACAGCTCAGCTACGCCTGGGAACAAACGATATGCCCTCCAGAACTCACGGAGCGATATGTTAAGGCCCTGGCCATACTTCGGCAATTATTGGGCGAATCATTTCTAAGACAGGTCCGGTACAAACAGGCCAGGCCTTTTTGTAAACGATCAAAAAATATTCCGCAAAATCGGCCAATTTTGTTCCTCAGCCCCTTAGCCACCACAATTATTCTTTTTGGGTAACGTTGATTTATGGAAATCTTAACTAAAAATCTATGAAAAAAAGATATGTTATCCTCCTGCTGCTCGTCGTGTTTTGCTGGCTGAGCACGACCCAATGGGCGAAAGACTTTGTAAAAAAAGACCAGGAAAGAGAGGCGGTCAAAGCAAAGGCTGCTCCACCGGCGCCCGGCAACAGACTGATCAATACGGTATGGCAATCCCAGAAGATCGGGTACAGCTATACGGATTACCCGGATGTGGTGGAGCTGGGCTTTTACAAGGACTTGACTTCAATACGATAGATCCGTTGATAAACAGGGCATTCGTGTGCCTCTGGGATTTGGATGTAGCGAGCGTAGCAATGAACCCATATTTTCCCAGTCTGCTACCTACAGGCGGCGACAAGCTATAAACTGTGTCTTCATCGATTTTCATTCCGGTATAAGCAATAATTTGTTTATCCGCAAAAATCGCGACCCCATTTCTCCCGATGGAGGCTAGGTAGTTTGCCTGTCCAACGGAATTAATGACGGGGGGGAAATCCCTCAAACCAGTAATTAGTAACCCACCCATTGGCGTTGGCTGATCGGATTCGGATTGAGCAACTATTCTGTAACTTCCAGCAATTGATGGCTTATTTTGCTCATGGGGTGTCCTTGGCAGGAGAATTTGGGCATGCAGCGCGTCAGGGATTATACCTGCTCCGTATTCCGGTATACCAAGGTGCCCAAAGATGATACGGTGTTAATGGCTGCCTTGGAGGCACTTGTTAAGAAACATCCCAGTATTGGCTTTTGGAAGTGCTATTATCGGCTACGGCGGCAAGGCTATGGTTGTAACCATAAACGACTCTACCGGGTATACAAGCTCTCAAAGCTAAATATCCGTCGGAAGATCAAACGAAGATTCCCACAGCGGGTAAAGCAGCCCTTGTTTGTTCCGGACGCGATCAACCAGGGCTGGAGCATGGATTTTATGTCGCACAGCCTAGTGGACGGAAGGCGCTTCAGGCTACTGAACATCATTGACGACTATAATCGCGAATCGCTGTGGATCGAGGTTGACACCTCCCTGCCGAGCCTTCGGGTTATCAGCGTCCTGGAACGCCTTCTGGAAATGCGTGGAAAGCCCCTTAGGATCAGGGTTGACAACGGTCCGGCATTCATCAGTGACCTGCTTAAGCTATGGTGTGAGGAACATGGTATCGAATTATTATTCATTCAACCGGGCAAACCGGTACAAAATGCTCAAAATAACGAAATGGGTGAAAACACGGGGGGACAATCCGCAAAAAGGATAGACATTTGGTATTATCCTTAAAGAATATTCACATGATGATTTCCCGATGGAAACAACCTTTCCTATATTTATCCGGAACAGACCTGAAAACGGCGGAGCAATGCCCCCCGGATTTGGTCACCCGGTATACCTTATTGGGCGTGTTAGTCTGCATTCCGGCTCTAATGGCGTTCATTTCCTCGTCATATGCGATTTCACTTATCTTTCCTAATCAGAAATTTACCTGGGCGATTGCTGCAGCATGGTCATTTGTCATTTTGACCATAGACCGGTGCATTGTGGCATACAACCCACCCGTCTATGACGAGGACAGTGTTTTTACTTATAGTGAGCGAAGCCAATTTTTACGCTCCTTATGGATGCCTCTCTCCAGGGTAATCCTTAGCATATTACTGGGAGTGATTGTCGCCGAGCCATTGTGCGCTGGATTTTTCCAGGACACGATAAAGGAAGAGCTCAACGACGAAAGAACCAAAAAAGCAGATGAAGCCGAAAAACCACTCGATTCAATTATCCAGCAGGAAAATGCCCGCATCGACGCCGCGAAGGCGTTGTGGAGAGCCAAACAAGACTCCGCAACGGCAGAAAGCAATGGAACGGGAGGATCACATCGGCGCAATATTGGCCCCATATATGAAAGGGAAAAAAAGGACGCCGATTCCCTGCGAAGTGAATATCATCGGATTTCAATAGTCCGGGGGAAAAATATAGACTCATTGAAAGCTAAAATCGCTATGGTCCGAAAAGACGTCGAGGAACAACAGGCAGTAGGTTTACTGGGCCGCATTGAAGCTTTGCATACTGCCGCGGCGAGAAATAGAACCCTTTGGATGTCGCTTTGGTGGCTTAGAGCGTTCCTGGTGGCAATCGAACTAATCCCCTTGATCCTTAAAAACTCGCTAAAAAGAAAATCCGATGCCTATGTAATGATTGCCCACCATAACAATACTGTGATTATTAAGCTAAACAAAGGCGAAGAAAACAATATTGCCCGCAGCCGCCACGGTCTTTATTTACAGGACGAAAACGAAAGGATTGAACAGGTAATCCGACAAAAAAGCATCGCTCGGGCAGAAAGAGATTTCGAATTCTTTTTTAAGATCAGCCAGGATGCTACCGCCCATTACGGGAAAGAGAGCCTTCGGATGGAGCAAATGGTAAGGGATAACTTAACCCGAACTGAGGTAGTTGGCGAACTATTAACAGCCTATAATGTTTTCAGGAAGCGAATAATGGACATCTACAAACAAGACAATGAACAAGACAAGTAAAAAATTACTGTTTAAAGCGCTGTCGTCCAAACCATTTTATGTGATCAATAGCACCGTGGTTTCTATAATCCTGGCAATCGGTGTACTCAGTGATTCTAATGCGGTAATAGGAGAAATATTCGGGGTCAGGAATTTCAAGCGAGCTGCAATTTTTATTCTGATAGTAGTCTTTGCGGTATCACTTTCTGTCTCACTGATTAAAACATGGCATGACAGGATTGTGGCCAAAATGAGCGGCGCGGTCAATGAAGGAAATATGCAGATCAATAGTGTGGTGTTTGAGCAGATCCTTTTTATACTGGATAGCGGTGAACTCAAAGAGATCATTCGGAGGCATACCCGAAACCTGGCGATTTTCTTCCAGGAGCTCTTGTCGCGGGTGGATCAGGAGATTGACAATCTGGTGACGACGTCGATGCTGAATCAGTTCGAACGGATCAAAGATGATCCGGCAAAACAAAAGGATTTGATGAAATCGATGTTAAGCCGACTCAACGGGTTCAATCAGATAGAAGACTTTATCCGAAAAGAACATAAAGAATGCCTGGACGAGCTGGAGAAAAAGTTAAAGGATTGGCTGGAGAGTAATGAAACGCTCAAAAATATATATTCCGGTAAAAGATTTACCTATGGCAAGCGCTATAGCCGAAGAGAATTCCGGTTGGATCTGGACAATGTCTGGCAGGAAATGGGAAAGGTGCGCAGCACGGTGGGGGATCTCAGCATCGGCGAAATGCTGTTCGGAAAAAACAGGACGAAGGCCGGAGGCATGGTAGGTTGGTTTACGGCGCTTGGGTTAACGGGTGGGCTGCTCGGGGAATTGGTTCGTAATTACTTTGTCGAGGACGAATTGGCGGAAGCTGCAGCATACGAAGTATTCGAAAATATAGGGGCTACAATTCCCATGATCGGTCCGGCCGTTATTGTTTTCAAGATCTTTCGGTATCTGTACAAATACTGGGATCAGCAAGAAAAGCTGGAGGAACTGAAAATTCAGTTAAAGGATTGGACAAAGGCCTGGCTGAACAGCGCACATGGATATGCGACCTCCAGGATGGAAGATGATTGCAATCGCTATTTGAATACACTGGTGGACCGTTTCAAAGCAAATTTCGAGCGTGCAAGATTATATACGGAAAAGGCCAGACGGTATCCGTAGAACTTATGCACCCTGCTAAAAACACCCATTCTTGCATTAATTGTAATCAATCATTTGAACCATGATATATCTGCTTCGGTTAATTACTCATCGGTGGCCCTGCGTTCAATGGCATATAACTCCGCGAACTCGAAAACCCGCTTCAAACATTTTTTGCCAAATGACAAATGACTTACAGCTGATTATGACTAATTTGCACCAATGAATGAATTGATAGCATACATTTTACAGTTCGGTAATTTGAACCAACAACAAATAGAGTTGATCTCAAAAAAAGCTACTGAATTAGAACTTACCAAAGGCGAGTATTTTTCCGAAGCAGGGAAAGTTCCCCAACAGATTGGGTTTATTATTGAAGGAATAGTTCGTGTATGCTATTACAACAATAAAGGTGAAGATGTTACACGATACTTTATTGATGAAAATCATTTTATTGTAGATCATATAAGTTATGAAACCAACATCACATCATCTGTATATCT
>JAATFV010000168.1 GCA_015655015.1 Chitinophagales bacterium | reverse complement strand
GATTTTGAAGATATTGTCCATGTTCTGAATAACCGTCAATCGATTTGGGAAGAAATGAAGAATGCCGATGAGCCAGTAAAGCAATATCTCAAAAGTGAATTTGCAAAACTATTGGATCAGAAATATATCGATGAATGGATAGCCGTACACCTGGAATATAATGAGCAAAGAAGGGTTGGTTTTATTTTGGGAAGCATGTCCGAGTTTGTGCAGGACTAAAAACTATCAACGGCCGAAACAGTCGGCAAACGGCCAGTAAAGGGCCGAAACGACCTGACTAATATTCAAATAGACAACTGTGAGGGTCATATTTACAAGAAGGCCGCATAGCAACGCCATGCGGCCTAAGTGAACCAGAATGGAATGTTTTCAAACCAGTTGAGGGAGGATATTAGATGGATGGATGGTGTTAAGGAATTGATTTTTAATAGATAATGAGATAAATTGGGTGCCGCTTTGTTCGCTATTTGCAAACAACAAACAAGCCGCCAAATCAGAGATTCCGGGGTTCGTAACCCCAATACCCCTACTTCCCCAGCCAAGCCTGCGAGGTACGACGGTCGATGCCATTAATCGTATCTTGTGGCGTTATGACAAAGGAAAAACTACTGGCGAATCTGGAGAAACTGCGGAAGTTACTGCCGGAGAAGCCCAAAGAATATACCCCCGTCTACCCCAAAAACATTCGGGATAGCCTAACGATGTATTTGCGGCAATGTACGCTAGGTAATATGCGGATGGCGGCCTGGAGGTACGAGAATTCAAAGTGGCCAATGCCCTTATACATGGACCCCGAAAAGATTCGTCTTGGCCGGATGAACCGGCATGTGCTATTATCCTTCACAACAAAGCCCTTTTATTACTATACGCTCGTTGGGATGTTTAAGAACAAAACAAAACCCAGCAGGCCGCGACCCACGCTATGGAGCCGCACGATCCACTCGATGTTGGACAAGAGTTGGATAGATTACTATGATTATCTAAACGTCGCTACTCTTACGGAATATAAGAACATGTCGTCAGTGGATGAAGTCACCCTGGAACTGTTTGAAACGAACTTGGATTATATAAAACGTTATATGTACACGCATGTGATATTCCAGGACCGAATGGGGATATTAAATGACATTTTTGAATGCTACCACCGTAAGAACTGGTACGCCTGTATCACTGCTATGTATCCCTTACTCGACGCAGTAGTAAGAGAATATTGTGGCTCCATTCAATTTGAAACAGACATCACTACTATCAACAAAAATTTCACAAAAGCAGGTTTTAGTCCCTGGGACATTGATAATCTTAAACACGGGGCATTGTATGGAAAAATGATCATACTGCAAATCGCTAAGAAGATAACAGCGGAGGAAAGCAATAAAGTATGTAATGAGTATTCAGAAAAGAGGAAAAAAGAGCTGGGATTTCCGGGCATTGCGCTGAGCTCATTTTTGATTTTCGCAGCCCAATACTACAAATACGTTCGTAAAGAAACAAGGGTAAACGATGATCTGAACAGACACGCCATCATACACAATGCTAATACGGCCTATGGTACTCGACTGAACGCCGTCAAACTGTTTACCTTTCTCTTCCTTACCCTGGAACTGGAACCGGTACTGAAAATCCTTTTCGCGGAGGAATAAGTAAACCGGTGGACGTTTCGATGCATAAATGAACTGCAAAAACACCATGTGTTTTATGCTGAACAACCTGACCACCCAGTTTTAGTCTATTCAATATAATTAGTTGGGAGTTTCTGTTAAGCAGAGCGATACCCAGGTCGTCGGCGACCCTGGTTTTGGGAATGCTCTCAAATATTTCCAGAAAGGTATTGAGTTTCGGCACCCCATTATGGTGAAAGAAAATAGTGTGTCTTAAAAGTATTTTGATATACTGATATATGGCAATATTACTATACAGGTATTTTGAAAAAAGTTTTTAAGGTACCGAGAAATTCATTGAACGTTTGTCCCTCGGACCAGATTTTTCGTTTAACGAAAATTGAATACTTTTTGTTATTAAGGGCGACAGTGACATCTCCGTCTTCTTGTTGCTCAATGTTGTTCAGGCCGGCTTTCATAGCTTGCATTTTTGGCTCGAGAAGATTACCAATGTCTTCTTTGAAGCGTGCGTGCTCTTTGAAATGCTCGACGCTTACCTGATTCTGATCGTCCCTGGGTACTACGCATAAGGCATATGCTTTAGGGTTTTCGCAGGCTGCGTCACCTTGCGGTTTAGACATGGATACAGCGTCAAGACCTATCCCCGTACTTTTGATCTCCACCGAGTAAATCTTGTCTCCCCCGGTCAGCTTTAAAGTGAAGTCGCGGCCTTCATCTGGATTGTCAATTTCTAAGAGCTCGACCTTTACATCCTTCATCGCTTCTAAAAAGGCAATCTCGGCCCGTGTGCCTACTTCTTTTCGCCACTGGGCCTGCTCCATATCATTTAACATGATGCCTGCTTGTTCTATTAGTCTTGAAGGGCCTCCGACCTGCTGCGCGGCTTGTTCTAACTGTACAAGCGTCGTTGCAGGCAATGTTAATTCTTTCAATGTTTGGAGGTCTTCTTCGCTTCTGCCCATTTTGTTTACGATCATGACCTTTCGGCTAACGGATTCGCCCATTGCTTTCAGAAGAAGTTCGGCCTGCTTACGCACAAATGTGGGGAGGAGTAGTTTGGCGTCCTCCTCGTGTTCATTGCAGTAGTTGTTTAGCTCATGGAAGAGGCTATTGTAAGTCCCGGTGTCCCTTACTTTTGCTTCGGCATCTTCTGGTATAAAGAGATCATCCAGTGGTTTGATGAAATCCGAAAGGGAAATGTGTGGGAAGTAGTCTTTTTCTATTTGAGAGTCTGTCAGCCAGTCGTATGGGTCCAACTGTTTGGTGAAGGCCTTATATTCTTTATTCAGTTTTTTGAATAGGTCAGGAAATGAACGGATACTGTCCTCAGCCCGTAGGGATGGATTAAACTTCTCAAACTTTCCGGATTGGACGAGGAATATCTTAAATTTCTCAGATAAAGCCCACCTGTCCTCTTCCCCGTGTAGGTGTCGATAAAGACCATTGAGCCATTCGACTGCCGATGAGATATGCGATTGAAAATAGCGATCAGCAAATGTTGCCAGTGTACTGGCTTGTTCGACAAGCCAGCAGGCGTATTTAAGAGCCAGTATATCAGGGGAGCTCCAGTCATAGAATTCCATGTCAGTAACATCGGTAATAGGAGGTACTTTATCCCCAAGCAGGCCTTTTAACAATCTATATAACTCCATTCGGGCAGGAGCATTCTTTGTGCGGAACATACTTACTAATAATAGTAGATGTTCTATTAGTTCTGGCTCAAGTTTAGAGGGAGTGGTATTACCCACAGCCTTGTGAAAGTTTAGAAGGAACCCTTCCTGATCGAAGGGCTCAAACCCCGTTTTGTCAGCCACATCGTTATGAAGGAGCTTGGCACGTACCGGGTGGCCAAGATGCCAAAGGATGTTTTTGAATTGCTCATTTTGTATATTGTCAGTTTTTAATAATACCTTTTGTTGCAATGTGCCGGCCTGGCTTGGAAAAATGGCCTTCGTGTCGGCAATACCCATCTGATGGGTCTGTTTTAGAAGACTATATAGCTCGTTTAGCCATTGGATGATCTCTGACTCTTCTTCGAAGGGAAAAGCGTCCATTTCTTTGAATGAGTCAACTGTGTCAATTAGGGCTTCAAGAGAGAATAAAATACCAGGAGTCCATCCTTCGCTTTCCTGGTGGATAATTTTGTCCCATGCTTCAAAGCAGGAAGCGTTGGGAAAATGGGCGGGGCTCAATTTTGAAACTAACCGATTAAACATTGGTCGGGTCTCATGATCCGGGTAATCGATAAAGAAACATTCTGAGATCGGTTTTCTTTCTCCGGAAGCTGTTTCTACAATGGGCTGTTCGCGGAAAAAGTTGCGCAGTGGCACCTGAATATGTTCAATATACCAGGCATGGTCCAGGTGATTGTAGGGGTCATCGGGTAGACCGGTCTCTACAAGCAGGTGGAGCCCACTAATGGGAAGGCTGCATAATCCCTGATAGAAAGTTTTTACGGCATTTGGCAAATGACCTAGCGCAGACCTGTTTGCGTCTGCAATCTGGTCTGGTTCCTCTTCATTGCTTTTAGTGGTACGCAGCCCATCCCGGGGCTCTGGAGGACGAAAAGTATCCCCTTGAACCCAAAAGGGGATGTGGGCGTTTTCTGTCCCAATCATAGGAAGGTCTTTGAAGAGCCGGGCACACCTTCCCATTTCCGAGATGGCAAACTGACCGTCCTGTTTCGTCACGGGTAAACCCAGTTTTAATGGAGAACTATCGAAATATAGAAGGCCTTCTTCTTTGCCAGTCGCATCTGGCGCCCCCCAGGAAAAATAGGTGATTCCTTCCACAAGAGGTTCGGGAGGCAATTCCCGGAAAATATTTTGTAGACCTGTTAGATGATTATCTACTGTTACAGATTTGATCGAAGTGTTGCAGCGCAAAGTGAAGTGGATGTTACCTGTCAGTTCCTCAAGGGTATGTTGAGCAAGGCTCAAACTCTTGGGGTCTAAAGGGTAGATGAATCGAGTATAAATGTCCGCGTCGACATGTGGTGGATATTCGCCTGAACTCCGAATTTTTTCTACCTCGGCAAATACCCGTACAAGTTCGTGCTGGAGGGCCTCTTTTTGATCGAAAGAGCGATTAATGGTTAATTTAAAGTTCTTTTGGCCCCCTTCTCCAATAAGGAAAGCATCGAGGTGCACGATCTTGCTAAGAATATGTGTTGTAACGAACCCAGTACCATATTTTCCGGTATTTCCTTCGGCATTCTGGTAATTCTTATTGGATGTTCTCCGGAGTAGGGCAATCAGATCATCGGTTTTAAATGGAACGCCATCGTGTTGAAATATTAGCTTGTCCTTGTCCAGGATGATTGTGATGGATACAGATTTTAAGCCTTCTCTATTGGGGCGGGCACAGTCCTTGGCATTTTGAATAAGCTCCCAAATCCAACGGCCTCTTTTTTCAGGGAGTATAGAATGTAGGTTATCAAGGTCTTTGATTATGTCTCTGGCCTCGCTTTCTTCTCGCTGAAAGTTCAGAATTTCTGAAACTGTACGTTCTGCCGGCTGTTTGGATGGCATAACTTTGTATTAAAGCTCGTAAAAAAAAGGATTATTTACAATATTTGCAAGGGTGTTTTGACCCGAAATTATGAAAAGGCACCACGCAATGAAATTAACCGTTTTTATCCTGGAAGCTAGTTTATTAACGGCGCGGTATTCGGCGATGTGAATGGCTATAGTATTGAAGTCCTTGTTGCCGATCTGGCTGTATTCCTGGATGGTTGCATAGAGGGAACGGAGACTTTTGTCCTCCTCCCATAGGATATTTATTGATGTAGTGACGTAGCCGTAACGGCTGCCGTCTGTGTCTATCATCTCCGGCTGGGATTGAATGGCGCGGATGGTATCATAGAGGTCGTGGAGGACCTGGTTGAGGAATTCTATGAGCTTTCGATGTTTTTCAAGGCGGTTTTTAAAATCAGTTTCGCCCATAAGGCCCGATCTGGCTAGGAAACATTGCTAAATTTCAAGGAGTTATGGGGGGCAGCAAAGGGTGTGACAAAATGAGCCTAAGACTATAGCTGTGGATAAAGTTCAAATTCTTTCTTATATAAGCATAAGATATCTTCTATTTCTCCGGGGGTGACGCCGAGGCGCTGTAGAGGCTCGGGGAGTTCGGTAACCTCTATCCATTTTCTTCCTCGTAGCGGACCGAGCAGTCTTTCCGCGCCATCATAGGCGCCGCAGTGCAAGTAGACTTTTTCCGGGGATTTTCCTCGCCAGGCACTGATGCGGCAGGTGGTATCGTAGACTGTAAGTGGACCAATACCGTGTGGGGCAATGCTTTCGATAAGGGAATGAATCTGATCGAAAGTTTCTGCCTGCTCCAGTTGAGGGATTATTGGAACAAGCAGGGGGGCAAAAGCATTAAGCGCCGTAGCACCGATCCAGCATTGATGGCCATGGATTTTTCCACGGTGGTCGACTGACCTGGCGGCTACCGAAATGGCCTCTGGAAAGGTGTCCTGTGCAAGGCAATGGGCCAGATGATGATCAGGATGCTCTTGCTTATACCGACGGTAGCGATCGGCAAGCCGCTCGAAATATCCTGGGCGGTTGGACCGAGGTCTTATAGGACGGTCGAAATATTTCTTACGGCTGCGTTTGGGGCGTCTTGAATAATTCATTGTGGAGGTCTTGGAATATTGTATCGCCACCCCAGGCCTGGGCCGCGATAAAGGCTACTTTTCGTTGCTGGTCTTTTGATAGTGGACTGACGGGTTTATAGGCAAGGTCGTGGCTACCTTCGGAAAAGGCATGTTGGAACAGGGTTTTTATTTGAAGTTCAAAGACTGATGGCAACAGTTCTTCGGCAGTCCCTTCTGGTTTTAGGTCTTTGGGCAGAAGTAAGATAAAATGTTTTCCGAAGTAACCAAATTCCTTTTCAGATTCGGGAACGATGTGTTTTTCTTCAATCCTTTTGTAATATGCGAGGAGGCGATTGGTGATTTTCTCTACGTCATCTAAATAGAACGCGATAATGCGGGCTCCGACCTGATCCTGAATTTCATTGATAGGATCCTGGTACTTGGGGATGCCATTTTCGGCTTTAGTTGCTTTTGTTAGAAAACTGTCAATGGACTTTGGGCGTACGGAGATTCGGTCGATATGGTCGAGCCCGGCAAGGGATATTTCAAGGTCTGCCCCGATCTTTGCAGCCACAGCTTTCAATATGTCGAATCGGGCAGTATATGCTTCGCGTAAGTCCGTCATAGCTTATTGTTTTTTTCTTATTCGCTCGTCAACGACTGCACCGGTGGTCGTGAATGTTGTTTTTCCATTGGTAGAATCTGCCTTTGTAAAGACGTTATCAAATTTTGACGCAAGGGCCGACATCAGCGCGCCATTGTCCAGTTCGACCGTTTTAAAGGTGATAAGCTTGTCTAATTCCTCAACGCTGAATTGGAATTGAATATTTTGTAAATCTGCGCGTATGTTGGATAGGATGGCATCTTGAGCGGGCTAGCTAAGGTTTAGTTTTTTGCCATAGTCGGTTGGGCTGATTAATTTTTTGTCCAGGTTCCTCGATAGTCTTACCGCGGAACTAATTTCTTCCCGAACTTCCAGCGGCAGAGCTTTGTCATTGACGGCGTCTCGAAGGGCCGCCGCCAGGGTTCGTGTTCCTCGTTCGCCGGTAGTGGAAAAATCCGAACGTAAGAAGTCTTTTATCCAGTATTCGGATATTATAACGTCGTTGTTTATTTGGCGGTCTATTGCCTTGCCTTCCCAAAAGTCTTTTGCCTCGGAGGCCCCTTCATACATGGCGCTTTTGTATGCTCGGGAACTTTTCAAAAAGATTTGCTCGACAAATTCTACGTCTAGGGACGCCGTTCCTTCGGTGGCAAGAAACCCGTTGTCTGCTGGAAAACGAGATATGACAAGGCGTTTGCGGGCACCGCTGCTGCCAGTAATAAGGAACAGCAACCCTAGACCTGAGCGATTCGTGGTTACTTCCTGAAGCATTTCAGCCAGTCGCCGGCCATTGGCGACGGTTGGTTTGTCGATATATTTTAGAATGAGGTCACGGCAGTCATTTTGCTGCGTGCCGGTGTCAAAGACTATGTCGTGCTTACATTCGTTGGGAGCATCATCGAAAACGTCCCGGAGCATATTGTACATGGTGCCGTTTAATGGTATATCGGCTCCTTTTACGGGTTGCTGTTCATCTGATCCCTTGCCGGCATGGACAAGGTAGCTGTGAATCTTTTCAATTTTCATTGCAAGCGTTAAGTTCAGCGGAAAAAGGGTTAGAAAAAGTAAGTATCCGATTAAAGTAGGCATTGTAGCTGGTTTATAAAACCGTTTTTTCACGGTATTTGTGTTGTTTAAATTATTAAGTCGCTAATCTGGTAGTCGTACTTATGTATTTATTTCATCGAGAGGGGTGGAGTAGCGACGGACAATTTCGTTGTTTTACAAGGTGGCGGATTTGTCTAGGGAGCCAGGGCAATAACTAAGGCTGACCCGGAAACGGGGATTGTTTGTAAAGGTAATACTAAAATATTTAGTAAAATAGGACCAAAAAGATCTATCCGGCGTAAGTGTATGGTTTCCAGAGGTTCAAATTCTAAAAATTTTCGGGAGATAGGTTTTGGGGTGATAGGGCCGAAAGGATTTTTGCGTGTGTATTAGGATTCAGGGGGCGTTCAAACGCCGGGTTGGGGACAAAGAGGGAGCGGGGATGGTCCTGCATCCGACGTTGGAAGATGGCCTTGGTTTCAGTGTCCTGTTGCTACCAGAAATGGAGGGGTGACACGGGAATGAAAAGGATACCGGCTCATTTCAGGGGTAAATATTGTTGATTTAGTAACCAATTTCCATGGCCTTAGTGGATAGGGTGTTTTAGGATCATTTGGATTTTTGTTGTGGTGTCAAAGGGCTGTTCACGGCGGGCGGCGGGTTTGTCGATGCAATAGCTGATGCTGTGGCAGTGGTCGATGCTTTTGCCGGTCAACTGGTTGATGCGTATATAGACGACCCCTATTTCTTCATGGAGATCGGGTAGCCAGGGGGTGCTGAGAATTTCGTCGATCTGGCGACCAGTGGCGTAGTGGAACATTTGGTTTGGAGCGGTATGGTGTCGCCCATCGTCCAGAAGTATGATGAGAAAGTATACTTGATGGAACCCGAGGGCTCGGTAACCGTTTACCTGGCCGACAGCCTTTACGACTTTTTGGGCGCCGTTGATTTTGAGTTGTCCGTCCGGTAAAGAGACAATTTTTACGCGTTTGCATTCAAAGGCAATGCCGGTGGCAGGATTGTTGGGATCGATCAGCAGGAGATCAACGTCGCCGGGATTGAGATGCGGCCTTGTGAAAGGGTCGACGAGGTTTAAACGATATTCCGGCACGGCATCATTGGGAAAGAACTCACGAAAAAACTCGTTGCGGATGAATGAATTTCGGACCAACCAGCGGAGGGCGTCATCTTCTTTCAGGTCGGTGACCGATGGGTCATCGTCGGGGCTGTCCGCGAAAAAATTATAGGACAAGGCGTCGGTGACCGGCAGCGAATCCATTATAGAGGTTTTAAAGTGGAGCGTTCGGTTCATTTTTGCAGATAAACAAAGATCGGCAAAATGGCCTGACTGTATGAGGCAAAAAAATAGAAGTTACGAGATAGGTTGAGTATATTGATGCTACAAAACCCGACTTATGGTAAGCGCATTAGACATAATAAACACATTGGAAGCAAAGTTTCCCCAAGGTGGCGTAGAAATCGTTAACATATCCGACGTGCATCTTGGGGCCGAAGTTCGCTTTATTCATCAATATATTTTCGGGACTGCTGCGCAAGACCCCTCGGGCGGAAGCTACGATCATTATAAGACATGGGTTCAAAAACAACTTGGAGCACATTCAGCGGGATTGAATTTTATCCATTGGGCGTTCGACGACTATGAAGTGAAAGAGTTAAAGGAGGTCATTGTTGACCTGGCGACGCATTATCGGGTGACGTTGGACGCGGATCGGATGATGCGAGACCTGGGAATAGGTCGGCCGAATGGGACTAGGTATTATTTAGTGGCGTCGATCAATATGATCCCCGTGCCTGTGGCTTCTTGAAAATCGGGACGCTCAGATTCCACCGATTAGCTTTTTGTCGTCTTGCCAAGTGCCGCTGTCATTCCATATACCACCGGCCAAGATCCAATCCTTTTTCTGGTCAAATTTGGCGAGATTGCCGACCATAAAATCCTCCAGGTAAATAAGCGCTTCCTTCGCTTCGTCGAAATCCTGATAAGTCTTTTCGAGGTCGATGGTTCCTTGTGGTGACTTTGTAGAGCCTTTCTTGCTGGGGTATCGAAAGGCGATCCCTTTGCGGTCGATGCGGTCGAACAGTTTTACGAGGCCTCCGAGCTTTCGGTGATATTTGTTGAATTCTTTGGTTTTCGGTTTTGATATATTGGCGACAGCAGCAGCGGCGGTAAATTGAATTTTGAAAGCCGTGTGCAGTGTTGGGAGATCGTGTGTGGCGTCGTTGAGGCCATCGGTAACGTCGCTGGTTTTTGCGAGGTGATAGATATTGCCCTTATAGCCAATTTCCAGGAAATGACGCATTAGGAACAACATCGGGAAGGCGGCGTCGAGAGCTGTTATCTTTTTCTCTGTTAGGCCGTCATATAGGTGTCGGATGGATTTCTTGTAACTGTCCAGGTAGTTAGAATAGCTTTGAAACTTGTCTAAATCGACGGTCATTATGTTGTATTTTTCACAAAGATGCTTATTTCTCTAAAGATTGCTGCGGGACGACCGAATCAAGACTATCGGGATCACATTCTACGGGTATGGTGGCTTCGGCAAGGGAATCGTAATAGCGGCAAATGGCGAGGTTTCGTTTCCGGTCGACGGCGATGACAGTCATGACAGGGTCGGGTAGATTTTGAAGGTAACTTGGGCGCCCGGATGTATGGGAGAATCCTTAGTGACGGGCTTTTTGTCAGTGTCTTTCATAGGGTGAATATATAGGCTCGGTGAGCTAAAAAAAACCGTTTTTTCATGGAATCTTATTACCCTTGGGAATCATCCGGAGGAGGCTGAGGTGGTCCGACGTACCGTCGGGGGTTTAGCAGACTTTGAGCGCCATCGAAGTTTCTAAAATCTACTTTGCCGGTTCCATAAAATATCCGGATATCATTTTCTTGGTGATGTTCTATCAATTCTTGGACAAGGTCACCGCCTGCCTCGGTTTTGTTTAATATGGCGATAAGACCCAAGAGGTGTTCGCGGCCTTCGCTGCGGTTGTGTCGGAGGTCGCGGAGGCGCTTCAACTTTTCGACGTCTTTCTTATAATGATTGATGTCCTTTGCGTTAATGCCGCCTTTCTTGCGGCAAAATTTCAATTCGATGGCGAGGGCATCGCCGCCGAATTCAAAGTTTTTGCTGGGCAGTCTGTTTCTTTTTAGGAGGTTCCTGGGGCTGGATCCATACATGATGGAGGCGTAGATGCTTAACTCTCCGGGAGGTATGATGCAAAGATCAGGTATCAGGGTGAGTTTGCCGTCTTCATCGTAGAACTTGACTTCGGAATGGATCGCCAGACCGGTGACACCGCGGTCCATGGTCTCAATGTAAGTGGGATAGCGGGCGCGGAGCCTGCCAAAAAGGTGACATTGTAGATCGTCCTCGGTGAGCAGGAGGGCTTGGTTGACTTGAAATTCCTGTTCTAGTTGTCGAAGTTCTGCTTCGATGACGTCTAGCATTGGAGGGGCAATGTAACGGTTGGCGTTGTCTGTCATTTTGTGGTGATGGGCTAAAAAGGTATGAATTTTTTCGGTAGGACACAATGTGACGCCTAAAATAGTGTTGGAGAGAGTAGGCGTTGGCTTGGGGTTTATGCGGCGTTGCGTGTGGTGGAGCGGCATGTTCGCCGATCGCCTTCATATTATTTATTTTTTACGCATGGCATGTTGAATACCGCCCAAGAGAGCGTTTACGTCCGGCCATAGTTTGGGGTTCAGATTGAGGGCTGCGCACGCGTAGTTGAGTGCTTCCTCGAATTTGTTCGAGTGAAAGAGTGCCAGTGCCAGATTAAGGTTGATACTGGGTTTAAGATCGGTTTCGGGTTCAGCAAGGGCTTTTTTATACAATTCAATGGCTTTGGGGAGGTCTTTGCTATTGGCGGCCTTTTGGCCCCTAGCGAAATAGCTTTTAATCGGCGAAGAAATGGCGTAGCGGATGGGAATGCTATATCGCTCCCGCAATATTTCGGCGAATTCGGTGGCGTCGGTGTGCACCAGTATTTCCGGGTAAAGCAGGCTTCCTTCCTTCGATTGGTAGATGATCCCTATATCCCCTTGTAAAATATGGATCGGGAGAATGTCCGGGCGTCCGGCATAGGGTTGAATGTTGATGGAGTACCCCCCGGCTTCCGCAGACCCGTGACTAATGACGACGCCCACAGGTCCGGTACCGGATATGGTCATTGGCGGTATGGACATGGAGACTGATTCTTTATAGCGGAAGGAGTTTGTATCGTTGGTAACGGTTATGATAAAGCCATTTACTTCCGGCACTTTGCTGGATTCCATGACGATGTTCAGGGCATCGTGGGCATGGGAGGGGTAATCTCGCTTTTTTTCTTTATCATTTTCCCGAAGGGTGAACATGGTCTCCTGGAAAAGACCGAATCCGTCTTTATTTCCTATCCAGCATTGTTCCTGGTCAACGGAGACCTGGCCATTTTTTATTTCAATGAGCTTGAAGATCGGGTCTCCAATGGCAACAATGAATTCCACCCCTCCATTGGTTGCTATGTTTTTTTCCTTCAGTAATGCGAGGATCTGGTCAATACGGAGGTTTCGGCACGCCTTGATTGCTTCGTTTGCGGTGTCGGATTCGCCGGCGAAGGCAATGGCTAGCTGCTCACCCAGGATGGTGATTTTAATAACGCCATCGCGCGGGTCACTGACCATCTGGGCGCGGTCTAACCGGGATGGGTCAGGCAAAATAGGGGAGTCTGTCAGCTTTGTATCGCCGATCAGATATATTTTTGGCCCGGTCCGGTGCGCGATGATTAAGCTCATGGGATAGCGATTGGTACGAATTTACGTAAAACCATGTGAATCATCCTATAAACGGGCTAAACGGTTTAGGGTTTGAATGTTCTTATTTTGTTTTAGGGGCCGCCGCAAAATTTCGAAGGGGATAGTATGGTGAGGAGTTTTTTGTGGGTTGCAGGATGCGGCAGACAGGCGAAAGCGGGAGAGTGAATGGTACTGTTTGTGGCGCCGGAGTTTTAGTAATTCACTTTTCTTCCGGCGGCTCCGGTATTCCGCGCATACGGCGCTGACTTTTCCAATACTCTATATTAGACATAAACATGGGCATTGTATTGTCAAAACCTTACCCGAACGGAAAATCGTCGAGGATACGCCGTAAGTTGGTGTTTATGTAATGGCCGTACCATTTTACAATGGATTTGCTGACTTCGACAATGAGAAAGATTTTCGGGGACAGGAATAGGGAGTACCTTTCTTGCGAATTGGATTGCTTGGTATGAATGATCTTATCGCGGATTTCTTCCAACTGGATGAAGAACTGCCACCAAGGTTCGGCGGATGGGTCCGGCGTCGAAAGGATTGTGCGAATGATGACTTTAAATTTGTCCCGTAGCTTGAAATTGCGTTCAATACCTTCTTTATCGTAGATTGTCGTTACCCCCTTTTCTTTCTTGGTATGCTGGTAGCGCTCTTCTATACATATATTGGCAAGCGTCTCTATCGCCGTATAGGAATAGGTCACTGCAGCTATGATCTGCTCGAAGTAGTCGTAGAAAAGGCTGGTGCTTTCTTCGTCCAGCTGTAAGCTCCCCCGAACTTCGGCCACAAGAATTAGAGTTACCAATTGAATGAATTGTTAACTTTAAACTTGAATTATGAAACGGAAACAGTTTACTGAAAGTCAGATTGTATCAGCATTGAAACAGCAGGAAGGGGGCATTGCTGTCAAGGATATCGCCCGAGACCTGGGGATAAGCGAAGCTACCTTTTACAATTGGAAGTCCAAATACGGCGGTATGGAAGCCTCCGATGTCAAACGGCTGAAGGATTTGGAAGCCGAACATGCCGAACTGAAGAAGATGTATGCCGAATTGTGCATCGAGAACCGGGCGATGAAGAACTTGATCGAAAAAAAGCTATAACGCCTGCGGAGAAACGGGCAGCAGCTGGTTACCTGGTTGAACAGGAGCAGCTGAGTGTTCGCAAGGCGTGCAAGATCGTAGCTATCCCCAGAAGCACCTACGAGTATAAGGCCATCCCCAAAGACGATGCCCCGGTCCAGGAAGCGCTGACAGCGTTAACGGACAAGCACGTTGACATTGGGTTTTGGCAATCCTATTATCGATTAAGGAATAGAGGGTTTATGTGGAATCACAAACGGATCTACCGGGTTTACATACAGATGAGACTAAATATTCGAAGAAGGACCAAAAGGCGGCTGCCGGCCCGAATCAGGGAGGCCTTGTTTATCCCCGAGGGACCCAATGAGGTCTGGAGCATTGATTTTATGAGCGATGCCCTGGTGGATGGCAGAAAGTTCCGGGTATTGAACGTCATAGACGATTTCAACCGGGAATCGCTGGCTATCGAAGTAGATACCTCTCTGCCTGCCCGGCGAGTAATCCGGGTGCTGGAAAGGATCATCGCACGCCGCGGCAAGCCGACCTGCATCCGGACGGACAACGGCCCCGAATTCATCAGCCATCTGCTCCAGGAATGGTGCGAAGCCAATGGGATCCGACTGGTCTACATCCAGCCGGGAAAGCCAACCCAGAACGCTTACATCGAACGTAAAAACGGAACCATGCGCCGCGGACTGTTGAACGCCTACTTGTTTTACAGCCTCGCCGAGGTCCGATTGATGGCCGAAGAATGGCAACTGGACTACAATACTGAAAGACCGCACAAGTCGCTGGGGTATCTATCTCCGGTAAAATATGCTGAACAGTATTACCAAAGCCGGGCCGAAGCACTGAAGCTTTATCCACAAACGGCGAACGGAAATCCTTCCAAAATTGAAGAGAGCCGTTTAGTGGATAAAATATTTGAAAAACCAGAAAACTCTAAATGACGGTGGCCCAGTTTTAGGGGGAGCTTACACAGCATCATGTTAAAGTAGGGGTTTTTATTGCGCCGTTTTATTGCATCTTCCAGGAAAGGCTTGGCCTTTGTCAGATTTTTGTCCATAAGGCTGAGGTATAGGGCGACGTCGTTTGGTCTTGCCATGATCACCTGGAACTTGTTGAGTGTTAATATCCATTGCTGATCAAAAACGAAGTGCTCATTGAATTTATCTTCGTTCATCAAAATGTCCGGCTTTGCAACACGATTATCTTTTTTATATTTTAGGTAGTCTAGGCTGATCGCGTGGGTTATTTCAGAAAGTACATCTTGAATGATCCATGCGTCATTTCCTGGATCGTACGAAAAGAACCGTACTTGGTCTTTGTCAGATAAAGTATTCTGAATTTCCGTATGTACCTGCTCGTCCTTTGTCTCATAGCTGTCTATATAGTTGATCATTTTTTCATAGGCCGCCCTTTCTTCATCTTCGCTCCAATGGCTTTTGAACGAAAAAAGTAACGGTATCTTATTGGAGCCTATGTAGATAAACTCGTATTTATTGTCTCTTAATTTGAGCAACTCATCCTTTGCTTTTCCATCACCGTTGGATAAAATATCATACATAGGCTGCAAACCTTTCAGCACTAAATCGTATAGCGCGTTCCCTTTTTCTTCGGCTATGAAGTCCGTGTAGTAAGAAAAAGTAATATCAATAGATAGTAACGAGCTCGTCCTTCGCCTTTGGACAGAAGGTGGTTTTTTTTCTTCCACAAAAAGGGGACGAATGCCGTCGGGGTTAGGCGCTTTTTCGAGAAATGCCTTGTACAGCGCAATAGGGAATATTCCCATTGTCCAAAATTCGATATGAATATTTTCCGGCTGGTCCATTAAGGCAATATTGTATGGAGCGAAGATAGAAAAGTGCGAGAATCTAGCGTGTTTTAACATGATAAGGGTCGCTCCCTTTGGAAGGGATCCTTGTTTATAGACGGAATAGTTTAGTCGTTGTATTTCCCGCCCTCATTGAGCTTACCCCAATTGGTCTGGACGGCGGCTTGGAGGCCCTTGGCGATGATCTCCTCTTGGTAGAGGGTGAAGGTCTGGAGGCCCATGTACATGAGGTCCTGGTAGACTGTGGGGTCGCTTCCGACCTGGGCGTAGGTGGCATGGTAGAAGGTCTGGACATACTGCTGGAGAGAGGCATCTGAAGCATGACCTTGCGCTGGCGCCGGTAAGGGTGGCTGATTATATGATGGCCCTATTGAATGACAAACGTTAAGGAAAAGGTCGGTTTATGAGTAGTTGGAAGGAATTTATTGCCAATTATCTTGTTTTTTGTATAAATTTGACAAAAAATAAGACAATTAGAATGATAATCTCTTTTGACATTACCAATTTCCGTTCGATCAGGGATACCTTCGAGTTTACGCTAGAGGCGGAAGCGGGGCAGAGTAAACCGGAGAATTTCTTCGAGGTCGAGGTGGCGGGAGGGCAGAAAATGCGGTTATTGAAATCCGCGGTGTTATATGGGCCTAACGCCTCGGGAAAGACCAATTTTATCCGGGCTTTGTTCAATCTCACCGAGTTTATAAAACGTTCGAAGGAGATAAGAGCGGAAAGTCCCATTCCCTATTACGAACCGTTTGTTTTTGATGTTGGGTCGGAACAGGCACCTTGCAAATTTTCCATTGAATTCTTGATGGCAGGCGAGCAGGCTTATGTACGTTATCGTTACCATATCGAGTTTAACCGGGAAGAGGTGCTGGCGGAAGAGCTGGATTATTACCCCAAGGGGCAGAAGCATAACCTATTCAAACGTATTGTGGACAAGAGCGCTTCCACGGTACTGCATACGGGCCGTTTGAGCAAGGATTTAGGGTATAAGGAATATTCGCTTTTTAAGAACCAGTTGTTCCTGTCTCAGTTCGGCGGAGATGTGCCTCATGAGCTGCTAACAGGGGTTTATTTATACTTCAATTCGGTGGAGGTATGGAATGCGCTTGACATCAATAAGATCGGCCAGCTCCGGGAGGAGATCGCGGATGAACTCATGAGACCCGAGAACGCGCACCTGCTCAAACGGATCAACAAGTTGCTACGCATTGCGGATATGCGGATCAACAGCATAAGCATACGGGACAACGAGGACGCCGCCGCAGTTGGGGAGCTGACAACGGGAGGGCTCAGGCGGCCATCGCGGAATTATGCGCGACGGGTCGGCAGAATTTCAGCCACACATACGCTTTATGACAAAGGCACAGAGGTGGGCGTACGGGAATTGCCGCTTTTCCAAGAGTCGGCGGGTACAAATGTGCTTTTTGCGCTAGGGGGTATTGTATTGAAGCGCCTGGAGCAGGGCGGAGTGCTGTTTTTCGACGAGCTGGATAATAGCCTGCACCCGAAATTATCCAAGTTCCTTGTTCGGTTGTTCAATAACCCGGTGAGCAATACGAAGAATGCGCAGCTGGTGGTGGCAACGCATGAAGTGACCTTGCTTGACAAGGAAGTATTCAGGAAGGATCAGATATGGTTCTGCGAAAAGGATAAGTACGGGGTAACGGAGATTTTTTCCGCCAAGGACTTCGACGGAGTCAGGGATGATACGCCTTTTGACAAATGGTATATGAATGGAAAGTTCGGCGGACAGCCGAAGATCAAGGAACTGGAATTTATTTTTGACAATGACTAGAAAAAAACGGTCTTTAAGGCGAACGATCTTCATTGCCTGCGAGGGCAGGAATACGGAGCCTATCTATTTTGAGAAGATCGCAGAAGAGATCGAAGACCGGGGTACTTTTTCGGTGACGATCTACCCCGAAAGAGGCGACGATACGCACGTGTCGCATGCACTGGGGTTAGTGTTGGAGGCGAGATCAAGGATCGACGATTTTGACGAGGTTTGGGTGGTGTTCGACCGGAACGGCTATACCAAGCATAAGGAGGCGTTTGAGCTGGCGGCGGAGCCCTTAAATGGGAAGCGGATGCATATCGCTTTTTCCAGCATCGCATTCGAGCAATGGGTACTGTTACATTTCGAGAAATCAGCCACAGCGTTTGCTAAGTCGGCCGGGATTGTTCAATGGTTGAAAGACAAAGGGTATTTCCCATCTTATGAAAAGAAGGCATACCTGGATACGTATTCTTTTTTACGGGACCGGACTTTGCTGGCGATGGAGAACGCGGCCTGGCTCCGGCATGAGCTGGCCAGGGCCGAGATGTTGGACGGTCGGCCGTTG
>JAATFV010000142.1 GCA_015655015.1 Chitinophagales bacterium | reverse complement strand
GTACCGGAAACAACTTTTACTCCGTCTCCGACGTAGGTCTGGTTCTTGTTCACGGTCTCTTCGTAGCGGTATTTATTATCGGTGTCAGGATGAGAGCCCGTATCCCACATCTTATCGTTCATGTATTCATACATCAAGCCTCCGATCCGGCCGTCCAGGCTGGCAGTGAAAGAGAACGCTCCATAACGGAACCGGTTCATAAAACCGAAGATCCAGTCCGGGTCGCTATAACCGAGCAAAGATTTGTAGGTGCTCCGCTGCGGCAGGCCGTTGTCTATATGGATCACCTTGCCTGAGGGATCCCGGTTCCAGTCGTTGATGGCGGCGGCATCTGTGCGGTTCCCTACCTTCGTCCAGAGGTTGTCGGCGGAGTATACCGGGTCCAGGGCTTTGTAATATTGTTTGGAGGTGGACCAGTTGATGGCGGTGGTCCATTCGAACTTATTTGTTTTCACCGGTGTCCCTTCGAGGGTGATCTCTACACCCCGGCGAATCCAGGTCTCTTTGCTATTGATAAGGCTGGTAGCAAATCCCGAGGTGGGAGAGACGGATGAGCTGATCTGCCGGTTGTAGGTGTATTTGTTGTAGTAAGTGATGTCTATTTGCGCCCGGTTCTTCAGGAAATACGCTGCTGTACCCATCTCCCATGTGCGGGCAGTGGTGGGCTTGATATTGCTGCTGATGATGCTGGTAGGATACGTAGCGGAGTTGAATGTATTCCAGGTGCCCAGGGTGGTCGAGTAGGACTGGCTTGTGGCATACACGTCCAGGTCGCTTTTGGTAACGGCCCAGGAACCGCGCACTTTCCACAGGTCGGTCCAGTCGGGGACCTTTATCAGCTCCGAGAGCAAGAGGCTGGCGCCTGCGGAAGGGTAGAAATAGGACCGGGTGGACTTGGGAAGTGTCGAGCTCCAGTCGTTCCTTCCCGTGAAATCCAGGTATAAGAGGCTATTCCAGGAGAGCATCAGCTTACCATAGGCGCTATTGACCTGTTTCTTCTGGATGGTGGCGCTTACATCCGGTCTTTCCACGGAGCCTGCCAGGGAATAGAAGCCAGGAATGGCAAGTCCGTTGCGGGTAGCCGCGAACGTGTTCTGGGTCTGGAAATAATTGATGGTTCCTCCTGCCAGTCCTTCTATACCGACCTTTTTGATCCTTTTGCTCACGGTAAAAATAAGGTCGTTGTTGGTGCTGAACGCATTGGTGAGGCTATTGGAATAAAGGCCGCTGGAGAAGAAGCCCCCGCTGGTGGAGTTGATGCTGGGAGGATTTCTTTTTGTCTCCGTATTACCGGCGTAATCCGTACCAGACCGTAATTGAAGATTGGCGCCGGGGAATAATTTATAGTTGGCCGAAAAGCTGGCATTGAAGGTGTTCTGATCGATGCCGTCAAGTTTCTCGTAGGCGATCAGGTAGGGGTTGTCATACCAGGTCTTGTACATCCAGTTTTGCTGGACGTTGGGGGTGACCCAGTAGTCTTTGTATTTGGTGAGATCATATTCCGGGCCGGTCCACATGAGGATCTGGTAGATATATCCTTGTGTACCGTATCCGCTGCCCCAGATCTGGGGGGAATAACGTTTGTTATATCCCACATTGGCATCCAGGCTGAATTTTCCGGAGCGGATCTCGCCGCCTACCAGGAAATTGAACATATTCGCTTTGGAATTGGGATATTGTCCTTTAGTATTGATATTGGTGAGGGAGGCGCGGAAGCTTCCCAGCTCACCCGTTTGGGTAATGCTGATGTTGTTGTTGGTGACGTAACTGGGCTGCAGGAAATTTTTAAAATTATTTTTTCCCCGGGAGGTGAGCGGCTGGTTGGTCAGCCCTTTGGTGGCGGGGTCCCATTGCATGGCCATCGAACCGATATCCAGCTTGGCGCCCCAGACATAATCCGTGTTGCTGAAATTGCCGCCGATGCCTGCGCTGTAAGCGTGCTGCACTTTGGGAAGCGTAAGGAAGCCGGCATTGGTCATCGTGTTGCTATTGATGGAGACGACCAGGCCTTTTTTCTTCCCGCCTTTTTTGGTGGTCACGATGATGGCGCCATTGCCTCCTTTTCCGCCGTAGAGTGCGGCGCCTGTAGCGCCTTTCAGCACGCTGATGCTTTCTATGTCATCTGCGCCGATGTCCCTTAAGGTCATATTCCCGTAGGGGATCCCATTGATCACTAACAAAGGGGTGACGCCTCTGAGCGTAAACGTAGGCGCTTCCAGGAATTCGGAGCTGTTCTGTACGATCAGGCCGGATATTTTTCCCGTGATGGAGCTGCCGATATCCACTCCTTTTACCCGGGTGACTTCATCGCCGGAGACTTGCTGTACCGCATGGCCCAGCTCTTTTTTATCTTTTGTGATGCCGAATGCGGTGACTACTACCTGGGCCAGCTGGGCGCTTTTTCGTTGCAGGGTGATCTCCATCGGGGCATTGTCGCCGTCGTGGAGGTTCACCAGCTTTAACGTATATCCCTGGTGGCTGATGATGAGGGCGGCTGTTCCCTCGTCCGGGGTCAGGGTAAACGTGCCGTCGGCCCTGCTGAGCGCGGTCTTATTTCCGGCGCTCACGGTAGCATAGGGGATGGCTTCATTGGTGGTCCCGTCGGTGATACGGCCGGTGACCGACCGGGATCCTTCCGCCTTTTTTTCGGTCGTAAGGCGATAGATGATAATGTTTTCCTTATCGATGCGGTAACCCAGACCGGTGCCTTTCAGGACCCGGGTCAGGGCGGCGCTCAAAGACATTTTGGGAAGGTCCTCCGTCAGGCTCTTTTTCCCGGCGAGGAGACTGCTGCTGTAGGTAATGGTGTAACCGGACTGCGATTCGATCTGTTGCAGCGCCTCTTTGATTGACTTGCCTTTGGCGTTGACACTGACCGTCTTCTCCTGGGCCTGAAGGGGCTGGCTCCGGAAGACAAGTAATACTAAAAAAAGAAATAACCACCTGATTGACTTTCGGGATTTTTTTTGCATATTTTGCATTTGAAGAATGAAACAATATCCGTGCTGTTACGTGATCAGCGGCAGCGCCGGAATTTCTTTATGATGCGGGGTTTGAACGGCCCCGTATTTTCATTTAGGGGATAAGGTCTCTCTTTAGGGAATAAGGTCTCTCGCCGGGCGTTATTGTCGAACACGGCTCTGCCCGGCCCACTGAGCGAAGTGAAAGTTTTGAATGTGTAAGAGGATATGGTGGTCCTGCCTTTGCCCGGATGCGGGTGCTGCTAAGCTGTTGCGTCAATAGATCGTCACTGTATCGGGAGCATTTATCTTATAGTGAAAATCTCCGGCGAGGCTGAGCCTTTCCAAAATATCCTGCATTCGGTCTTTGTTGCTGACACTGGTGGTAAAGGTCAGTTTCTTCAGCTCTTCACTGCGGATACGGATGGTGACGCCATAGATGGATTCCATACAGAAAGCGATACCGGTCAGGCTCACATCTTTCAAATGATAGGCCTTATCGGTCCAGCCTTTGCAAAGGTCTTTGTCCAGGCTGTCAACTACGGAACGGCTGCCGATGCTGTCTGTAGTCAGTCTTTCTCCTGCCTCCAGCATATTGGAGATATTCTGAGCCCTTTCCCTGCCGCTGTAGTACACTTTTACTTTTCCACTGGCAACCGCTACCATGTACCGGCCTCCGGCATTCCGAATATCAAAAGAAGTCCCCAGCACCTGTGTGTGCATATGCTGACTATGGACGATAAAAGGCTTGCCGGCATTAGCCGCTACTTCGAAAAAGGCTTCTCCATGCCGCAGATACACATTGCGGACCGTATCGAAGACGGCCGGATAATCCAGGACGGCGTCTCCGTTGAGCCAGACTACCGTTCCATCGGAGAGGGTGACTCTCGCCTGGCTGCCATGCGGCGCGCGGATCGTGGTAAGCGCTATGGCTGCCTGCTGCGCTGCTGGGACGGGCTTTGCTTGCGGCGTCTTGAAATACAGGGCGGCACAAGCCAATACGACTATCACGGAGGCCGCTGCGGCATATCCTCTCCATCCTATTCGTCCTATCCACCGTACGGATGTTGTTTTTTCCGGAGAAACCCGGCCATGGTTGGGGGCGGCAGTGCGGCTGCCGATACCGGTCCTCAAACGGGCATTGACACGGAGGCTGATCGCGGACCAGATACGGGCCTTTATCAACGGGATGGGGGCCTCCTGTTCAGGGGTATGGTCGAGATGATCAAACCAATCGTTCAGGACCTGCTCTTCTTCCGGGCTAAGCTTGTTTTTTTGCTGTTTCTTTAATAACTCGTATAATCGGAAGTCATTCATTTTTTTAGGGTTGATTTACGTCTAAACAGGAAACTGACCCATCAGCGGATCGCTGAAACTCTCTTTCCCTGTCTCTACATGCCCGGCGTATCTTTTTTCGAAAGCTTCGTTGCCGGAGACCTTCACCGTGAAATCATACCAGCCGAAGCTCCTGCCCAGTTCCAGGATGATGGCGGCTTCGGCGCCGGCTGTTCCTGCAAGGTCCAGGGTTTTTGTTCTGGCGCCGCCCGAATAGGCGTTGTCGGTGATCGTCAGCGTCGTCTTATGTTTTTTGTCGAGATTTTTCACATTCAGCTGGATATTGCCGGTCAGGGTTCTTTTCAGCAAGCGGCTTCGGTGATATTCACAGGCCATTTCCAGGGAGGGGTCCTGCGCATTGCCGGCATGGACCCGGTAAAAACCATTGGGGCCATAGATCTCCAGCCGGTAAGCTTCGGCGTCGAAGTCTTTCAGCGTCCAGGTATCAGTGAGGGTGTCGCCGGGAGCGACGGTATAATTCCAGGTACGCAGCTCGCGGCTGGGTTCAGCGTGGGCGGCTGATGCGGTCTGGCCTGCTGATGCGGTCTGGCCTGATGGTGTGGTCTGGCCTGCAGATGCGGTTTGGCCTGATGGTGCGGTTTGGCCTGCGGGTGTGGAGGGGCCTGCGGGATTTTTCGGATCGTGCGGCAGGCCGGGAAACCATGGGCCATCCTTCCAGGTACCGGTGGCATAAACGATAAAGGGGGAGCCTGCAGCTGCATCGCGGAACACTTCGTTGGAGGCGTTGAACGATAGGGTGACTGTTTGTTTGTCGTCGCTTAGTCTGCCTTCTGCATACAGTTGATAGGGCAGCGGGCGGGAGGGACGAATGCCTTTTTCCTGTTGGGGCATAAAAGGAGAATGGTGCGGGTCCTTATTGATAAGTGCTATGTCTGCTTCCGACAAAGGGGTAAACCCGGGTATCGGAGGTTTGAATTTGGCATTCGTTATCAATTCCATGTGATCTTCCTTTTTTACGGGCTTGAGGTTGGGAAGCTCTTCTCCGTTATAGGGTTTGAATACGGAGGTGAGGTCACCGCAGACAGTTCTTCGCCAGTCGCTGATATTGGTTTCTTCGATCTTTTTGCCGGTCTTATGGCTAAGGAATTTCTCCAGGAACTGCAATACGGAGGTGTGGTCAAAAATTTCTGAGCAGACGGCTCCTCCTCTGCTCCAGGGGGAAGCGACGATCATTGGCACCCGGTAGCCCAGTCCGATGGGGCCGGTGCGGCCTTCGTGTCCGGGGCCGGGATATTGTCTGGCGTGTTCGAGCTCCTGTTCCACGGCCACATGCTCTACGCTGGTATCGATATGTGCAGAGGCTTTTCCGGTATTGGGCATGAAGGGGTCCGGCGCTACGAAGGGGGGGACATGGTCGAAGTAACCGTCATTCTCATCATAGTTGAGGATAAAGATGGTCTTCTTCCATACTTCGGGATTTTTGGTAAGGATGTCCATTACTTCGGAGAGATACCATACGCCGTACCAGGGGCCTCCGGGGTGGTCGGAGAACCTTGCCGGCGCTACGATCCAGGATACCTGTGGCAGCTGGCCATTGTTCACATCTTCCCGGAACTGGTGCAGCACATCTCCTTTGGGGATCCTTACTTCGCGTTCGACGCCCTCGTCCATATATTTATGGGACATCAATTCGTGATAATGGGGATCGTTGCTGTTGATGGTGAATGCTTTGTCATG
>JAATFV010000166.1 GCA_015655015.1 Chitinophagales bacterium | reverse complement strand
CAAAAAACTTCAGAGCCGTTGATGAGAATTGAACTCACGACCTCTTCCTTACCAAGGAAGTGCTCTACCCCTGAGCTACAACGGCTTGTGTTCAGTCCCCCTGACCCGCAAACCCCCTTCCGGAAAACTCCCGCCCGAAGCGCTAAGCCTTCCAGGGGCCTGTAACCCATTTTTCGGAGCGGAAGACGAGGTTCGAACCCGCGACCTACAGCTTGGAAGGCTGTCGCTCTACCAACTGAGCTACTTCCGCATTTAACCCTTATTTACTAAGAACTTTCCTTAACTACCTTAAAACCCCAATGGGGGCTTTAAGGTCTGTGGGCAGGGATGGATTCGAACCATCGAACTCCGAAGAGGACAGATTTACAGTCTGTTGTCGTTGGCCACTTGACTACCTACCCAAAATTTAATAGAGCCAGAGAAGGGACTCGAACCCCCGACCAGCTGATTACAAATCAGCTGCTCTACCAACTGAGCTACTCTGGCTGGTAATTCCTACACTCAGTCTGGAAAAGATCTCCCAATTATGACGGTAATCCGCTGACTTTTTCTGTCCCAAATCAGCAACATACCGTTTTTTTTGGGAAGGCAAAGGTAAGTGAATTTGTTAAATTCAAAAATTTTGAACCTCTTTTTTTACTATAATTATCATCACTTTATTGAAATATAACAAAGCAGCCGCAAATTCCCCCCCTCCCAAACAAAAAAAGACCTCCCGAAGGAGGTCTTCAACAATTTACTTACTTATGCGGCTTGCTTGTCTTTTTTCTTTTTAACCTGGTTGACCAGCGACTCAAATGCGCTGTCAAAAGATTCTTCGAAGGATTTAGAGGAACATTTTACGAAAAAATGATGGCGTGGTACCTGGACACTGATCTCGGCCACCTTGTCCTTGATCTTATGCACCACATTGTCCAGCTTTAAAAAAACATCTACTTTAATGATCCGGTCATGAAACGTGCTTAACTTTGTCATTTTTTTAGTTACATACTCAACTAATCTGCTGTCTGCATCGAAATGTACAGTTTGAATTTTAACATTCATAGCAATCCCATTTTAAACAGTGAACAATAAATTAAAGAACTCTGAAGAACTCTCTTACTGGAGAAAATGTGAGGATAAGGCTGGACATTGAAGTTAAACTTTCAAGGCAGCTTTTCCAAATATTAATAGTTAAAATAAGGGGATAAAAGGCATTTTTTTTCACCCCGGCACTAAGCCCTGGGATGGGCCTTTTTATAGATATCCTTCAATTTTTCGATAGTATTGTGCGTATATACCTGCGTGGCCGCCAGGCTGGAATGACCCAACAGCTCCTTCACAGAATTAAGGTCAGCCCCGCTATTGGTAAGATGAGTGGCAAAAGTATGCCTCAGCACATGGGGACTCTTCTTATCGACCGTCGTCACCTGCCCCAGGTACTTCCGGACAGCCCTGTATACATATTGAGCATACAGCTTCCTCCCCTTTGGACCCACCAGCAGGAACACCGTGTCTGGCGCCTCCATCTCCGCTCTTTTCTTCCGGTTATAAGCCTGTATCTGCTCCACCAATAGAGGACTGACAGGGATCACCCGCTCCTTATTCCCCTTCCCCAGCACCTTCAGCGTCCGGTTGCTGATATCCACCTGCTTTTCCCGCAGATTCACCAGCTCACTGAGACGCATCCCGGTATGATAGAAAATAGCCAGCAGCAGCCGGTCCGTCATACCCTCCCAGTCATCCGGGAAGACAATATCGCCAAAAAGAGTGGTCATGTCCTTTTGCTCCACATACACAGGCAGCCGCTTGCTCACTTTAGGACTGGTAATAGCAGTCATAGGAGATTGCTCCACAACGCCGCTGCGTATCTGGTATTTGTAAAAAGACTTAAGCGTGGAAATCTTCCGGTTCACCGACCGGGAGCTCAATCCCTGCTCCTTCAGAGACGCCAGCCAGCTGCGGATAAAAGAAGGAGATATCTCCGGCAACGCCACCGCCCCAAATTCCATTTGGATAAAATCAAAAAACGACACCAGGTCGTCCTGGTAAGATCGGATCGTATGTACCGAATAACGCTTTTCAAACGTCAGGTAATCGATAAAAGATTGAATGACTGCTTCCAAATCAACGGGATTGATTTACTCAAAACTAAGAAAATTATTGGTTGTCATTCAATTTAAGATACTCCCGGGATTTAAGGAAAGCACTGGAAATATAAATACGCATCCCGCCGCCATCAAACGACGTATTCCCCTCCTTATCCTTCCATCGGGTATATCCCTGCAGCGGGAAACCCGTGACGCAGGAGTCGGGTAAGAAGATCACATCCCCTACCGCCTCCCTCAGATTGAGCACCACCCGCCCCTCCTTCTTATGCTCCAGGAGGTATAACTTCAGGTAGGCCGGGTAAGAGTCTTCCACATCCATGATCTGCCAGGTGCGGGGATGCAGGTCGGCTAATGGCGGATATACCCTATTCGCATCATTATACCACCCCACATCCGCATAATTGCGGATGGCAAACCGGTCCGAATACAGCAGCCGGACGCTAAAGGCTATTTTCACCCCTATCAGAAGAATGATCAGGAGCCCGGCCCGGCGGGGAAAATAAAGCCGTATCGCATCATAACAGACATTGACGAAAATTATATTCAGGGCCAGCACCCAGAAACAGAGCGACCGTTCCAACGGGTAGATCTTCTTATATACGATCACCATCGCCAAAGCCAGCAGGCTCGCCACAAAATAGTAAAAGGCGAAGTCGTAAAAAGGCCCGGTGATCTTATGCCTGAAATACAGGAAGAGAGAACCGGCGACGGCAGCAGGAAATAACAGCAATGATCCCGCCCCATAATAAAAAATATACTTCAGATCATATATAAAGATGCCGAAATCATCGATCAGCGCATGCCAGGGCCGCCCCCCCGAGATATACTTATTGTCCGTTAAAGCCTTCCAGCTGCTTCCCAATATAAGAGGTAAATACAATATCAGCGTTACACCCCCTATTATAACGATCGCTTTTATCAATACCTTCCCCTTAGTGAATTCCTTTCTTTTTATCAGCAAAAAGCCAAACAGTAACAGCAACGTCAGGAAATGATAAACGAACAGCGGGTTCACATAGAAACCCAGTATGGAGGAGACAACAAACAAAAAATAACCGGCCCGGCCAGACCATGCAGCGGAAAAAAAATAAGCCCAGCCGCTCAGGGCACTGACCACCACAAAAAGGAGCTGGAGCTGATAGCCCCGCCCCTGCACCGTATAATAAGACAAAATATGTACAAATGCTACCCCGGCCACCACCACCATGGCTCTGCGAAAACCGTCCCAATACTTAAAAATGCAAAAAATACCGTAATACAACAGAAAACTGGCAACCAAACTCGGCAACCGCATGACCAGCTCCGGCGAAAGAAAAGACACCTTATTCAGGACCGTACAGATAACATTGAAAAAAATGTGGTTGTTCGGAGCCGGATAACTTATGATCGTAAAAAAAAAGCCATACCGGACAAAATTGAGATAGGTACAGCATTCATCCATGAACATGGGACTATTGATGAAAGTATATACCCAGTATACGATCAGGGTCCCGAATAAGCCTGAGAGGGCCATTTTCTCCCCCGGGCTGCACCCCGTAAAGCCTTTCACCAGGAATCGAAGTATCCGCCCTGTTTCCCTCAGCAGCCCCCGCAGGAACCGGACTATCGCACGGCTATACCACACATAGATCACCAATACGCACGAGATCGACCCGGTCAGCACCTGGTTAAACTTCAGGATCCCCTCATACCACCCTTGCGTAAAACAATACCGGCTTATCCACCCCGCATCAAAGCTTTCCGGCCAGTTCCGGCTATAGAATTGCAGGATAGCGTCATAAGAATGATGGATCACGAACTGGATGATCACCAGGGAGTACACCAGGTAAATCACAGGGATCGCCCATAGACATAAACATAAGAATGCCTTTATCCATGAAAAGATCCGGGCAGACCGATCGTTATGCATTCACTAAGATTTTAAATGAGATTCAGATTATTGGTGCATATATAAAACACGAAAAGAGGTTGCTGTAGCAACCTCTCGGATAAATATTTTTACATATCTCGCTCTATAATTCGAATTTGCCGCTGGCAACCTGCTGCTTGTAGACCGCTTTCAACACCTCTCCCCTGCGTTTAACAGATGGCTTGGTGTATGATTGGCGCTCTCTCAACTGGACCAATACCTTGGCCTTCTCAAATTTCTTCTTGTACTTTTTGAGCGCTTTGTCTATGTTTTCGCAGTCTTTTGAATCGATAATCAGCATATTATGATACCTCCTTTAACATTTACGGGATGCAAATATACGCTAAAAATCGAAAACAGGAAATCCTATGGAGAAAATTCTGGAAAATCACCCACGACCGGGATTGCCTTTTTTTAAATACCTTCATCAAATTCAGGCCGTCCAAAATTTGTTTTCCATGAAATGGAACACCCGGGGAAAAGGTTTCCGCAGAACAGCTTATGCACTTTATGTCTTTTTCATCGTCTTTTTGCTCCTGGAGATCGCACTCCGGATTTACAATCCCTTCCATTTACGGCTGAAAGGCAATAAGATCATACTCCCGATCGATCAGAAGATCACGATCATCAATAAGATCAATCCCAAATTGGAGCCGGTAATTGTCAACACCCGGAACAGCCTGGGATTCCGCGGACCGGCGCTCCCCCCTGACCACGCACACACACTGACCATCATCACGATCGGCGGCAGTACGACGGAATGCCATTTCCTGAACGACAAAAAGACCTGGCCCTTTCTGCTGGGACAGAAACTACAGGATTCTTTCCCGGGCTCCTGGCTGAACAACGCCGGACTGGACGGCCATTCTACCTACGGCCATATAGTAATGCTGAATGATCACATCAAGCAATTAAAACCCTCCGTTGTCCTGTTCCTGACCGGTATCAACGATGTGGAGACTTCGGGTCCGCTTTTCCATGATATGCTAAATACACGGGGAGCTTTCCCCGACCTGAAACATTACCTCTTTGAGAACAGCGAGGTCCTTAACTTATTACTGAACCTCGCAAGGGGATGGAGGGCGCAAAAATTCAATAATACGACCAATAGCCTGCTGGTCCTTGACAAGACTAAACAGCTCGTGCTGCCGGACTCCGTGATGAAAAGCCGGCTGTCGCAACAACAACCTTACCTCGAAACTTACAGAAGCAGGTTATCGCAGCTGGCGGATACCTGCCTGGCATGGCATATCCTTCCGGTCTTCATCACCCAGCCCAACCAGTTCGGCGAAGGCCTGGATTCCCTTACAGGCGCCGACCTCGCTTTATTTCCCGCCGATCCCGGAGACAAGACGATCAACGGTAAATTGATATGGGACATGCTGGAAGAATATAACAACGTCACCCGCTCCGTCTGCGCCCAAAAGCAGCTGCCGGTAATTGATCTGGCCTTGCTCATGCCCAAAAACAGCCTCTATTATTACGATATGTCCCACTTTACGAACCAGGGAGCTGAAAAAGTGGCTGATATTCTGGCTTCCGGCCTTATCCCCGTCCTGAACAGCCATTTTCCGGCCTATCATCAGTAATGCCAGGTCCAAAAAGCGAATATCGGGCTCAAAAAACTACTACCGGGCCCCAAAAAACCTCAAAAAAAAGACCTGCAGCTTCCATGAAGAAAATCACGAAATTTGCCCCCTATGTTTACAGGAATCATCGAATCACTCGGCACCATCCGGAATATTGAGCCCCGGGGCACCAACATAACCTATTGGATAGAATCCCCCATCTCCCGGGAATTTACGATCGATCAGAGTGTCTCCCACAACGGGGTCTGCCTCACCGTGGAAGAGATAAAGGAAGGCCTTCACCGCGTCACCGCCATAGAAGAGACCCTCCAAAAGACCAATATGAATACCTGGAAGACCGGTGACCTGGTCAACCTGGAAAGATGTCTCCTCCTAAATGGCCGCCTGGACGGCCATATCGTACAGGGACACGTCGATACAACCGCCACCTGCCTGGAACGGAAAGAATTGGACGGAAGCTGGCAGTTCCGGCTGGAATTCCCTAAAAAATTTGCACACCTGGTCATCGAAAAAGGTTCCATCAGCCTCAACGGCATCAGCCTGACCATCTTCAACGTGAAAAAGACCCGGTTCGACGTCGCCATCATACCCTATACCTACGAACATACCAATATCCAGTCCATCGTCCCCGGCAGCACGGTCAACCTGGAGTTCGATATGATAGGGAAATATATCGCCCGCTTCAACGGATTAAAGTCCTGATAATTGAGTGACAGCCCCCGCAATATCCCTTCCGCTGGTTTACCCAAAATGATAACCTGGCTGGGGATCATTTTACTGGTCAATATTTCTTTTCTCTTTTCTCCACGACCGGATGCCCGTAAATCCCTCCCGGAGGACATCTGCATTGAATCCTATATTCATATCAACCGGTATATGGGCTTCCCGGTTAATTGCGATGCCATTTCATTCATCAGCCCCGCCATAGAACCATCCATTCTCTTTCAGCAGGGGTATATCCGGCAGTCAAGACCCGCCTATATCCTGCTGGGGACGATCGCCGGATACGCCGTATACTATATTTCCTATCCCCTTCACCCCTGGCTGGGAAATAAATTGAAAAGCCGGATTTCCACCGTCTATCCGGAAAAGAGCCCACATGTGCTGGTCCTGTACACTTGTTTCTATCTCGCTTTCATACTGATCAATATCGCCCTCCTGTTAATAACGTTCCTTTTATTTGAAAAGATCACACTCAGCTTTTACGGGAACAGCCCGCCAGGAGCCCCCGTTCTTCCACTCATGCTTGTACTGCTGGTATCCACCCCTCTTTGCAAAGCATTTTTTTGGACCGTCCACCAGCAACTATTTAATATCCTGATGCCGGTATTAGCCCTTTATATAGGACTGCGCCTGACCCAAAGTCCAAAGAAATATAGCGCCTTATTACTTATCGCTTTCCTTTCCGGCTTTCTGGTCCTTTTCTATGGCAATGCAGTCTTGTTACTGCCCATAATCTGCTTTTGCTATTTAAAAGGGATATGGGACCGGGGAAAAAATATACCGTCCCAAAAATGGCTGAGACTGGCAGGTATCATTCCCATCTTTTTTTCAACCACCATCCTATGGATCCTGTTGCTGCACCTAAAAGGAATTTCGATTTACAACAATGAAATAACTGTTGCCAGGGAATTTGTCTGGATGACCGACCTCCTGCACTCGCCTGGCTCATTCTGGAAAGAATTCACCGGTAATACAATGGCATTCCTGCAAACACTCCCAACCTGCGGCTTCCCCTCGCTTGTCTTGCTGATAGTATTGATCGGTAAAAAGAAAGAAGTAGCTGACACGTTAACGGAGATCGGATCCAGCCTGCGTCTGCAGAAGGAAATGATCATCATTGTCTTTACCCCCCTTCTCTTCCTGCTCTTTTATTGGTTGATGGGATTTTATGCCACTAGACTGACAGCAGCCCTGCCCCCATTCATCATCTATGCGACCGCCTTACTGCTGGTGAAACAGCAGCCGGACCGGAAATTTACCATTCTCCTTCTTCTTGCTGTAATCGGCATCCACCTGTATACCCTCTTTTCATACGGCCCGTTCAGCTGAACCTCACGCAAAATATTTCTTCAGTCGGAGGAATTTTTGCTCATACAAATGATAACTGGCATAACTGCATGCCATCACCCCGACAATCCCCGCCAACCGCGCCAGCCAATAGGCAAGCCCTTCGCTGATACCCCTGGCAGTCATTTCCATTTCCCCTTTTTCAACGAGAGTAGCCAGCAGCAAAAAGTGAAAAATATAAATACCATAGGAATACCTGCCTATCCAGACCAGCCATGGTGAAGAAAGCCCTCGTCGCAATACCCCTCCAATCCCACCTGGTAAGAGGGAAACATACAGCAGGCTGGCCAGAATGCAATCTATAGCCGTATATCCATATTGTATGAGCCAGGTATTCGTGATCCATTGCTCAGGATCGTGAAGAAATATTAAACCCAATCCAATCAGCGACATAAATATGATCGGAACCAGCAATCCGGCATAGGCGGCTAATTTCCCTTCCTTCTTCAATACGCAGATAAGGGCGCCCATCACCAGAGGCTCGCAGGCTGTCAACGTACTATAGTAAGCATGGGTTGGCGCCCGGGCCAATATTCTTCCGATAATGGAAGCCGTTATCAAACCCAATATCACAACCTTAAGGCCCACCCCCTTCACATATCTGAACAGGAACGGCCAGAATAAATAGAACTGCTCCTCCACTGCCAGCGACCAGTACGAATCCAATGTAACATTATCCGAAGGACCACAAATAGCAAGCCTCCAGTTGCTTATATACAGCCAATACCATAACTGATGGCTGTACAGATCGGAGAAATGCCGCTGATAATTACTATAAAAAAGCGGAAGCACTAAAAAGAAAAAGAACAGACAGCCATAATACAATGGGAATATTCTCAATATCCTGCGGATATAAAAATTCTTAAAATAATTCCTCTCCCCCTGCCTGGTGTGATAATACAATCTCCCTGTAATAAGAAAACCGGAAAGAATAAAAAAACAGTTTACCCCGGCCCAGCCCAGCCTGACCAATGTATATCCATCGAAAAAATGCGCCGCCACCACCCAAACAATAGCCACCCCTCTCCACCCATCCAAATGAGGCAGATAACCGCTATTTGCCCGGCCTTCATCTTCTATATTTCCTGATTTACATAGATTTGCCATAAAGCCACTAATTTATATTTTTACAGGCATATCTTTCTAATAATATTACTTTTATATAATCCATGTTGCAGCAAATTTTCCATATCAGCATTGTTTCGGGTATATGTTGCATTTGGGGCCTTCCCCTGGTTTTGGCAGCTAAAAAGGATCAACTGGCTTGTTGGACAGGCCGGTCCCGAATGGGATTTTTTTCCTTTTTGTGTTTAGCCGGATGTATCACGCTGAGTTTTCTCTCGTCCTGGTCCTATCTCCTCTTGCCCCTGCGTTTTTCTTATCTATTGGCCATCACGGCTTTGCTGCTGCTGATCTTAATCCTGTTTTATCGGAAAAAGATCAGGTCAGTCCTACCCGACCGGCCGAAAGAAGGCGCCGCTTTCCCTCCGGCCGTTTCTCTTTTTCTTTTCCTCGGCTTGTTCCTGTTTGTCACATTAAGCTGTTTGAGCCCGGCTAACAGAGATACCCAGATCTACCATACACAGACCATCCGCTGGATCTCCCTGTATAACGCCGTCCCGGGAATGGCTAACCTTTTCCTCCGCCTGGGACTGGGCTCCAACTGGTTCGGCCTGATAAGTCTCTTTTACATTCCTTATTTTAAACAGGAAAATTTTTCTTACATGAATGCCAGCCTGACGATATGGTTCTTCACCTGGTTACTATCCAACTGGAAGTATCACTTCGCCCTTCTGCAGGTAACCGCAGGTCATAGATTCCTTTGTCTGTTCTACTTTCTGATCCTGACCTATTGCCTGTTTGACTGGGAGTTATTCAGGGACGCTGCCAACTCCACCAACTACGATCTGATAGTAACAGCCTGTCTCATTATCGCCATTTCCTTTCTGCTGGAAGGAATGGCAGGAATGCAGGAACAGAGAGACTTTTCTATCATCTTTGTCCTCATCACCATCTCGGCTGTCGGTTTTAAATTCTCCGGGATCTTTGGCTTTTTGTTGATCATGTACTATCTTATCCTCAACCGATCCCTGTCTAATTTCCTAACCATTGCCTTAATCACCTTCCTAATCATTACCCCCGTCCTGCTCAGGAACTATATCATTACCGGATACCTTCTTTACCCCCTGTCTTTTTCCATAGGCGCCCCGGATTGGCAGGTGCCTAAAGCAATGACAGACCTGCTTCATAACTACATAATTTTATCCAACCGGTTTTATAGCAACACCTTTATCAACACCTACGAATTCAAAGATAAAAATCCTGCCTGGTCCATCGGATGGTTCAGAACTATCCTCTGGCAGCATAGACTGCTCATAGTGCTCATCTTGTCCTCCACAACCCTGCTATTCGTAAAGACAGCACCTGCACTCGACCAGAAACGCCTGAGGTTACTCGTGATCACCCTTCTCTTAATGACGGCAGGATGGTTCCTGACGGCCCCGAGCCCCCGATTCGGATATGGCGTGCTGCTTTGTGCAGCCTTTATTCCTGTCAGCCTGGCCGCATGCGGAAAGATAAAACAGCGATGGTACACATACTCCCTGTTGGCAGCCTCCCTTTTCATTGTTGTCTATCTGCCGGGCAAAGCCGCCGTCCTCATCAGAGATCCCGGCTGCTGGCTCCACCCCATAGCCCTACCCACACTTGCTTACAGGACCATACCCGTCAAAGGAGTTAATCTTCATCTGCCCGAAAATTTATATTGCACCGATGACATCATCAAGTGTAATGATACCCCGCTCCCCTGTATCTGCGAGGAAAACCCCTACCTGCAGCCTAGAGGAACGTCTTTACAGAACGGGTTTCGCATGACGCCCAAACCCGACAGCGCCTTCATACAGAACTATAAATACTGAGAACCGTGAAAAAAACGACAGCCTACCTGGCGGAACACCCCTTTCTCATCTTCCTGTCCTTCCTGCTCCTGGCCTACCTGCCCGTGTTCCTGCCTTTTTTCCATATTAAGAATGACCTGATCACCCAGAACCTCCCCACCCGTTTTGTCATCAGCGAGAGCCTCTGGTCAGGTTATTTCCCCTGGTGGAATCCGTATCTCAATTTCGGGATCCCCCAGTATGGGGATATGAACGGAGGTTACTGGAATCCCATCCTTTGGCTGATCGCCCGCCTGTTCGGCTACGGTATCTGGAGCATCACCCTGGAAGAAATGTTCTATATCCTCATGGGCGCATGGGGCATCTACCTCCTATGCAGGGAAGAGAAGGCTTCCAAAAAGACAGCTGTCATTACCGGCCTTTCCTATATGTGCTGCGGTTTTATACTGGGACACCTCCAGCATTTCTGCTGGATCACCGGAACAGCCACCTTTCCATTTGTGCTTCTCTACTTTATAAGGGTCCACAAGACCCCCCTGCTGAAAAATTATATAGCCGGCGGTCTGTCCGCATTTTTATTTGTCGCATCCACACATCCCGGTCTCATTATCGGGGCGCTCTATTTCTTCCTCTTCGTCATCCCGGCTGTTTATCTTTTACGAAAAGAGATCTTCAGCACCCTTTATCATCCGAAATACTGGCGGGCCAATGGACTATTCCTGGCAGTTAGCCTGCTCTTCTCCCTGGTCGTCATTGTAAGCGACCTGGATGTGCTGAAACATATCTCAAGAGGGAATAAGGTATCACTGGCACAATCCCTGTGGGCCCCGACAACCTTCCCTTCTTATCTTTCCCTTCTATTTCCCCTGGCCGTTCAGCGCTCGGACTTATTCCACACGGATATTGCAATGAGAAATACCTATATCGGTATACTGCTGCTTTGCGGTTTTATCTTCTTCTGCCTCAAAATGAAAAAAAGATCGGTGCTGCTTACCCTCTCCGCCCTCCTTTTTTTTATCCTGCTATCTTCGGGTGGCTGGTTCAAGACCTTTGCCTGGAACTTTCTTCCCTATCTCGGATATGTCCGGCTCAACGGAGAATTCAACTATTTCGTGCTGCTGATTCTACTACTGGCAGGCTCCGCCGGTTTCGAACTTTACTCGCGCAATGCCTTATATCAAAAGGAAGGCAATAAGCTGCTCCGCCGGCTTAATTGGATTTTTATAACGGGACTTATATTCTCCGCCTGTCTTATTCTTTCTAGCCATTCTTCCCTATGTTACGAGACTGCTCCGCCCGTTGAAGGAATAAAAGAACGGATCAAATGGATAGTAGACCACCTCCACTTTCCGGATCTCCTGTTTGTGCAGTCCGTCATTCAACTGATCACGCTGGCTTGTATACGCAAATACAATTTCACCATAACATCCCTGGTCATAATAACAGCCCTGAACCTGGCCATTATCTCCTGGCTCATCCTTCCTTATACCGGCCTCGGAATGGCCAGCAAGGCCAACCGGCAGGAATTGATCAGTCGCTATCCCAAAGGAATTCATCCCCCCGAACAGGTAGCCCTGAATGCCACTTCCTTCCTGGATAAGTCCTATACCAGGGATTTGGTCCTGCTGGGAGCTTACAGCAAAAAGATCGGTTATTTAAAAGAGGAAGACTATCCGGTCAAACTGAATACCGCCGAATTTGTCCTTAGAGATTCCATTTTACTCTCCTTCATCGGGCAGCAATCCTGGATTTTTTTAAGTAAAGATACTTCCATGGGAACCGCCACGGATTTCGACTCTTCAAGTATCCATGTCCTGCAGTTCGGCCCCGGTCGCCTGCAGGTTTCCATCGACAACAAGAACTATCGCTATCTCACCTTCCTGCAGAACGATTATCCTTATTGGAAAGTGAATGTCAACGGAAGGTCCATACCCCATTTCACCGGGTTTGGCTCCTTTATCACCATTCCGCTGCCAGCGGGAAGTCAGGAAGTCGAATTCCGCTTCGACCCCGTGCCAATAAAAATGACATTGATCGTTCAATTGCTGATCCTCGCGGCCGCGTTATTATTGCTTTGCAATAAGAGAACGCGCAACTGGCCCTTATTCAAATTCCAGCCCCTTCCTGTATAAGCTACGGATTCCCTGGAAGGCGCCTTCACACAATGATGCGGGATCACTTCATCAGGTACATTTTCCCATATCCGTTATTAAAGAACTTATCCGTATTGTCACCTGAAGCCTTGTATTTATCAAGCGTCTTCCCGTTAAGATTCGTTACGACATGATAGAGATATACGCCATTTGCCAGCCTTTGTCCATACATATCCGTCCCGTTCCACTTGAACTCCGTGATATTACGCCCCACATGCAAAGGACCTAATTCCTCCTTGGTGATCTCCCTGACGATCTTGCCGGTAATGGTAAGTATCTGTATTTTGATATTCTGCGGAACATCACTGCCCGTTATCGTGAACACAAAAGCCGTGGAAGTAGTGAAAGGATTGGGATAGTTCAGCATATTGGAGATCATCGCCTTGGTGATGATCTTGAACCCTATCCGGTAGGGAGCAGTGCCGGCAGTATTGCCAAGCTGATCTTTCCCGGAAACGATCAGCTCGTAATTATCCCCATCGGCATTGTACTGCTGGAGGAACGCCGGAGTGAAATCAACCGTGGCGACATTATTGGTACCGCTGGATGCCGGGGTGAACCGCAGCGTATCATTGTTGAACCCGTATCGGTGCAATGACCCATCCGGGTATTGCACCTGTATCGTCAACAGGGAAGTATCCGTCAGCAGCAAATACTGCGACTGACTCTGCAATTTGATCTGGATATGCGGCTTGGCCGAAACGATATCGTTATTCAGAATATGAACATTATCGAATGTCACATCCAGCAGCGGGTTCCTGTTATCCGATTTTACATAGAAGCTCTTGTATAGGAAATTATTGAAAACATACTGCTCCGGCTGGTCATTATCCGGATTGAAATCCAAATAAATAGTATTGGCCCCCGGAAAATTCTTCGTATCGATCACATAATCCAGCACAAGCGTATCCCCCTTGATCAGCGGCTTCCTCCGCGGCAGACTGATCGTATGAGTGACATTGCTCCGGTCCAGTATATACATCTTGATACGCATGCTGTCGAAAGCATAAAGACTTACATTCTTAAAGGCGATGGCAAACTCCATGGACTCGCCGATATTTACCGTATCCTTCGCTTTAAGGAGGATATTCGGGGCAAGGGCGCCCTCAGGTGCAGGGACATCCTCGATCCTCCAATAATTTAATTGATAGGGCGTCCCGTGTTTGTTATCCATCGTCTGGAGGCTCAGCTGCAGATAGGGGTATTGTACCGCACTGATACTGGATATATCGGCATCCTGACTGGACCTGTTCAGGTTATACAGGGTCGTCTTATTCCCTGAGCTATCCACTCCTATAACCTGGAGGATGGCGGAATCCACGGACAGCGGTTCCAGGGGAGCACCCCTCCAATGTACCTTCTGCCATTTTTTAGAAGGCCCGAAGACGGGAGAGGAGATACTGCCAAGCGTATCCGGCGTCGTGCAAACTACGTTAAAAGAGACCGCATCCGTGATACTGTCCGTGATGGCGCCCTGAGGAACAAAGGAAGGCACCCCTTTCTGGTATACGAATGCAAATGACCTCGGCTTGACGTAGCGATCAATGACTGTCACCCCTGCATTATGGAATATGTCATAGAGCGAGTTTCCGGAGCCTAAAGTAGCGGTATCGGCCTTCCATTTATCAATATAGGTATTACTGGCGCTATCGGGATTATCATTGTCCCGCACTTCTACAAATGTTCCTACAGGAAGCATGTTCAGGAAATTAATGGCGTTCTTACGGCCGGCGGCTGTTCCCAGATCATATTCAAAATTATATTGCCTCTGCCCGCCACAGAGGGAGAGCATGCTATTATACAGACCGATCGGACCGGAATAATCGTTGAGCCAGGGAGTGAAGGTCACTGAATCATACACATTGAAGACGATCTCATTATAAGCACAACCCGGCCCGACTAAATACGCACCGTCATTAACGGTAGTAGAGTACCCCTGATCCGATCCTCCCCCTGCCCCCATCGGATAGGTAGTGTTCCGGATATAAAGATTGTTGCTGTGATTATTGAATTTCCATAACCTGCTGGCAGAATCCATGTAAATATTGTTGCCGGTAGATCCCTGGTGCTGGAAAAAATGCGACTGGTTATACCCTTCACCGCTTCTTGCCGGATCTATATATATAAAGGAGGAGGTATTCCAGGTATATTGACCGCCGGGCGCCGAAGGCACGACCCCTACCCTCCAGTAATACACTACACTATCCCGGAAGCTGATACCCGGATCGAACTCCAGCTCACCACCGGGAGAGCTGAGGAATTTTGACACCTTCAGCGAGGAATTGAACAATTGCGTAGTATCGATTTCCATAGCATATTGCTGGGTGACGGCGAATGGATTAGCCGTGGAAGCATATAACTTTGAAGTAGGGGTATTAAGGATGGCATAAGTATAAGGGAAGACAGGAGTAGCTTCATTTTCATAAATATAAAAGGTGCTGGTATAGGAATTGTTGACAAGGGTCTCCTCCTGTACATTGTTCTCCGAGTTGATGGTTACAATGATCTTATTCTGCCCTTTATCGCGGGTAGCAATGATAGGCACCGTCAATTGCACGGAATCGGCATACCGGATTCCTTTGATCTTCTTTTTTAGCAGTGTCGCTGTACTGCCATCGGGGTATTGTCGCTGTATCAGGACTGTAATGGAATCAGGAACGGCTCTTCCCAGGTTATAGAACTTGGCATTCACCGTGAAATTATTATTGCTGATAGCTATAAAGCTGGGATTGATCTGCACCTGCGAAGCCTCGACATCATAGTCCGGAAGCAGATATGGATTCAATTTCAGGAACGGATCTCCATGAATGGTCATTTCCTCCGCATGAAGCCGGGTAAAATAATCTCCGGGAGATGAATTCATCAATGACTGCAACGCATCCTTCTGAATGATCCCCAATGGTTTCCCGTAATCCTGATGATCTATCAGGTTATACAGATCATAAAGAAGAATGTTGAGGTATTGCACAATACCAAAATGGGTGCTGGCCACAAAGGCAATGGACCCTTTCTCCTTAGCGAGCACCCATGCTTCGGATAAGGTTTTGCCCAAGCCCAGACGCTGGTTATCATAAATAAAAAAATCACCGGCGTCACAGCCATTCACAAAGAACATCGGGTACTTTCCCGTATTACTATAGTCGGCGGGGTTATCAAGGTTATAACCAAGGGCGACATTCGAAGAATGACCGAAATAGTTCACCATATTTACTCCCGTGCCAAGCAGACTTGCTACGATCCCACCCGGTACCTGGCTAATCTGGCTGGCATTCCCGTCACAGAAAGTATATACATTTCCGCCAATCGCTGTATCGGCGATGATCTGCTGGTAGGAATTCATATAACCACAGAGGATCGCTCCCAGATAAGGCTCGCTCACCCCCGTAAGATGTATGACATTTTTCATCCACAATCGCCCCTCGGCTGTATTGGGAGCATTGAGCTGCACCTGCTCGAATTCCTTCACCTTACTCAAATAGTATTCCACCTCAGCGCCGGATACAACCGACAGCCTGCCAATAGGTATGATCGGCACGGCACCTACCGCATTACCTGCGCTTAGCTTGTTATCGGAAGCCGGGTTGCCGAAGGTCGGCACCAGGTTAAGCGCATCCGCCAGAGGATCGTGCATCCCGCTTTCTGAATAATAGTTATAATCCGAATACACCATGCCATGCCCGATCAGCAGCACATATTGCGGTTTGGCCGCAAATACGGTCCGGGCATACCGAAGGAAATTCTGGATAGCCAGCGGGTGCTTTTTTATGCCGAAAGCGAACTGGTCCGTCAGCTCATCGATATCATACGTCTGGGCATTAAAACTTCCACCCGCCGCCGAGCTGCGATAATTCTTATAATCAAGGACCGGATCATTGCCACTGGTACCGGTATGCAGCGACGGATGACTGATAATAATATAATTACCCTGATTTGCCGAATTGGAGTAATTCACAAAGGTCTTGCTGGTCAGAGCAGTCACGGTGGTCACCGTAGAAGGGGCCTCATTCACCAGCTCCAGCTTCCGATCAGCGGTCGAGCCCCCCAGCAAAAAAGACAAGGTATTGCCACTGCCCACAACAGCCGTATAACGCAACCCGTTCGTCAGGTCATACAGGACGGGAGGGATGCTTCCCGACACACTAAAATTATTGATCTGCAAATAATAGCCGGCGCTCCTTGCAGGAAGCTCGAAATAAAAATTGGACGCCCCCCCGAAATTGAATTGCCGGGGATAGGTCAATTCATAGAAAGAAGCCACCATCCTGTCATTCACATCGGCAGCAGTGTTCACGAACTGCATATTCAGCGAACCGCTGCTGATCAGGCTCAAAGGCACCGTTCTGGTGGTCAGCAGGTCAAAAAAGCTATTCATTGCGGTATCCGCTATCACCGTGCCATTCACCGATACACGGACAGTACGGGCATTATCGGCACAACCCATAGCTCCAAAACGGAGACTGGCATCCGGCCCGCTCCCATATACATACAAATTGCTTTTATTATTCACATAGGGAGTACCGGGAGCGATGGGTGTCGTAGCCCAGAATTCCCCCTTATCATAAGACGAAGAATAGATATACTCCCCTACTATCTGGGCAAAACCAGGATTGATCGCACTCTTGAAATAGGTGGCAGCCTTATCCATAAAATAAGGCTCTGCCGGCAGCGTATTACCGGTAATATCATTATCCGTGTTTACGAAGTGAAAAGCATTCCCGGCCGGATTCACCGTTAAAAAATAAACAGCCGTGTCTGTCTCCAGGCTCCATTTCTTCGTATGCTGGTAGCCCGGATTATAATATAGAGGCTGATCCGGCGCCCCGTCATTTATCTGGCCCCAGAACTCGATATAATCACTGCCGCCCAACGGCCCGCTCGCTACAGAAGTGTAGATAGGAACCTCCTGGCCATTACGGAACAATTGAAAATTTTGCGCCGGCGTATTTTCCAGGCCCGGGTTGGCGCCCGCCAGAACAGACTGAGGAATACGATACAGGCCTGTAGCCCCCACCTTAAACTTATAATAAGTCTTACTATAATCGATCCACTCGTTATTGTAGTTCTGAGCGCAAAGGCCCAGCGTCATCAGCAACAGAGCTATAGTAAAAATATTTTTCATAATCGTTGGTTTCGGGTTCGGGTATGGCCGCTTCCGGCAGCCGGTCATTTTTTTAGCTTATTCTTTTTGCTCTGCAAGTCGACCCGCAGGGAAAATACATGCGTATACAGCGGATACGACTGGTTGGCCAGGTTAACGAACGCATAGTCGATCTCCACATCTCCTACTTTAAACCCTGCGCCTACACTGGGCTGGTAGATCCATATTTTCCGCTGATTCGTCGTGTCCTTATCATCCAGAGCCTGTTGAAAATTATTGATGCCCCCCCTTACGAAGAATACATCCTTATAGTTCAGTTCCAGGCCCAGCTTCGGATCAATGCTTACCGGATTCGTGCTGATGACCGTATTTCTCCGGCCGTCAAAAGTCACATCCAGATCGGCTTCCACCAGCAGGCTCAGCTTCTTGCTGAACCGGAAACTATAAGAGCCCCCCAGTATAAGCTGGGGAGCGGTCAGTTCAGTAGACTTCGTGGGAATCTCATTTTCGGTCATATAGAATACTTCCCGCATTTGCTGGTCGATGCTAAAGGACCACGCATTGAACGTCGTGGTCACGTCTTTGGCAACAATGCCGACCTTCCAGCGATCTCCAAGGTACTGGGCAGCCGCATCGAATCCAAACCCCCAGGCGCTGGCAAAATCACCGGCTTTCCGATAGATCACCTTGGCATTCACCCCGAAATTGACATGCCGGTTCTTTGACAGGTCGGCTTTTTGCGCCAGGGAGAAGATAAACGCATAATCCGCTGAAGAAAAGGTGGTGATATTATCAAAATTCACCGTGCCATCCGGCTGTACCAACAGGATCGTATTGGGGATATCATCTACGGCAAAACGCAGCAATGTTAGCCCGATCGTCCTTTTATTGTCTTTGAGGGGCAGCACCAGGTTGGCAAAATCGTATTTCCCGATCCCGGCATAATACTCTGCATGCATCAGACTGAGCTGCGGCTTATCCCTGATATTCGCCAGGGCAGCCGGATTCCAGTAACCCGCCGTCCCGTCCGATACCGAAGCAACCTGGGCTCCGGCCATCGCCATCCCCCGGGCCCCGGCCCCGATATTTAAAAACTCATTGGAATATTTTGTGAATTGCGCAGATGCAGAAAGGCTTAAGAATGATCCGACAATAATTAAAAAGGGGTAGATTTTTGTCATCTGACTGGTATATAACTTTACGGTCCCCGGATTAAGTTTACCCCGCATTCTTTTCAGCATAAGCCAACAGTTATGTTTTTTTACGGATGCTTCAAGGGGTTTTGTGGATCCATTATATCCGCGAATCCCCCGAAAGGGACCTTCCGCAGACTGTCTTGTATAACGGGCTTTCATTCAGAATATTGTACCGGTAAACCTCAATAGATAGAAAGTAGATAGAATGTTTTATTTTTGCTGATCTCATTGATTAACAGCTATGAACCTGATCGAAGAACTTACGTGGAGAGGCATGATCCAGAATATCATGCCCGGAACAGAAGAACAACTGGCTAAGGAAATGACTTGCGGGTATATCGGGTTCGACCCGACCTCCGATAGCCTGCACGTAGGCAGCCTGGTACCTATCCTTTTATTGGTCCATTTACAAAAAGCCGGGCATAAGCCCTTTGCGCTGGTTGGCGGTGCTACCGGCATGGTAGGCGACCCCAGCGGAAAAAGCGAGGAAAGGAACCTGCTAAGCGAAGACACCCTCAACCACAACCTTTCCTGTGTCAAACAGCAGCTGGAAAAATATCTCGATTTCAACCCCTCCCTGCCGAATAGCGCAGAAATGGTCAACAATTACGACTGGTTCCGCAATATGAGCTTCCTGGATTTTATCAGGGATGTCGGCAAACATATTACAGTAAATTATATGTCTGCTAAAGATAGCGTGAAAAAGCGTTTGGAAGGAGACAATGGCATGAGTTTTACCGAATTCACGTATCAGCTCGTCCAGGGATACGACTTTTACTGGCTCTATACCCATAAAAACTGCAAGCTCCAGATGGGAGGCAGCGACCAGTGGGGGAATATCACCACCGGTACCGAGCTGATCCGGCGCAAAGGCGGCGGTGAAGCGTTTGCCTTTACCTGTCCCCTGCTGACAAAGGCAGACGGAACCAAGTTCGGCAAAACAGAAAAAGGCAATGTCTGGCTGGATCCGTCCAAATCATCCCCTTATGAATTCTACCAGTTCTGGCTAAAAGCCTCCGATTCAGATGCTGAAAAATGGATCAAAATCTTCACTTTCATCAGCAGGGAAGAAATTGAAAGCCTGCTCACTCGCCATCAGCTCAATCCCGGAGACAAGTTGCTGCAAAAAAGACTGGCGCAGGACATCACCATTTTTGTGCACGGCCAGGATCAGCTTAACCAGATCATCAACACTTCCCGGGGATTTTATGGCGGCGACCCCATCGGCTTCATCAATACAACAGAAGCAGCTTTGCTGGAGAACAGCGGAGTCCCGACCTCTTTCTCAGGAAGCACGCTACCCACGGATATCGTGACCTTTCTGGCAGAAAGCGGAAGCTTTTTTACCAGTAAAGGCGATGCCAGAAAAATGGTCCAGGCAGGAGGAGTCAGTATAAATGAACAAAAGATCACTGACCCCAAGGCCATAATAGACGAATCCTATTTACTTAAGAATAAATACATCCTGATAAAAAAAGGAAAAAATTTCCATCTGGCCATCATAGAAAGCCTGAGACAATAATCAGGGCTCATCATAGAAAAGTCTGAAACAACCACAAGCACCTCATCTGGAAAAAGCGCTAGCTCAACAATGCCGGCTGCGTCTTATAAACCTTCAGCACAAACTCCCCAAACAGCGTATTCGCCCACGCAAACCACGGACGGGTATACTTCTTCACATCATCCTTGTGAAACGACTCGTGCATGAACCCCGTACCCGCATGGCTTTGCTGTAACATCTTCAGGCAAAGCGCTATCTCCTGCGAGTCATGGCTGGTCAGTCCCCGCACGATAATGCTCAACGGCCAGATCATATTCAGTCCCACATGCGGCCCTCCGATACCCTCCCCGGCCTTGCCTTTGAAGAAAAAGGGATTCGACTCGCTGAGTAACATCCGGCGCGTATTCTGATAGACAGTATATCCGCGTTTGTCGGCATTCAGCACGGACAGGTCCCCGGCAAAGCGGGTGGACTGCAGATAAGGCAGCGCCAGCAGACTGGGAACATTGGCATCGTCCATAAAAGTATGATTGCCAAACCCGTCCACCTCATAGGCAAAGACCTCTCCAAAGGTCGGATGCGTGAAAACAGCATGCTCATTCAGAGCATTGGTCAGGTCATTTTCCAATGCAAAAGCCGGCCCATCCAATTCCTTGCCGATAGACAAAGCCTGCAGGATCGTACGCAGGTTACGGAGGCTGCTCAACGCAAATAAATTGGACGGAATAAGAAAAGGATAGATCGTAGCGTCATCGCTCGGCCGGAACATAGAATGGATCAGGCCCACTTTCTTCGTCGGATAACCATAACCGCCCATCGGGATGCTATCGGTGGCAAATTGGGATTTACGTTGAAAAGTATAAGGCCCCTCATTGTCCTTGCGCTGCTGTTCTTTAAAAGTCTGTAGTATTTTCTGCATAGCCGCGAGCCAGTCCGCATCAAAAGGAGATTTATCCCCGGTTATCTCCCAGTAACCATGAGCCAGCCGGATAGGATAACAAAGGCTGTCGATCTCCCATTTGCGTTCGTGAACGCCCGGCTTCATATCCGTGACATCTGTCGCCTTCCATTCGCTGATCTTGCCCGCATCTTTATAAAAGGCATTTGCATAAGGGTCCTTCAGGATATATTTTACCTGCCGGTGAATGACACCACGGATCAGCTGCTGCAGATCTTTATCGTCTTTACAAAGAGAAAGATAGGGCCATACCTGGGCGCTGCTGTCCCGCATCCACATGGCGTCGATATCGCCGGTGATGACATAGGTATCCGGTTTTCCCCCGCTCAGCTCAAAATCTACAGTGGTATCAAGGGTATTGGGAAAACAATTCTCGAACAACCAGCCGATCTCTTTATTGCCGATATTCTGCCGCACTTCCCGGATCACTTTCTCAACGGCCTGGCTTTTGAATTTTCGTTTGGCTTCCAGTACCCGGACTACCGGGAATTCACCACCCATGGCCGCTTCACCCGCACCAGCGCCCGCTGCACCATGGCCCGGACCACCGCCCATAACGTCTTTACCCGCTCCCGCTGTCAGGCCATTTGCACCGATAGCGCCGCCCGCCGCCAATACACCTGCCGAAGCCAATACACTTTGCTGAAGGAATTTTCTGCGTTGCATAGTAGGAAAGTTAAGAGGACGCAAACTAACATTTTTTTAGTTTAGCGCAATCCCCCATTCTGGCTAACTCAATCTACCGCCCTCTTTCATTCAGTCTCCCATCTTGTTCAACGCCATCCCCCACCTTTTACGGCTCAGATAATAGACAACGACCCCGCAGGCAACGAGCGACAACCCCGCAATAGCGGCCACACCTGTGGAATACCATTCAAATAGCCAGATCGCGACGGACAGGATCACCGGCAAGGGATAAAGCCACATCTTGAAAGGAAGGTCCCTGGTCCCCTTTCGGCGTCGCAGCAGGATCACGCCTATCGCCTGGGCGACGAACTGCACCAGGATCCGCATGGCCAGGATGGCATTGATCGCATCGGCCAGCTTCAACAGCAGGCTGAAGATAAACCCAAGCCCGGCGACGAACAGCAGGGAGACATAAGGGAAGTTCTTCCGGGGATGCAGCTTAGCGAAAAAAGGGAAAAAACTTCCATCTGCCGCCGCCGCATAGGGTACCCGCGAATAACCCAGAATAACGGCGAACAAGGAAGCAAAAGCCACCCACAGCACCAGGATCGTAGCCAGCTGGGCCGTTCGGGCGCCATAGATCTTCTCCATAAAAAGGCTCACGACAAATTTGGACTTCATGGCCTCCTGCCAGGGAATCACCCCTACGATACTCAGGTTCATGGCAAGATACAACGCCGTGATACAAAATATGGAGATAAAGATGCTGCGGGGAATGTTCCGGCCGGGATTCTTGATCTCCCCCCCTAAGTGACAGACATTATAATAACCCAGATAGCTGTAAATGGTCTTTACGGAAGCCTGGCCGATCAGCGTAGCGAATGACAGGCTGAAGAGGGACTGATCGCCGGAAGGCAGAAAGGTATAAGATACGGTGCGATGCGTGAACCCGCTGATGATGATCCAGAGGATCGTAATGATCACTCCTGACCATAAGAACACGGATATCTTACCAATGGTACGGGTATTGCGGTAGAGCAGCGCAGTTATCGCAATGACCAGCGTACCGGAAACGATCTTCTCTCCCCAGAAACCCAGCGGCACCAGGTAATCGAAATACTGGGCAAATCCGATGGCGCCCGAGGCTACCACCAGCGAAGACATCAGGCAGGTTTGCCAAACAAAAAGAAAAGATAACAGCGGCCCCCATTTCTTCCCGTAAGCTTCCTTTAAAAAATTATAGCTCCCCCCGGCAAGAGGATAGGCCGCCCCCAGCTCACTCCAGATCATCCCGTCGATCAGCGCCGTAAGGGCTCCAAATATCCACGCCCATAAAAAGAGATTGCTGCCTACGGTCTTGATCACGATGGACATCATCACAAATGGGCCGATGCCCACCATATCGATCATATTGATAGAAGTAGCCTGTAATAAACCGATTTCGCGCTTCAGGTGCGGGGAAGACATACGCGAATATCAGGCAAAATATGGATTCCGCAAATTCGGGTCCCCGTAACTTATTATCTTTATCCCCCATGAAGTATTACATCATAGCCGGCGAAGCCTCCGGAGATTTACACGGAAGCAATCTTATCAGGGAATTGAAAAAGCAGGATCCCGCAACCGAAGTCCGCTGCTGGGGCGGAGACCTGATGCAGAATGCGGGAGGAGTGCTGGTCAAACACTATAAAGACCTCGCCTTCATGGGTTTTGTAGAAGTCCTCAGCAACCTTGGGACCATTTTCAAAAACCTCCGGTTCTGCAAGGACGATATCCTGGAGTATAAGCCTGATGCCCTGATCCTCATCGACTACCCGGGATTTAATATGCGGATCGCAAAATGGGCCCATGCGCAAGGGCTGAAAGTCATTTATTATATCTCCCCTCAGGTTTGGGCCTGGAAGGAAAACCGGGTCCGGCAAATAAAAGAGACCGTCGATAAAATGCTGGTCATCCTTCCCTTTGAAAAGGAATTCTACCAAAAATGGCAATACCCGGTAGAATATGTGGGCCACCCCCTGGTAGAAGTGATCGACAGCTTCAAACTCAAGGCCGCCAGTGGACAATCCGCATCTACCCAAACACAGGCTTCATCCGGCCACCCCACACTTCCCCAAACACATACTCCATCCGTCCAATCCCCCCCTCTCCCATCCGGCGGCACAGCACCTGCCCCCAAAACTATTTGCTCCCCGTCCCCCCTGGCCGACACCTCCCGGCCAATCATTGCCCTCTTACCCGGCAGCCGGAAACAGGAAATATTAAAGAAGCTGCCAATAATGCTGGAAGTAAGCCGGTTTTTCCCGGATCATCTATTCATAGTAGCCAAGGCCCCGGGACAGGACGACAGCTTCTATACGAGCCTGCTGGAAAACTATCCCAATGTATCCTCCGTTCGTAACGATACCTACGCTTTATTATTAAAGGCAGCCGCCGCTTGTGTCACTTCAGGCACCGCCACGCTGGAGACCGCCTTATTCGGCGTACCCGAAGTAGTCTGTTATAGAGGCAGCTCCGTTTCCTATCAAATAGCCAAAAGATTGATCAAAGTGAAATACATTTCTCTCGTCAACCTTATCATGGACAAGCCGGTAGTAAAAGAGCTGATCCAGGACGATCTCAACCCGGCCAACCTGCGAAAGGAGCTCGACGGATTGCTCAATGACCCGGCACGCCAACAACAGCTCCAAACAGATTACAGGAACCTGAAAGACCTTTTGAGCCTGGGCGGCCATGCGTCTGCCAATGCAGCAAAGAGCATCCTGCAGTTTATGCGCGGCTGATCCCGGAATCCGGCACAACACCTTCACGTGTCCACGACACCATTGCCCGTCTCTGCCTGTAAATTAATGTCTCTTGAAAAAAAGCGCCTTGATAATGATAATGATCAGTGCCGTGAGGAACATAAGAATGGAAATCCGGTTTATCCCATGCATATAACGCAACCAGCCGGAACGGTCCTCATTGGGATCTCTTTTTTTAATGTAGAGATATTCTGCTATTTGTCGCCATACTCCCATATATATCCTGCTTTTTCCCCGGAAGCCCGGGTATCCAAAATTATGCAATAAAATTTTTTTTGCGCCAAAATCTTATATATTTGCACTCCCAAACGGGGAATTAGCTCAGTTGGCTAGAGCGCTTGCATGGCATGCAAGAGGTCACCGGTTCGACTCCGGTATTCTCCACTTAGCCGGACTTCGCGTCCGGCTTCGTTTTTTTTATCAACTTCCAACAACTTTTTATCACTGAGTGTCAATATACTATGTCGAAAGATGGACATCATGTAAGGAGTTCGATAGACCCCCTTTTGATAGTACAACCGGTGATCGAACATTTTTCTCAGGAGTTCCTGCTGCTCGCTAATAGTAGATGCCGACTTATAAACGAACCGAAGATCCGATAATTTAGAAAGATCGTCTCGCAGCATAAATTGTACTTCTTTCCCCTCCCTTTCCAGCAACGATAATTCCTCCCTCAATTTTGATACCTCTTGCACAAAACCGTCGTGCCATCGATTATACGTATCGGCACCCACCTCATTATTTATCCATTTAAGTTCCAGAGAATCCAATTTCTGTTCTGATGTTTTTAACTGATGGCGCTTTTCGAATACAATTAATTTATTCTCGCATAAGGTCTTGTCCAAATATTCGCCTGCCTCATCTTTAATTCGCGAGACCACCCGGTTGGGTAAACTCATATATTTCAAAGCCTCTTCTAACTGCTTCTGGGCCTTTTCCGCATTGATGTTGTTATGGCCTTTACTCTTGCATTTGTAATAATTGTAATAGCTTCCACTAGCGCTACGGCTGGGAGCACCGGTAAGCATTGACCCACAATGGCATTTTAGTACACCCCTAAGAGGAAAGTTTGCATCCAAAGCAACGCGAACCTTTTCTGGACCATTGATTTTATCTCGTACGGCTTTCCAGGTTAGAAAATCCACTGGGGCCGTCCGTCAGGTGCTTTCCATAATTCTAAGGGGATATGAGGGGATTAGCCCCCTGGCTTCTCCACAAAATGAAAAACTGCCCGTAGGGGCAGTCTGAATAATATTATTAGTTGTGGAGGACGCTATTTCTTATAATCAGCCCTGTACGGCTTCTTTACGCAATTCCTGCTTCACCTCCTTAACAAAAGCTACAGAAAGACCGGCAAGGACCGCAATCTTTTCAATTGCAAATTCGTTAGCAATGAGCAATCGCTTTACCATTTCTGAGCCTTAATTTCCGCCACTTGTTCAATGATTCCCATAGTATTCGGTTTACCTGACAAAAAAAGCCGCCAGGATAACCGGCAGCTTATATAACATTCAAATAAGGTGGTTTATTTAACCTTTAATCCATTCTTAATCTTGCTCACGAACTCAACGGTAACGTTCGCCAGAGAAGCAATTTTGGCAACGGAAAAGTTGCCATCCTTCAATAAGTTCTCCACAAATAGACGGCTACTATTCTCCTGTCCTTTTTCTATCCCTTTTTCTATCCCTTTTTCCATTCCCTTTTTCATCCCTTTTTTTATTCCTTCAGCCAGGCCTTCTTTTTTCCCCTCCTGTTTCAGATATTCATCAATACCCATAATATCATTTTTATCTTGTGACTTAATTTCTTTCCTAAAGTTACGATTCATTTTTGAATCCTTAAAGAGGACGTAACTTTCCAAAAATACAAAAATGGCCCTTATTTTCCTTGTGGAATAGCCTTTTGCTAATAACTTTTTGGCAATCAGCACCTTGCGTTCAAACAATGCTTTTTCCGGAATCTTCCCCTCCAATAGCGAAGTCTTCGCCGCCAGTACGACCAGCGCAAAAGGATTATCGCTTTCCTCCAGCTCCTTGTCCGGAAAATCCAGAATCGAAATGGTCGGGTATTCATACGTCAACCGGGTACTCCGATATTCATAGGTATACCGATCCGGCATATTCTTCCCATATTGGCCCGTAAAGATAGCCACTGCCGATACTGGTGTCTTCGGGTGCCGGGCCCGGATCCTGACGAAGTACTCATACATTCGCTCCGAAAACTGCAGGCGTTTGGATGTGTCCCCCTGTATTTCAACATGTAGGAGCACCCATTCTTCTTTTCCCTTCCGGTTGAATACTTTTACCAGTTTGTCGGCATAACGGGTAGCCGTCACTTTCTCCGGCTTCGGGTACATTTCCGCTAATTCCTTTTCGAGAAACTCGAATCCCCGTTCCATATCATATATCTTGTCGGCGTCAGGAAAAATGAAACGCAACAGATCATCAAAGACCTCTTCCATGACTACCTTCCATAAAATATCACTCTTTCGATGCTTCATAGGGAAAATTTAAAATATTCTTAGATAACATTTACAATGCGCTCATCAGACAAAGGAAAAATGCGCTGAAATGTATTAAACAATAACCGCAGGCAGATGCTTTAATTCTTAGGGATCTTAGCTTTCTGAAATATTCCACGTTTCGTTGCGCTAGCTACTACCCTTCCATTCAACGTAAGACCCATTCGGATTTTTTACTATTTTCACCACCAGGTACTAGCCGTCTTTTAGCGGTAAATATCCATAGTAATAAGAAAAACAATACTGCTCCCGGCAGACATTTGTATAAAAATGGGTGTGGCATTGAAAGTGCAGTCCCCAGCGGATCAGCTCAGATCCGGCCACTATCCGGCCAGGCGCCGTTTCCAGAATGGTTTTTAATTCGCCCCTGTTACCCTTCGGGATCCAATCTATCTGCTGTGACTCCTTATATTCCTTTCGCTGGCACCGATTATAATAGTCATTCTTACAGTCGATATCTCAGTAGATCTTATCCGGCCGACCCGAAAAAGCGCGACAAAGGCTTACCCTGTCGGGAACTTCGAACACCCTAAAAAATAAAATGTAATGAAGGTACAAAAATCCTATTATCTTTATCCCTATGCCACGATGGTCATTAACCAGGAATTTAATCCTTGTATTTATAGCCACTTTACATATCTATTCTGATTGTAAAACCTACACAACTCTGCCTATTAAGTATCATTTTCTTCAAAAGGTGGAGCTATCCCCTTATAAAAAAGTATATCATGTGGGTGATACGATCCGGTTCGGATTCACGGAAACGGCAAAAATGATATTCGATACTGTAACCAATAGCTATGTCAAGGCAGACTCCCTTGGATATACTATTCATGCCAATCTCGACAGAATGGATACCTTCAAAATAACAGCACAGGATCCCGGATATTTTTTTACGAGCAATGATGGATTCACTTTTGTCCAAACTCCAACGGACAAGGAATTTGGTGTAACATGGTTCGATACAAAAGTGACGGCATGCGGTACCGGGCCCGATCTGCATTATTCGGCAGCAATAACCCCAAGACACACAGGCATCTATTCACTTGACTTCCCTCCTACGGTGCGTACTTTTAATTGTTACAACAGTTCCATCTTTCCGGCAGATATAGATTACCTTTTTAATTTGCAGGATTGTAATGAAGACCTGCTGAACGGTATAAGATCTTCCTATGTAAATCCCGGAAATATAGATGATTATGCCAATCCGGCAGTGAAAAAGAAAGTGTTTTACTTTAAAGTAGAATAAGGCTCAAAAAAAAATATTCAGCACAAACCTTTCAAAACTTCCATCGGTAACAGGATTAAATCGGGGAGCGTAAATTAAGCTGTGCCAGTTAGGGAATTCGCTCACATATTTAAGGAGAATACCAGCTTTGACAAAAGCAATATTTCCTCTCACTCCAAAAAATAGGGCGTACCTATTAAGCATATAACAAATAATCCTCTTTAATAATTTCAAGGAATGGAAAGTCATTAGACGTGCATACAAGTGACCAAAGGCAGTAAATGAATATCTTATGTGTAGGCTTTAACAATCCGCCCAGTTTGTTCCCAATTGATTTTAAACAGCTCTAAGGGTGTCTATGAATCGCATGAGCCCAATCAATTGTTCGATAGAAGTCCGGCTATCTCCACGGAATGGCCTTATACGACCCCACTAAATGATCGACGATTTGTCGATCATTTTTATTTTCTCGCTTAGTTTAATACAGGCTGAAAGTTTTGAAATCTCTTTAATGGTCAATTAATCCCGGATATTTTTGGCATAGCGGCCAATAAGTCCCGCTCGTCAATGATTTTGGCGCCAATATGAAAATGAGAACTCCATATTTCGACTGCATTTGCCCGGGAGTCCCGGATTTAAAATAGACGAGGCAAGCGTAAGATTGACTCTGATGAACATGTCATTTGGCTTGAGGTAATAAGACTTCATATAACGCAGCATCCGCACCCGGGATCCGTATTTCCTGCCGGTCACGGACGACCGTCATGCCCCCATTCAACACATCGATCGCCTGATAGGAATGGGCAGAGGAAAGACCGAGCCGACGGAGATTTATCGGAAAAGAACGCTCTTCGGTATCATAGTTGAAAATAGCTAAATAAAGCCTATTGCCGTTCCTGCGTACAAACAAATTGGATGCCCCCCGTTCGATGTCCCCTTCCACCGGTTCGAATGCTTTCCCCGATCTTACCACCTTTAGCAATGCAGGGTTTTGATACCAGGCCCGCGCCCTGTCGGACCAGGGACCATGAACGGAGAAGTCGTCCCCGGTAATGAACGTGCCCGTGATCACTGACGACAGTAGGCGCGCACGGTTTTCACCTTCAGTCTGATGATCTAATACCACATGGTCGGCATCGACATAATTGTACAGCCACGTCAGCCACCATCCGTAGGTCACGCTATTGAGAGTATATTTCGTATGTTCGATCGTCTTAAAGGCATCGCAGGCAATTCTTCTCGAATGAACATACCGGCTCGTCGCCATGCTGGGCGAAATGGCCGCATACACCAGCATCTGCCCGCCCAGTTGATCATCCAGGTATTCCATGCCCATTCGGAAGGCCTGCATACCGGTAGTCACCGTGGTATCGTAAAAGCCGGTCGATTCCGCCGCAGCATGACCCAGGAAATCGATCTTGATCATCGTAAAGCCGCAGTCCCTCAACTTCCTGATCATATAGGCGATATGCTGCCGCGTCCCAGGATGGGTGGGATCGATCGAGCGGCCCCCATCGATATCATGGTACCCATTCCCGACCTTTGTCCAAAGATCTTTGTACCTGTATGCGGAGCCTTCCACAAGACGGTCCCCCCCTTGTTTATAGCCGAAGTCGGCGAATGGCGCAAAATAGACACCCGGTTGGAGCCCTTTGCTTTTACAGTAGTCCGCAAACTGCCTGATGACGGTGAAGTCGCCTTGCGTGCCTCCCTTGACCATATAATCCCAAAAAGCATCCAGATCGATAAAGGCGGTGCCCCCGGATCGAAAGGTCCGAAGGGAATCCGCGAAAAAGTCAACCACCCTGATCGCTTTGTTGTACGTCAGGTGATCCTGCATGACTCCCCAGCTGTTCCAGCCCACAGGGGTAGGTTTGTTCCATTTGAAAATATATTGGGGTTCTTTCAGCCGGTTAGCCTCTGCGAAATCCTTCATTCCAGTTCGCCAGTCCGGGTAACAACCGGCAAATACCAGGGGGGATTTGATCACGTTCCCTTTGATCGCTCCATGCGGGATGTCATCCCGGTTTACCGCTTTCTCCGTATAGCCGCCCCAGACCCTGATGTTTCCGGCAGTATCGCCAATGGCTTTTGTCGCCACACCCGCTTTCCAGACCGAGTGCTCCACGGAGCCTACGATCAGTCCGCTACGGGTCGAATTGCTATACACCACTCCGACTTCTGCGCTGGTGTTGGTGGAATCCGGCGACAAGGGATTGGACAGGTAGCTGATAAACGTGTCATTATCGAATGGCACGAAAAGGGTCCTCGCGTGGCCTCGTACCGCCATCCGTCCGCTAAAGGGAGACATGCTGTTACTGACAAGGGCTTTCCCCTCGAGCGATACCTCCATTAATACATAGCTCCTTCCACTATACGCATAAAAAACCTGGCGCATCACCGGCATGCCGGATGCAGTCCCGATGACCGTAATTTTTTCACCTTTTCCGAAACCATCGGACAACGTCTCCCTGACCACGCGCCGGGAAGTATATTCCGTAGAATGGAGGATTCGATCACCCAGCTGAACACTGGCTTCGACGTCGGAAAACCGGGTCGTCCCGTCGGCTGAAAGAGAAAAGGTGCCATTTTCCAGATCGTAAGCAAGTTCGTTATGCCGCCCATAGACCACCTTGTACACGCGGGATGCAGGCTCATGTGCCTTAGCATCCTGCGGACCGCCGGACCAGAGCGTAATGTCATTCAGCACGATCGTCTCATCGCTGATCTTGCTGTCGGGCATCATCCCCGGTCTTCCGTTGCCCAACGGCAGTGTTTCTTCCCATCGTCCCGCGGGTTGATCATACCAAAGCCTCAATGCACCCTCCTGGGCATGGAGGATCGAAATGCTTCCACTAACGAAAAAAAAGCCAACCAGGTGCTTAAAGATGAGCTTCATATAGACACTGCTTGAGAATAACCTAGTTCTGTAATAGTTGCATAAAATAAAGATATCGCGTCCAACCACTTTTTACCCTTTGCCGCATAAATGATTAAAGTTAATGCAAGTACCTCCCGCGCAAAATGATCAATCCCGCTATTTTGATGGATTATCCGATTACGCAGAAATGTTTACTTTTATTTTCAAAAGGCCTGATCAGCTTTTCCAGGCTCATGGGCCGATTATTTACACATATGAATACCTCAGGAAAAAGGCATTTCCAGGGTGCAGCTTTACAGGAAAGTAAAAGCCCTTCCCGGATTCAACGGCAATGATTATATCCTGACCATCCGTATGCAAAAAGCCAGGCTCGTGCGGCTCAACGAAGACCTCTCCATGTCTGAGATCGCCTACGAGGTCGGTTCTCCTCACAAGCGTATTTCTCGACCATCTTTAAATCAAAATTTTCTTTAACCCCATCCGAATTCCGGGATCTAAAAAAGAAAGGCAAACCGCATTGATGCCTAATGAAGCAGCTCATCTATCCGGATACTCTCCAGGTAAGGATGCAGGAACCTGACATTATCGGAGACCCTGTATTCCTTAACGGCCCTATCCTCCCGGTCACAGATCGCCTCAACATAATAGCTGCCTACCTGAAATAGAAAGACCAGGCTATCCAAATCTTTTCTTTTTGCAACCAACACACCGACATGGCGGATGGCAAGTCTCTTTTCCTCTTCTTCCAAAGCAATGAAATCAGATAGCTTCATAGTTAAAATTTTAAACAGTGAACGTTTTAAATTATTGACTAAAAATCCTGAAGCGAACAAAAAAACGATTGCTAAATACTAAGAAACAGACTAACAACTGACAGAAACCAACTAACAACTGAACAGATGCAATAAAAAGATTGCTACAGGCAGTAAAAACAAAGGAGAATATACACCGCCGTAACCAAAATGAAGCGGTTAAAAATAACAATTAAAGCCGAATAACAAAAGGAATTATAAAATAGGCGGATCTTTAATATTAAACCAGCACCCACCTGGCGGCTCCTACCGCCATCCCAGCCCATCTATCTGGACATAACCGAACAGCCGTTGTATCATTATTGTACAATCCTCAAAAGGTCAAAAAAATACAAAGCAATGATTATCAATATATTAATAACGTGGCATCGCGCTGGCATCTACCTCCATGCCCGTCCAAACCGGCAGTTTTAAAAAAGTTCACCATGAATAAATATAGAATTTCAACTAAAAAACCAGCTGCAACAAAGGAAGACGCAGCTCATCCCTCAATTATTACCGTTCATAATAGTATTATGCCATTCAATGTACTATGCATTGTATAGTACCTATCTAAAACATTATCTTTGTTATGCAAACCAAGAGTATTCAACCAAAAATCTTAAAAAATAAAGTTATGAAACAGACAAACACTCTCCTCAGCCAGACACTCTCTGCCAGGAGCAAAAAGATCGCCTTCACATTGGCATTATTATTAACTGTCACTCTCAGCTATAGCTTCGCAGCAGCACCGGTAACTGAACCCACCGTATCGGCCGCCGCCGACCCGCTGGACAAACAAATTGAACTCTCCTTCCAAAAGGATTTCAGGAACGCGAAATTGATCAGCTCGGAAGTCAACAGGCACTTCACGAAAATCACTTTCAAAATGAATGACATGGTCCTCTTTGCCTTCTATTCCGATAACGGTGAATTGCTGGCAGTAACAAGGAATATCCTGTCTTCACAGCTGCCGCTCGAATTGATGATGGACCTGAAAAAGAATTACAGCAGCTACTGGATCACGGAACTTTTCGAATTGAACGGAGATACCCAGAACTGCTATTATGTTTCCCTGGAAGACGCCGACTCAAAAATGGTCCTGCGCTCTAATGGAAATGACTGGGAAGTCTATCAAAAAACAGCAAAAAAATAATTAGTTAACCGCCCCCCCATTGACCAGGCCCTGCTCCATGATGAGCAGGGCCTTCTTTTTCACCCATACCCATCCTGCCAGTTTCAATACAATTTCTTATTCCCATTTTCTTTCCAGAGACCGAATAAGGCAACAGCTTCCGTAAGAGCCAGATAATCAAATGGGATCTTTCTTTCCGCTATGGAGAGATTGATCTCCCGGTAAATGAACGCATCATCGAATCCGGCGCCCGCAGCTTCATCACGTGTCGAAGCATAGACCACCCGCCGGGGCCTTGCCCAATAGAGCGCCCCCAGGCACATCGGACAGGGCTCGCAGGAAGTATAGACATCGCAGCCCGTCAACTGGTAATCACCCAGTTTCTGACAGGCATCCCGTATTGCTACCACCTCAGCATGAGCGGTAGGGTCATTCGAGGAAGTAACGCGGTTGCAGCCCTTTCCGATCACCTGTCCCTCTTTCACGATGACACAGCCGAAAGGCCCCCCTGCCCCCTTTTCCACCCCCTGCCTGGCAAGTTCCACTGCCTCTTTCAGGTATAGTATATCTTGTTGGGTACCCATAGCTCAAAATTACACCAAAAATCGCCGCAGGCGTACTCTCAAAGTCTTATAACCATCCCTTCCATACCCTCCAAAAAATGCAGAAAAAAAGGGACTCATTGAGGAAAAAAATCCACATTTTTCCTCAACTAGCGGGGTATCAGGTATCTGTAAGCGGGAAATCAAAGGGAAATCTAATTGGACTAAAATTTGCCTAAGTATAATTGGCTTTTAATAGGATATTGGATTTTAGCAACGGCCTGGATTTTTATCTGGGCTTTTTTTTTATTTACATTTGAGTTTAATAAGTGAACCGGACTCCGTCCGTTTTTACGAATAACTTAAAAACTCAACCGTGAACCTGGTCCAACGACTGCTGCCTGTAACGCTATCCCTGGTCCTCTCTTTGGCCGCCCGAAGCCAGTCCCCTGCCGAAAGCTCCCTGAACGAACTCAACCAGGCTATTGAATCCTCTGCCCGGTACGATCAGGAAAAATTGAAGAAAATAGCGCTTCTAAAAGCATCTTTTGCCGATAACAAGGACAACCCGAACGAAGACCTCCCCATCCTTTTTTCCAGGCACCTCCGGTTATACGAAGAATACAAAGTCTTTAATTATGATTCCGCCTTTCACTATGCACGGAAACTGCAGGAAACTGCCCTCCGGTTAGACGACCCATCACGGATCCTGTCCGCCCGGCTCAAGCTTGGATTTTCCCTCCTATCCTCCGGGATGTTCAAAGAAACACTGGATTCCCTGAATAAGATCAATACCAACGGAGCCCCCGACAGCCTCCGGGCAGAATATTATGCGCTGATGGGCCGCTACTATTATGACCTGGGAGATTTCGACAATGACACCTATAATACCCCCGCCTACACGGAGAAAGGAAATCGCTATATGGACTCCGCCCTGCAGCTCTATCCTCCCGGCTCCTTCCACGCCTCTTATTTCAAAGGACTAAAAGAAATAAAATCCGGGGCCCGGACGGAGGCCCTGGCAGATCTCCGGGAGCTGCTGCGCCGGCAGGACCTTTCCTGGCACCAGCTGGCCATTGCCGCCTCCACCCTGAGTGACATCTATATCTATAATGGCCAGGCAGATATGGCCGTTCCCCTGCTGATACAAGCCGCCATCGCGGATATAAAATCTTCCACCAAGGAGACAGCCGCCATGTTCAACCTCGCCCAGATCCTTTACAAAAAAGGAGATGTAAAGAACGCCTCCTCCTATATAGAAGCCGCCATCCGGGATGCCAGCTTCTACGGCGCCCGCCAAAGAAAGGTACAGGTCAGCGCTATCTTACCCCTGATCGAAGGAGAAAAGATCAGCCGTGTCGAAGGAGAGAAAAGAACACTAGTCACCTACTCTGTCATCACCACCCTGCTGCTGTTGCTGGTGATCATCCTGGCCATCATCATTTTCCGGCAGGTGGGTAAGTTAAAGCTGGCAAAAAAAGTGATCACCGAAGCCCATATCAAGGAACAGGCTATCAACCAACGGTTGGTGGAAGCCAACTACAAACTGTCGGAAGCCAATAAGATCAAAGAAGAATATATCGGCTATTTCTTCAATGCCGACTCCGAATTCTTCTCCAAAATGGAGAAATTCAAGAAATCACTGGAGCAGAAAATAGCTTATCGCAAATGGGAAGATATCATCGCCGTCGTAAACAATATCAACCTGAAAAAAGAAAAGGAAGAGCTTCTCCGGAATTTCGATAAGATATTCCTGAAACTCTTCCCCGATTTTATACCAGCCTTCAATGCCCTGTTCCAGGAAGAAGACCAGGTACAGCTGAAAGATCATGAACTGCTGAATACGGACCTTCGGATCTTCGCCCTGATCCGGATGGGCATCCATGAAAATGAAAAAATAGCACGTATCCTGGAATACTCCGTCAATACTATCAATACCTACAAAACAAAGATCAAGAACAAATCCATCGTTCCCAATGAAGAATTCGAACACCGGATCATGGAGATCAGAACGCTGTGATACCAGCTCAGAACTTGTGACACCAGCCCGGAACTCCATACATCAGCGCAGAACTCCATATACCAGCTCAGAGCTCCCTGATGCTGACAGCCATTCCCCCGCCTTCCGCCAGCTGTATCGAAAGCACCGAATTACTATCCACCATTCTCTTTTCGATCATATACGCCTCCGGATTGTTCTTCCAATGGGCATTCCCCGCATCCTTGTAGATAATGGCCTGATAGCGCCGCCCCTTATCCAGAAAACCAAGCGACAATTTGGTAGTACGGCTATGCTCATCCGTGATGGCGCCCAGGTACCAGCTGTTGTTCCCCTTTTCCTTCCGGGCAATCGTAATATAATCGCCAGGCTCTGCCTCCAGGACCCTGGTATCATCCCAATCCACCGGCACATCCTTAATGAACTGAAAAGCATCCGCATGCGATTCATAATTTTCCGGCAGATCCGCCGCCATTTGCAGGGGACTATACATGGTCACGTATAAAGCCAGCTGCTTGGCCAGGGTCGTATGCACCTGCCGGCCCTCCACGCCGGAATATCCCTTCAGCCTGAATATGCCCGGCGTATAATCCATCGGACCGCCCATCAGCCGGGTGAACGGAAGGATCGTCTCATGCTCCGGGGCATTCCCATTGCTGAAAGCATTGTATTCATTCCCCCGGGCAGCCTCGCAAGCCAGCCAGTTGGGATAAGTACGCTGCAGCCCCGTCGGACGCACCGGCTCATGCGCATCCAGCATAACATGATACCAGGCAGCCTTTTCGGCCACACGCACATAATGATTCACCATCCATTGCCCGTCATGAAACTCTCCCCGGGGAATGATCCGGCCTACATAACCCGTCTTTACAGATGTATAACCCCAGCGGTTCATATAGCGGAAGGCCGTATCCATCTGCCGCTCATAATTGGTGGCCGAACCCGACGTCTCATTATGCATGATCATCTGCACCCCTTTCGAATGGGCATAGTCCGTGATCTCCCTGGTATTAAAATCAGGATAGGGCGTGACAAAATCAAATACATTTTCTTTCCAGTTGCCAAACCAATCTTCCCAGCCCGTATTCCACCCCTCCACCAGCACGCCCCCGATATGGTTCTTTGCAGCAAAGTCAATATAGCGCTTGACGTTAGCCGTATTGGCCCCATGCCGTCCGTTGGGAATAAGACCGCCGCCCGGCCCGGCACTATCCGGGAAATCAGAATAGCTCCAGGTGCTTTTACCCGTCTGCATTTCCCACCATACCCCCACAAACTTCATCGGGTGTATCCAGCCTGTATTCCCGATCTTCGAAGGTTCATTTAAATTCAGGATCATTTTAGAAGCCAGGACATCCGCCGCCTTATCGCTGATAATGATCGTTCTCCAGGGCGTAGAAAAGGGCGCATGCAAATACGCCTTATTGCCCACCGCATCGGGAACAAGACGGGAAGTCAGCGTGAACGAACCCCGGTCCACATGTAATTGCATCGCCGGATAATTTACCAGGGCCGCCTCATGAATATTGATATACAACCCCTCAGCGCTTTTCATCATCAGGGGCGTTTGTACCGCATAGGGATCCGGCGCCACGCGCACGGCAATATCCGTGGATTTCTCCACCATCTCCCTATTATCGATCTCACTGAGCTTCGACGTGGTATAAGGATATTCATTGGTGTCATAATCCCCGGGTATCCAAAAAGTCTTATGATCACCGGCCAGATGGAACTCCGTCAGCTCATCAGAGACGACAAAATAGTTCAGACCGGGCTGCCGGGGAAACACGTAGCGAAAACCTACCCCGTCTTCGAACACCCGGAAAACAATATCCAGCCGCCGCCCCGGAAGACTTTCCATTGCCGCAGCACCCCCGCCCCCGGCAGAAATGCCCTTCTCCAAATGGACAATCAGCTGCTCATAATGGTCCCGGATCTCCTTCGTCTCTCCCCACACAGGCTGCCAGACAGTATCCACAGACCTTCGCTCCATCCCCTTCCACTGCCACCCTTTATAAAAGACACTATCCCCGCTCAATACAAATCCAAGACGCGAAGACAGCAGCACCGGCTTGCCGTTAAAGGCGACTTCGTAAAAAGGAGCTCCATCCTTGTCCAATGTAAAAGTGAGCCGCACCTTCTTCATCTCAGCCTTCTCTGTACGCTGCGCATGGGCAGGATGCAAAAAGACCATCAACAAAAAACAAAAAACAACTTTACAGGGTAGCATAATATAAACGATTTTCAATGAACGCTCTTTAATAATAGCACGACTGCAGTACCCGAAGGCACTACAGTCGTGACGCGGGATTTGGGATAACACCGGGGGTATTGCCCCGGTCAAAACGTTTAATTATACCCGGGATTCTGCTGCCCGGCAATTTTAGAATTCGCATTGATCTCCAGAAGAGGAATAGGCCAGGTATAAGATTTATCAGGGAACTGAAGAGAGCCGGTAGCCTGGTTCGATACAAAAAAAGCAGCTTCCGACTTCCCCAGATGCCAGCGACAGATATCCTGCCACCAATGCCCTTCATTGAACAACTCCGCCCACCGCTCATAATACAACGGATTGCCGCCTAACACCGGGTCATTCGCAGTCGCAGCAGCAGTCGGACTCGTAAGGCTCGCATAGTCTACCGGGGAAACCGCATCCACATTATACCCATACGCCCGGCGTTTGACCTTATTGAGATATTCAAGGCCCTGCACCCCATCAGCCGTGTTGATACAAGCCTCCGCATACAATAAATAGACATCGGCTAACCGTAGCAAATAGAGATTGGCCCCATCCGCCTGGCCTCCGGGCACATTGTTCACATTAGCGAAAATGGGAGCATATTTCCGGAAGCTCCATTGATAGGCATTGGGATTAGGCGTCCCCCCCGGCCTGGACACGGGAACAAACCCCGCTGTCGGAACCGTCCCGGGATTATAACCCGCCGCCGGCGTATTGACGGCTGAATCCACCCAGGGCTGTAATGTGTTCACATAAAGACGGGGGTCAGCAGTCTTGTTGGCCCTGACCAGCAGCGAATTCTGCTTATACACCGGGTCCATGATCAGCTCGGGATTGGAAGGCGTGGCTTTTTTGGCAGGATTGTACGCAGGATTAGGCACCAGGTTATAAGTGCCGAGCGGAAACCCAAACCGGACGATATTCTTGTCATGGATCACCTCATTCCCATACCCCAGCGCGATCGCGTCATTCTCCTTACCATCGTCCCCCAATACAAAAGGAGACCATATCAGTCCGTTAAGGCTCGTGGCATTGGGCGCAGGACCATAGATCCCATATTGCCCGTTGGCGGCATAATCGATATTCAATTCGAACAGGGATTCTTCATTGAATTCATTGGCGCTGATCCCGATGAACGCATCCCGGTATTTGTCATAAGGCATCAGCGTTTTCCCACTGTTGTTGATCACATCCAGCAAAGTAGTCCTGGCCTTCGGATAATCCTTCGTAAAAACATACACCTTGCCCAACAGTCCCTTGGCCGCCCATTCGCTCGCCCGGCCTTTCTCGTTGCCCGTCCAGACCTGCCCCTGCAGCAGGCTTGCGGCCTGGGTAAGATCGTTTTCAACCAAAGTCCATACCTCCTGTATAGAAGCCCGCGCTACCTGTGAATTAGCCAGGCTCGTGCTCAGCACCGTATCGATCGGTACACCCAGCGTACCTGCCCCGCCCGGGACATTATCCTCTCCGAATAAGGTCTCCAGCTGAAAGTAATAATAGGCGCGAAGAAAATGCGCCTGCCCTCTGATCAGGTCCACCGGCTCCTGATCCCCTGACTGGGCATATTTGGTCATATACACATCCGTGGCTTGCAGCGTCATATTACAATTCTTGATGCCCGCATAACAGACCTGCCAGACACCTAAGGCATAAGAATTCGAAATGGAGAGATCCGTTTTGCACATTTCCGTCCATCCCGCATCAAATCCCCCGTCATCAGCCGCATGCGTACAATTGGCCATCGCCTTGGGCAGATAATTAAACCCAAACATATTCGCGTCCCGGAGAGCCGAATAACCGGTAGCCAGCACGCTGTTCAACCCGTCGATCGTATTGGGATAATTGGTCACCGAATACTGATTGGTAGGCAACACCTGGGAAGGGTCCTTTCTGCAGCCCGCAAAGAACAGGGCCGCCGGTAAAATGAGTATCGCTATTTTTGTAAACATTTTTATAAAATTTAAATAGTGGTTCAGCTGGATTAAAAATTAAGATCGATTCCCGCAGAATAAATCCGCGTCTGCGGATACTGCGACACCCCATCGAGGCCACGGGTAGTAACGCCGATCGAATTGCCCACATAACCGCTCAACGCCTGGTGCGAGAAACCGCTGCCCACCTCAGGATCGATCCCCGAGTACTTCGTAATGGTGAAAAGGTTATTGGCCATCACGAACAGACGGGCGCTTTTAATCTTTATCCGGTCCATAACGCTATTGGAGAAAGAATAGCCCAGCTGGAGATTCTTCAGCTTGATATAACTGCCGCTCTCCACAAAATAACTGTTCGGCTTGGTGTAATTTCCGTTGGGATCAAAGGTGTAAGTGCCATCCGAATTGGAGATCCCCATCCGGGGCTGCCCCGTCAGCCCATTGCTGCCAAAGTAGGAGTCGCCCAGCGCCTTGCTGGTTACATTCGCGTCACTCTGGAAAGGGAACAGCTCATAGGCCTTTACCCCATTGAACAGCTGCACACCGGCCACGCCATTGAACAACATAGCCAGATCAAACCCTTTATAGTTCAACCGGATATTGATCCCATACACCAGCTTTGGGTTGGGATTACCCAGCACCTGCTGATCACTGCCGCTCAACGTGGCGCCATTCTTGGGATCATGGGCGAAGATCAGGTCTCCGGCCTTGGCGTTGGGCTGAGCGCTCGCCGCAGCCTCCGCATCCGTCTTGAAGATACCGACCGCCTTATACCCGTAAAAAGATCCGAATGGAAGCCCATTCTTAGTAATAGTGATCGGCTGATTAGCCATTACCCCATAACCCTCATTGCCATTATTGTAATAGTTGTAACCGTCATATAACGCATCGGTAGCAATGCCATCCAGACTCGTAACCTTGTTCTTATTAAAGCCCAGCGTAGCGCTTACATCATATCCAAAATCGCCCGACTTGTCCTTATAGCCCAGCAGAACATCCCATCCCTTGCTGCTGACACTGCCGATATTGGTAAAGTAAGGCGCTGAATACCCTGAATTGGGCGGAAGAGGTAACGCATACAGCATATCCTTCGTCGTCTTGTTGTAATACTCGACGCTGAAATATACCTTACCATTCAATAATTCTCCGTCTATGCCGGCATTGCCTTCCTTCACCGTTTCCCAATGCAGGTTAGGATTAGGAATGGTATTGATCGAGGAACCTATATACAAGGGAGCGCCGGGTGCAAAATTCGCCGCATTAACAGACGTATTCCCAAACCCTGCTACTCCGGAATACTGACCGTAGAACTGCGCATAGGTATATGGCGGCACGGCGCTGTTACCCAGCTCTCCATAACTTCCCCGCAATTTCAACAGGCTGAAGACAGGCAGGGCGGATTTGAAGAAGTTCTCCTCGCTTATATTCCAGCCCGCAGACGCCGACCAGAACACACCATGCTGCTTGTCAGGGCCGAATACGGTGAAATTGCCATCCTGCCGGATAGATCCGGACAAATAATAGCGGTTATCATAGTTGTAGTTCAACCGCCCGAAGTAAGACTTGACCAGGTTGTTGGGATCATACGCACCAGTAGCCGTCGTAGTAGACTGAGAAGTAGTAATGATGGAATAATTCGGAAGACCATTGGACGATACCGTTGTATTCAGGGTATTGTATTTACCGGTGATCTGCTCGTAACCGGCCACCGCTGTCAGATTGTGCTTGCCGAATGCCTGGTCGTAGGTCAATACATAATTGGTCAGCAGCTGACTGCTCCCGAAAAACATTTTATTCAGGGAATTCGTCGCTTGTACAACAGCCCCGAAATTAAATGGGAACTGGTAATAATCCTGGTTCTCCTGGTAATAAGAATATCCCAGCGTCGTTCGGAAATTCAGGTGGAAAGGCAATTTCACTTCCGCATAGACATTTCCCTGGAAATTATTCTGTATGTCTTCCGCCTGGGCGGATTCCGCACTGCCCACGGGGTTAGGCGCCCCGAACTTGATGCCATAACCGGGAGGCACCGTGCCCCAGGTCCCGTCCCCGTTTTTAATAGGTATGATCGGAGCTGTACGGAAGGGAGCATTATGCAGCTGTGCCTCCGCTCCAACTAACGGAGCCGTCTTACGCTGCGAGAAATTGATTTGCTCCCCAATCTTGATGAAATTCCCCAATTTATAATCCGTATTGATACGCGCCCCTCCTATATTCGAATAGTTCCGGATATAGATCCCTTTCTGCGAATTGTAGAACCCGGATAAAAGATAGTTGACGGTGGGGGATGCACCGTTCACGGAAAGATTATAGTTCTGCTCGTAGGCATTGCCATATAACGCATGTACCCAGTCTACATCAGGCAGGGTATCCGTCTGAGCAGCGCCTTTGAAATAAGCGGAATTGATGACGTTCTGCAGTTTGATATAATCGTCCTTGCGCAAAAGATCAGTCACAAGCTTAGGCTTAGTAATACCATACCGTGCGCTGAAATTCACCGAAGGCCGGGCGCCCGCCCCTTTTTTGGTGGTGATGACGATGACACCACCCGCAGCGGCCGATCCATAAATGGCGGCAGCGCTGGCATCTTTCAACACATCGATCGAGGCAATGTCCTGGATGTTGAGGTTAAACCCCGGCACACTGTTCCCCATGACGATGTTATCGGCTGGCTGCCTTACGCCGTCAATGATATACAACGGCGCCGGCTGGTGCAGGGAAGAAAGACCCCGGATGATGATCGTAGGCGTCGACGCCCCGGGCTGACCTGAATTATCAATGACTTCTACCCCGGCAGCCCTGCCCTGCAGCGCGGCCGTCACACTGGTAACCGGCAGATCTTTGATGGCCGCACCTCGTACGGAAGATACGGAGCCGGTGACATCCCGGCGCTTCTGGGTGCCGTACCCGACTACGACCACCTCATTCAGGCTCCCCCTGCCGGGCTGCAAAGCAATCTGGAAAGGGCTCGTCCCCTTTATCGCAATCTCCTGTGTTTCATACCCGACATAAGAGATCACCAGTGTGGTAGCCCTGGCAGGCGCCGTTAGCGAAAAGTTACCGTTTGCATCCGAATTGACGCCCTTTTCAGCTCCCCTGACCCTAATAGTAGCCCCCGGAAGCCCTCCCCCCTTTTCATCGGTCACCGTCCCGGTAACAGTCTTGTCCTGCGCATGCACGCCTCGCAGAACCAGCAGGAAAAAAAGGCATAATAGCATTTTATGCAGCAATCTTAGTTTTGTCATAAACAGCATTTGTTTTGTTTAAAAAATGGTAGATGGTATCGAAATGGAATAAATGATTGACCCCATGGAAATGAACATAATGACATAGCCTAAATGAAGTAAATGAACACGACGATATAATTGAGCGGAACAAAGTAAACGGGCGATCCGGCTTAATTGAGCGCAACAAAATAAATGGACGATCCGGCTTAATTGAGCGTAACCACATAAAAATGGAGCGTAACCGCGTAAAAGCAGAGGAAACGGAAGGTCCCCGGATGAGACCATTCCCGACAGAAAGGCTGATACAAAAGCCAGCGTTGTTTTGGTTCGGTTTCATATAACAAGCAATAATTGAATGCACTTAACTCTTCAGGGACGGCAAATAAATTCCTGAAAAAATTATAGCTCAAAGGAAAAAATTGGAAGAGCGAAAAGCAACTTATATTCCTATAGTATAAGAAATAAGCGACAAGAACAGGACTATATAAAACACAAGAAGTTGATTATAAATATGTTAAACACATATTTATAATATCATAATATAACTGATTTGTAAGAAAAAAGACGGCCGAAAAGCTTAATGTGTAAGATATACGTATAGGTTATACGCCTGTTACTGCCTTGAGGTTACACGTCCGTTGACGTCTTCAGGTTATCTGCCTTACCATCCTCAGCTTACCCCTTGCGGTCTTCAGGTTATCCCCGCTTGCGGTCTTAAAGGAACTTAAAGATCTTGTCGATCAGCAAATTCAAGACCTCCAAAAAGACAAGGACGATAATGATCCATTCCAGGAAAGTGCTGTTGCGATGCTGTAAAAGATCCTTGAACAATTCCAGGTTTTCCTTAATGATCTCCAGCCCCTCCCGGATATCCCGGAATCGTTCCTGCAGGTCAAAGGTCCGCTTAAGCCCCAGATCGATCTTGTTCAGATTCTCATTTTCCCAGGTCTCGGGAGGAGAATCAAATATGTAGAGATTTTCAGATATGCGGTTTTTCAGGTTGAGCGTCTTGCCGATATACTTCTTCAGGTTGCCCCCCGAAATATCCAGTCTTCCCTTTTTTTCAAGACTTTGCGTATGATAATTGGTTTCTTCCAGCAGCAGATTGGTCTGTTCGGAATAATAATCCAGCGCTACCGACTGGCTGACATTCAGCATGATCAGCCGGAAAGTCTCTATGTCCCCGTTCACGATCTCTATCTTATTATAGCCGAACTTATTTTCCCGCGCATTGGTCTCCACCTGGAATTCCTCACTCAGCTT
>JAATFV010000239.1 GCA_015655015.1 Chitinophagales bacterium | reverse complement strand
TGATGCAAAGAAGCAGGAAGTTTCCTGGATTGTCCTGAATGATATCCATGACCGGCCGGCTTCTTTTCCGCTGTTATTCTCACTTATAGTAAACTATAGCTATGATTTTGTTTTTCTAAATGGGGATATGTTCGATTTTCAGACAGACCAACAACAGATCATTGATCATTTGCTAACGCCTTTGACTAATGCGTTTGCTTCCCGAATTCCTTTTTTATATACTCGGGGCAATCATGAGACCCGCGGCAAATTTGCCCGGGAGCTTTATCATTATTTCGATAATCCCGAAGACCGATACTATTTTTCTTTTACCCGGGGCCCCGTCCATTTCGTAATACTTGACACCGGGGAAGATAAGGAAGACAACCATAAAGAATATAGTGGCCTGGCTGCTTTCGATAGCTATAGAGAGGAACAGGCCAAATGGCTGGAAAAGGAAATACAAACAGCCTCTTTTAAAAATGCCCCTTTCCGGGTCGTTATGATGCATATACCCTTATTTGGATCGGGAGACTCTCACGGCACCATGCATTGTCGCGAATTGTTTAATCCATTATTAAACAAAGGCAAAATTGATTTGCTGATTTGCGGGCATACTCATAGATATGTTATTCACCCTGCCGATCCGGCGACCCACAATTATCCATTAGTAATCGGAGGTGGCCCCTTGGTGGGTGAAAGAACAGTTATCAAAGTCAAGGCTACAAAAAATGAATTGCAGTTAATAACGTTACGCGAGGATGGCATTGAAGTTGGTAATTTACAGATTAACTGCCGAAGATGACGGATGAAGGGCCATTGGATGGTTATGATTATTACCGGCTCAAACAAATACGGATCACCCAAAAAGGTTTTTTGCTTTATCCTGCCAATGCCGGGTCCACCGTGACAGTTGAAATGACGAGTAATTCGGGGAATCTTTACTTTTCAAATTGCACCGCCTGACGCAGGTCGGCAAGGAGCCCGGGATGAGTCGGCTTCCATCCCAGCCATTCCTGCGTCAGCTTGCCGGAGGCAGGAAAATCGAGCCCTACGACATTCGCCATCCAGGTAAAATTCGCTGCGGCTTCTTCCTTCGTTTGCGATATGACAGGAATGTTCAGTCGCTGGCCGATGATTTCGGCAATTTCCCTGAAGGGTATCCCTTCATCCCCGACAGCGTGGTAAGCGACGCCTTTATCCCCTTTTTCAAAGGCCAGACGGAAAACTCTGGCGGCATCCAGGCGGTGAACCGCAGGCCAGCGGTTCATTCCATTTTCGATATAGGCAGATACCCCTTTCTGACGGGCATGCTCGATCAGATAGCTGACAAAGCCCAGTTTTTCCCGGTCATGGACAGAAGGTGGCAGACGCACGACCGATGCTCTTACTCCTTTGACAGCCGCTGCATCGGCGGCTTCGTCGGAAGCCATGCGCGGAGACAGGTCCGAGCTAAGGCGGAAAGGATCATCCTCCGTCCTGATCTGCCCGGGCGTAGCAGACACACCGGTGCCGGAGGTCACGACCAGCGGGCGGTCGGAACCAGCCAGCAAGTCGCCCATTGCCTCGATGATACGTCTGTCTGCTTCGGCATTTTCTTTAAACTTTGAAAAATCGTGGTTAAAACCGCAGTGAATTACGCCGTCCGAAGCTGCTGCGCCTTTAAGAACGCTGCCAATATCGTCCAGATCACCCCGATGCACCCCAGCCCCAAGGGCAGTAAGCTGCTGCGCGGAAGCCTCCGAACGAGCAAGCCCTGAAACCTCATACCCGGCTTCGATCATTTCCTTTACGATGGCGGAGCCAATAAAACCAGAGGCTCCGGTAATAAAAACACGCATAGTTGAAATTTTGATGGTTTATTTGCAAAAACTGCTTTTATGGTGCAAATTTCCCTTATAAGGTCACTTCCAAACAAGGTCATTTGACACAGTTTTGGGGCATTTGACTAAATTTGCCAAATATGTTCGAAGAATTTGAAAACTATATGGCGACCGTAGTCAAGCTCACGCCGGCAGAGATCGGCCAGGTACGTGCACTGGCTACCGTGAAAAAACTGAAACGCAAAGAGCGCTTGTTAAAAGAAGGAGAGGTTTGTCTGTACAAGGGATTTGTTGCAACAGGTCTTTTAAAGACCTGTTTCGTGCGGGATAATGGCCTGGAATATATCATGCGCTTCTCGCCCGAGAACAGCTGGGCTGTCGATCTGGTGAGTTTTAGTAAGGGAATACCGGCTAAATACAGTATCGAGGCATTGGAGCCCTCTGTGCTGCTGTTATGGGCAAAGGCGCAGTTCGCGACATTGCATGAGTCAATCCCGGCCCTTAAATCGTACATGGGCAAATTGATAATGAGCACCGTTTACGATAGTCATGATCGGATAAAGAGTAATATCAGCTATACTTCTGAAGAAAAATACCAGGATTTCGTGGATTCATTTCCCGATCTGTCCAGACGTCTGCCGCTGCATACGGTAGCAGCCTATCTCGGCATATCCCGGGAAACGCTTAGCCGCATCAGGCATGCGCAGCTGAAAAAAGGCTGATCTTTCAACCTAAGGCAAGGGGATTACATTAAGACGGCGGTCTTACCGGAGGATAAAATGTATTTCCGGAAAGGTTTACCAGGGCAGCACTTCGTCTTTGAAATAAAAACCGCCTGAGGGGCCATTTTCGTCAATCAGGGAATAATACACACTGGTTTCACTACCCTCCTTCTCATCCATGTCGGCAGCGGGACCTCCCATAGCACTTCTTACCCAACCGGGATGTACAGCATTGACTTTAATGGGAGTATTTCTCAGTGCATATGCCAGTTGAATAGTGAAGGCATTCAATGCAGTTTTAGAGGCATCATAACCAAAAGCCTTGACATCGTATACCAATGAACCTGGAGTAGCATTTAATGCCAGGGAAGCTTTGATACTTGAAAGATTTACGATTCGTCCGGCTGTGGACTTTTCAATCAATGGCAATAATTTCTGGGTAAGCGACACCGTGCTGAAAAAATTGACTTCAAAAAGAGAGCGTAAAGTATCCATGTCGAGTGTCGCAGCTGTAGTTGTCACGGGCTTAGAGGTGCTTTCGCTTTCCAGGAATATGCCTGCGTTATTGACCAATATGTCCAGTCGGCCAAACCGCTCGTTCAAAAAATCAAATGCTTTCTGCTGGTCTTCAGCTTTAGATAATTCAAAAATCAGCAAATCCGCAGAAATGCCTTCACTCCTGAGTGTTTGCAATGCGGCCTCTCCCTGAGCTTGTTTACGGACGCCGAGCACCACATGAACACCTTTATTGCCCAATCCACGAGCTGTTTCCAATCCTATTCCTTTTCCTGCACCTGTGATAAAGGCAATTTTCCGTGTCGTTGTCATTGTTCAATATTTTATAGTTAATTTTTAAAAATCCACTTTCCAGACTCATTAGTCCAGAAAGTGGAAAAAAAACGATGTTTCTTATTCTGACTTTTTCCCGGGCAAGTCAATTACGCCGTTAGGGAATATGCTTTTAGCAACCTGTACCATATCCAGGGCTTCTCGCAACAGCTTGATTTTGCCATTTTCAGCAACAAGTCTGCCCATAAAGTTTTGATTGTAAGGACGCCCCGTAGCAGCCACCGTACAATGTACATCGTATTCTCCGAAAGCCTGATCCGGCGTATCAATGTATACCTGTATATTCTGAAACTCAAAACCCGGAAATGACTTTGGAATGTTTTTAAGGAAACTGTGCACAGCTTCTTTTCCTTGCCACTGCCAGGTCCTTCCCAGGCTCGCCATATAAGGCAGCTCTATGATAGCGTCTTCGGCGAATAGCTCAATTGCCTTATCCGGGTTATTGATATTTTCAAGGTAACCCAATAGCAATTCTTTTGCGGTTTTTGGAGTATTCATCGTCTGGTTTTTGTTAATGACTGTAAAAACAGATTGGTCGGCAGAGTTATTTTTCCCAAATAGATAAGAGGGGATTACTGCCATGCCCAGCACACTCATACTTTTTTGTATAAAATCGGATCGTTTCATACCGGTTGATTTTTTATTTTAAAAGCCATATTTTGCGGGTATAAATCGTATCTACCCATGCTGCCCGGCAACGCACCCATCATTTTTCCCAACGGTATCAGGTAAGGATTGACAAATCCACTGGCGCTACTGCACCGCATTATACACTCTTACCACACAAAACGATTAACCGCCTCAGACACCGTATTTTGTAAGCCATTTGGCTTTAATATCAGCCCGGGCATTGATGAACTCAATATCCGTTCCCTGCGCAATAGCATCCAACGGGTATCGCAACGGGCGGCTGCCCGTTTTCATATTGATCAGTTCCAGGATACCGTCTGCGATGACTTGCGGATTCATATCGAACTCTTTCATTTTTGCAAGGAGGCCGCCTCCGAATTGAGCGTTGAACTGTTCAGTAGCTATCGGGTCATACGCTTTAGCGATTTCTTCTCTGTCGGCATTAAGACCGGGCTTGCTGCCATCACTCATTTCAGTTGGATAAACCCCGGGTTGGATGGATACGTTTTCTATGCCGAACTGCTTTAATTCATCCTGTAAGCCTTCTGTAATACTTTCAACACTAAACTTGGTTGCTAAATAGGGAATCATAAATGGAAGCGTATGACCGCTTGCTCCAGATGTTATATTGATGATCAGACCAGTTTTTTCACGCCGCATACCCGGCAATACCGCCTGGTAAGTGCGTATTATTCCATAAAAATTGACTTCAAACATCTGGCGGATCCGGTTAATAGAAAAAGCCTCAAATAACCCGAGCCCTATAACTCCGGCATTATTGACGAGCACATCTATTTTACCATGCTTCTTAAGCGTCTGTTCAAATGCCGCGGTCACTGAAATGTCATCTGTTACATCGATATCGACAACTTCTATATTGGGAAATGCGGACAATTCCTTTGTGACACCTTCATTTGTGCTTTTTGTATTACGCATACCAGCTATGACAGTATGACCCTCTTTGGATAGAGTAATAGCTGTTAATTTACCAAACCCGGTGCTTGTTCCGGTAATAAAAACTGTCTTTTTCATTTGTTTATTATTAATTATTGAATTGTGAGATAGTCGATATACCCTTTTTCCCCTCCCTGATAAAAGGTATCCGGGTCAGGAGTGGCAAGCGGTAAGTTGTGCCGGAAACGCTCCACCAGGTCCGGGTTAGCAATAAACGGCGCTCCATAGGCAACGAGGTCGGCAATACCATCCCGGATAACCTGTTCACCGGTTTGTTTGTCGAAACCTTTATTGATAATGATATTGCCGCGATAGACTTTTCTGTATTTTTTAACGGTAGTAAGGATCTTTTCATAAGGACCTTCTCCTTCCGCCGGGGTCATTAATGCTCCTGTCAAATGCACATAAGCCAGCCGGTAATCATTCAGCCTCCCGATGATATAATCATAAGTTGCCCTGGTATCTTCGTCCAGCATGATACCGGCAAAGTTATTATCATCAGGGCTCAGGCGGATGCCAACCTTGCCGCTTCCAATGGACGCCGTCACCTCATCCAGTACTTCAAACAGGAACCTTGCACGATTTTCGGCGCTACCACCATATTCGTCAGCGCGCTGGTTAGCACTGGCGGCGATGAATTGATGGATCAGGTAGGTATTGGCGCCGTGAACTTCCACACCATCAAATCCTGCGTTTATGGCATTGATAGCCGCTTTTTTAAAATCTGCGACGGTAACTTTAATCTCCTGTACTGTCATTTCTTTTGGCGTTACGGTGTCTTTTTGCCCTTCAAAAGTATAGGCATAGAAATCTGGATTAATGGCAGATGGAGCCAACGGGAGGCGCCCTCCGAGTAGATCGGGATGGGAGATGCGGCCTACATGCCATATCTGGGCGAAGATCTTACTGCCATGATCATGAACTTTCTGAGTGATCTTTTTCCATGCAGCCACTTGTTCCTCGCTGTATATACCGGGAACGTTGATATAACCATTAGCCATCCCGCTGATAATAACTCCTTCCGAAATGATGAGGCCTGCCCCTGCCCGCTGTCCATAATAAGTTTGCATGATAGCAGTCGGTAGGTGCGCCTTGTGCTCCGCACGGCTTCTCGTCATCGGAGCCATGACGATCCTGTTTTGCAGCTCTATATCACCCATTCTGAATGGTTCAAACAGGCTCTTTGATTGTTGATTTTGCATCATTATTAATTATTGTTGAAAGTTTTTGTGTACACCATGAGACGCTTATGCCGGGAAACCCACTAAATTCTGTCCTGCAAGCGAACCTGCCGCCTGTTGCAACTTTCCGCCCGTTTTAATATCTCCCAGGTCTATCGGCTGAAAACCAAAATCGGATAGTAACCCGGACACGGTCTTTTTGGCATCACTATCATTGCCGGAGACGAATGCCACCCTGTGCCCGTCACCAACGATCGGATCTGCCTCCATCCACTTTAGATAAAGATGATTCAGCGCCTTGACCAGTCGGACACCGGGAAAGAGTTCCTGCACGATCTCACTCGAGCCCCTCCCATGCAGGTCATCGAAACTCAGATCATCCAGGAAATGATTCGTAACATCCACCAAAATTTTGTCGCTTAAATCAGGCAGCAATTTTGCCACTTGCGTGACCTGCGGCCAACGAACGGTCAAAAACAGCACATCTGCCCCTGTGACCTCCTCCAGTTCAGCGGACAAGGCGAGATGACCGATTAACTCCGCTTTCTCCTTAAGGCTTTTTGCGCCAAATTTTCCTGTTCCAATAATTGCGGTTTTCATTGTTTATTTTATTTTGAACCAATCGGTCCATTATTGGATAAAAAAATATATTTCCACTTTTATAAGACATCTCACCCTCCCTGATCAGCGGGGCTACTCCGATCGGCTGTATGCCGGCCAACATGCCGTAAACAAATACTTGTCGGATCTTTCCTCATCTTAGAAAATAAAAGTATAATAAAATTATGAACCGTTTGGTTCAAAATAGAGAAAAAAAAACTACATTCTCAAAAAGGCTTTCAATTCATTCCCCATCTTCTTTACCAGTTTAGTATTCCCATAAATGATATAAGATTGTCGTAACCCCGAAAATGAATTAAAAACAAAGTGAGCCATAGTTTCTGCGTCCCTATTGCTTCCAATTTTCCCGTTGATTTGAGCTTCTTTAATCAACGATGTGATAAGCCCTATCGTTTTGTCATTCCCGGATTTAATCACTGCATTTATTTCCTTGTCCTTCGAGGCCAGCTCGAAAGAAGTTTTAACACCCAGGCATGAATTTGCCCTTTCAGTGCTTATCTCAACAATCTTGTTAATGATATTGTCTAGTTTCTCCAATGCATTACTCCCTTTTTGTATGGCGGATGCATAGTCCTGCTGAACCAGCTTTCCATAAGCCTTCAGACATTCCTTGAAAAGCGTGTGTTTATTTCCAAAACTGTTATACAGACTGCTTTTGTTGATCTTCATGGCAGCGGTCAGCTCAGACAAAGAAGCCGCAGTGTATCCTTTGTTCCAGAATACATGCATGGCCTCAGATACCTTTTCCTCCGGTATGAATTCTATGTTTCGTGCCATAACGATCACAAAGATAAAGATATTTCTGAACTAATCGGTCCAAATAACAGAATTTTTTTTACGCTTCCCCGATATGGCTAAAATCTCCTGACGGATAAAATGGAATGGGAAAGAGAATATTAAAGTCGAACCTATGAAAAGTCATCCGAATCAGTAAAGGTTACGACAAATCCAAAAAACTATCTTTGCATAGTCAATTGAAGAACGATGCATAAAAAGATCAAATCCATTCCTGTAAATCTTATGGCGGAAGATTTCGTCGCAGGCATTGCCATTGGAAAAGCAACAGTCAAAGATTTACGCACTTTCAAAGAATTAGAGCAATCACACCGGCACGATTACCATTTATTTTTTTTACAGGAAAAAGGGACAATTTCCATTGAAATTGATTTTCAAAAGTATAAAATAAAGCCGTCGTCTGTTATCTACATTCATCCCAACCAGGTACATCGTATGGTGGGAGCGGTTGTAAACGTAACTGCCAGCAGTTGGGCAATCAATAATGAAAATCTGAATCCTGAATATTTGAAATTATTGGAAGACCTTACACCTGCAAAACCCTTATCATTAAAAAAAGAAACATTTTCCATTGTCTCCGAAGCCGTATCACTCTGTATAAAACTCTCCGAAAGAAAACACGAAAAACTATACCGCTCCTTACTAAAAGACAGTTGCAATACGTTAGTCGCACTAATTGCTTCACAATATTTAGCGCAATCGAAGTCAACGGACACACTTTCGCGATTTGAGATTATTACCAAAGCCTTCAAGGCAATATTGGAACGTAATTTTACCACTGCCAAAAAACCGGCAGAGTACGCCCAATCCCTCAATATCTCTACCCCTTATTTGAACGAATGTGTCAATAACGCAACAGGCCATTCCGTTTCATATCACATACAACAGCGTATTATTTTAGAGGCCAAACGCTTGCTTTATCACTCCGATAGATCCGTAAAGGAAATAGCCGGCGAATTAGGTTATGAAGATTACCCCTATTTCTCACGGCTGTTTGCCAAAGTTACAGGAATGACTCCATTGACCTTCCGGAATAAAAACCTCGATTAGTCCAATACTTACCTTTTATTGTCATTGTTTGCCCTGATTATACGATGTTCCTTTGCACCGGCAGAAAACTCGTATAAAAAATGGGATCATTAAAAGAAATAAATATACTCGTTTCAGGCGCAAGTATTGCAGGTCTTAGCACAGCTTATTGGCTTGCAAAAAATAACTTCAAGGTTACAGTTGTTGAACGTGCACCGCATATACGCCCGGGAGGGCAGGCGCTCGATATAAGAGGTCCTGCTTTGGAAGTGGTTGCACGAATGGGAATATTAGAGACCATCCGTAAGAACAGCACTAAACTGAAAGGAATGTCAGTAGTTGATTCTACCGGTAAGGAAACTTTTAGAAGCACCGAGCGTACGATGACCGGTGGAAAATTAGATAGCCCTGATGTTGAAATACTGCGTGACGACCTTTGTCGTGTTCTCTTTCAGGCAGTCGGCAATCAGGCTGAATATATTTTTAATGACTCTATCGCCTCACTCAATCAGGACGAAACAGGCGTTGATGTAACATTTGTTAATGCAATCCCTCAACGTTTTGACCTGGTTATTGGTGCAGACGGATTACGTTCAAATGTGCGAAGAATTGTCTTCGGCGCCGACGAACGGTTCATACGTTATCTTGGCTACTATATTGCGATATTTACTATGCCGAATATATTCAACCTCGACCATTGGGAAGTGTTTTTTCAACACGAAGGCATTCCTCTTGCAGCCTGCATAGTTAAGGAAAAAGACAGCGACGCAAGGACATATGTGGGATTCGGCAGTGCTGCGCCGATAGATTATGACTACCGGGATATTGCATCGCAGAAACAGCTGATAACCGAACGGCTTGCAAAAGCTGGCGGGGAAATTCCGAAAATACTGGAATATATGCAGAGCTCGTCTAACTTCTACTTCGATTCGACCAACCAAATTATTATGGATAATTGGTCTAAAGGGAGGGTAGTGTTGGTCGGAGATGCAGGTTACAGCATGTCTCCTGCACTTGGTCAGGGAACAACGATAGCAATGGTCGGCGCTTATGTTTTAGCAGGAGAATTAGCCTCTCATAAGCATGATCTACGGATAGGACTAAATAATTATGAAAATGAATTGCGGGGATACATTAACAGCAACCAGGAACTCGCATATAGTTCGGCTACTGATCCACCATCGGCACTTGGCGAACCATCCGAAGATGACCCGGATGGCATACTGGACTTCGGACAAGCAGTGATACCAATTACGCTCAAAAACTATTAGTATTTTCTAATTAAGAAGAACAATAAAAAAACATACAGATGATCTCAAGAATGCCTAAATGGATTGGTAATTGGCTGGAAAGCACAGCCGGTCCGCGTCTGACAGTTTTAGAAACGGCTTACATCTCGCCAACGGTTAAGAAAATACGTTTTCAGGGCAATATCTCGAAAATGAATTTTCTAATTGGTGGCGCCAGCGTGATCCGTGTAAGTGACACAGAATATAGGAATTATACAGTCGCCTGTCACAACATCGAAATGGGAATTTTGGAAATCGTTTTCCATATGCATAGAAACGGAATCGGAAGCAGGTATATTGATACGTTAAAAACAGGTGATGAATTGTATATCAGCAGTTCGAGAGGGCGTAAAGAATATGATCCGAAAGTAAAACAATATTTCATTTTCGGGGATGAAACTTCGTTAGGCCTTGCCTGTTCGTTTCTTCCTGTTTTGAAAAAAAATCAACATCAGTTCCAATTCTATTTTGAATTAGACGAAGGAAATAAAAATGCCCCTCAATCATTGGGATTAGAAAACTGCACCGTATTCCCGAAAAATGATTCATTCAGAGACGAAGAATGGATAAACGGCTTGCCTGTTTTCCAAACGCCTGATTGGCTGGCAGCCAACTTTATTTTAGCAGGTAATGTAAAATCGGTTCAGACTTTCAGAAAGGTTTTGAAAAACGCCGCCACAGGAAAAATATCTGCTCAAGGCTATTGGCTTGAAGGGAAAAAGGGCTTGTAATGATTAATGAAAAGGGTGTATCCAAATAGCTGATACACCCTCTTTGACTATTCTCCGATACCCCCTATCTCCTCTTTCTCCTGACCCAGATCAGGATGCCCCAGATAGCCAGCATCCCCGGTAATATCCAGATATACAGCAGCTTCACCATAGACATGCTCTGTTTGGTCATATCTATTTTATTATCCGGCAACAGCGGCCTGCGTATATCTATCGGGACCTCGCCATAGGACAACCAATAGAAAAGCCCCGTCCCCAGCTGATAATCGTCACTTTTAATGTTCTTACGGTTACCCAACATCTCGGCATTGTCAAAACAATCGGCATCTCCCAATACGATGATCCGCTGCTCCCGGCCGGAGACCTTCCGGCTCAGGGCAAATGTTCTGCATGAAAGTGACCGCAATCTGGATAGTACCCATGTAACCCGGTAATGCAGCGGAGCCATATTTGCCAACAGATTGCCGCCCCATGCACGCAACTTTATCAGATCGGTTAAGACAGCGGCGGCAAACGGCAACGTTCGTCGCTCATACCTCTAAAGACGCAGTGTCTTGCCGGGAACGGTGGGTCCCTTATAAAAATAATTTCGGATAAAATTGAGCGCTTTGATAATATGTTCCTTAACCGTATTTTTTGAGCTCCCCAGTTGAACGGCAATTTCCTCATGGGTGAGGCCTTCGATCCTGCTTAATATAAAAACGCGCCTGCGCTGGGGAGGCAACAGGTCTATGACCTTACGGAGGGGGCCAGCATTTCATTTTCCTCCGCTTGCCAATCCGACTGTCCTAATTGCTCTGCGCCGTACTCCGGCCACTTGACCAAAACAGGCTCCCGTCTCCTCCACATGGCAGAGATAATAGCATTGCGGGCGATGATTAACAAAAAATTTTTCAAAACTTTCCAGGGCAGGCAATCTGGCCCTGTAATTCCATATTTTCATGAAAACGTCCTGGGTCAGCTCTTCCGCCAACTGGGGAGAATGGATATACGTCACGGCCTGGCTGTATACGTTATTCCAATAGAGATCGACCAGGAGAAAAAAGGCACGCCCATTTCCCGCAGAGGAAAGAGATAACAGCGTCTTAAGTTCCTCTAGAGCAATCGGTGATTTATTTTGCCCATACACCGCCTAAAAGTAGCTAAAAAAAGTATATTCCCCGGACTTATTGGTCAGGGAGTACAGTGCCTTGTAAAATCACGCCGATCGTCAGCAAGACATTGGAAAACCTTCTGGTCTCACCGGTCGCTATGACCAGGCAGGTGTCGTTCAAAGCCGCCTCCGCATAAAAATCATGCCTCTTCACCTTTTTTATTTCCACCCCCTGACCAAGCATTGCCTCGAATTCCAAATGTAAAGGCAGCTCCCTTTCGTCCGGAGAGGTCATCAATACAGCGGCTTCAACAGGGATATATTCTACCAATACGCGTAGCACATCGGACACCTTCACCAAATCCGGGGCAAGGTTAAGAAATACTTTTCGGGAAGACAGCGGCGTTTTCGTAGTTACAGGAAAGTTTCCATCTGCAATTAAAATCCTCGCTCCATGCCCGTTAGAGGCCAGCGCCTGTAAAATTTCAGGGTGTAATAGTTTCGTCTTTAACATATCTCTTGAATGAACCTACCTTTTCGACCAATAACGAAAAGTGATTTGACAATGCGATCCAATCCTTATTTTGTATATAGCTCTTATGGAACAATTGACTCCCAATACCCAGTCCATCAGCTCCCGCCTGCAAAAAAAGAATACAGTTATCGGAACTTACGCTGCCGACAGGCAATAACTTTATATAGGGAAGCGGCGCTTTGATCGCCTTTATGTATTCAGGCCCATTCCCAATTACCGGAAATACTTTCACCATATCCGCACCCGAGCTCCACGCCTTGAATATTTCAGTAGGGCTGTAGGCACCCGCAAATATGGGAATGCCGGATTGCTTACACATTAGTATTACCCGCTCATTAACGATCGGGGTAACAATGAATCGCGCGCCTGCCTTCAACGCTCTCTCAAGGTCTTGCTCCGTACACACCGTTCCGGCTCCTATATTAATTTTTTCTCCAAAGGTTTCCAGCGCATAGTTTATGCCTTCTTCGAAACCCGGAGAGTTCATGGTAATTTCAATGGTCGTTAATCCCGAAGAATAAAATAGCGGAAGAATGTGAGAAATATCGGAAAGACAAAGATTCCTCATGATGCCTATTACAGGCATTGAATTGAATTTACTCCATGAAAATGACGCTCCCATAAATTATACAGGTTTTGTTTTCAACATTTCTACTATTTTTATCTGCCCCTCCACCGCCGCATTATCCCTCCTTTCAGCAGGGACGACAATGACCCTATCCGCCAAACCCGCATATTGCAAGGCTATTTGGTAGAAGTCATGCAGTTTATTGGCTCCGCAAATAACGATCTTATTTCTATTTCCATCCTGCATGCTTTTTAACTCTGTCCCGATAAGCAATCCGCTTAAATAAAAATAATTTAGCTCCTTCGATAAATAATCCCGTAGCTGGTTTACACGGACTGAAAACAGGCTGTTCAATAAAGGTGCCCCGAAAGCCTTTTCAACGCCGGCCCCGAATGCGGAAGACTCATCGTTTTCTAACGCTGAACGTTGCGGAAAAGATACGGATTTTCCCAGAATGCTATGCTCTATCAGCAAAGCAAAAACTTCCCCCGTCATATAGGTTTCAATATGAACGATTCTCTTATTTTTAACAATTACATGTTTGCTATGCGTACCCGGAAAAATATACGTTATTTCGGCTCCGGCGCCTCCATCGAAAAAACCGGCAATCCCGATCAGTTGGGTTTCTTCTCCTCTCATCAGGTCCTGGGTCGAACTGACGCCCGATATCAACAGGATCTTATTCTGCATTCCCGTTTGCCCGCTCAGCCATTGCGCACAAACATCGCTGCCATCCGTAGAAAACGGCAATCCTGCATACGGCAATTCCTTAATACCGATAGAAGATGACGCCATCCCGGAAATGACAATAGGCGCCCTGTTAAGGAGCAAACCCGTCCTTGCGGATAAGATAGCCAAATTTTCCTTTATATATCCTGCATAAAACGACAAGCGGTCTGTAGCAGACTGCTCACTCCATTTGTTATACATCACGGAAATACCCTGCTGCGAAACCACCTCATCGATGATTTTCCGGGCGCCCCTATCCACCAGCTTCAGCCGGAAGGAAGATGTTCCCCAATCGCAGCCTAACATTAAATTTTCCAATTAATATTGCCTATTAAGATTAGTAGTTGTCCCTTTCATGAACTGGTCGATAAATTCAAAGGTCCCGACGCCATGTATGGTATGCGGCCCGGAGAAATATTCGATTCGGGCGGACTGTGGCAATCCCAGCTGGTCATAATGCCGCCGGACCTTTTCAAACTCGTAACCCACCCATTCATCTTCGGCGACAATGTCGTCATGCCCCCGCTCCACCATGAAAGGACGGGGCGCGATCAACGCAGCCATCTCCGCATAATTGAAGGTATGGCCGAGATCCCATTCCTGCATATCATACTCCTTTGAGAACAGATAGCTGAACGCCTGATCGGTGCTCGCGCACTTCACCACCCATTCATTAAAATCTCCCGAGCAAATGGAAAAAGCATAGCCCTGTACCACAGCGGGTATTCGCATCGCGGATTTGCCTCCATAAGACAAACCGTAAAAGCCGATACGGTCCGGGTCCGCAAACGTCAGCTCCTTTAGCCATTCCAGGATCCGCTGATGCTGCCCGATCATGACCGAAAACAGCGATAATCCCAGCGGGTTGGCCTTGCGCTGTAACACCTTGTACTTATCTTTACCCCGGTAAAGGTTACAAGGGGCGAAGGTGATATAACCACGCTCCGCCAGCTGCGAAGCAAATCCCTTATAATAATGATAGTTACCCGATTTTGGGTCCGTATTGACCACATCCATCGGCTCACCTTCCAGTCCATGCTGGCATACTACGACCGGGCGCCGCTCGCCCGTCCGTAGATCGTTCGGAATAAGCAGGATGCCCCAGGCATATACACCCGGCCAAACGTCCAGCTTAACCTCATAGCTCGTCCACTTCTCCCGTTTTTCCAGCAGCCGGGCCCGGGTATTCATGGCCGCTTCCGGCGCCGGAAGCCGGCCCAGCTGCTCCCAGAATCGATTCCGCAATACCTGCTTCACGGGGCGCTGTTGCGCCGTATCTCCTTTGAGCACCCCCCAGAAAAATTCATTCCGTGCTCTTTCCCCCAGCAGGATCTCCCGCTGCACCTGGCGCTCCATCGTCCCGACTGTCCGCTCCTGCCTTTCGGATACATCTATCCATTCATTTACCACAGCCTTCGGCAGCGTTCGTTTCGGGGCCGCCGAAAGGGGCGCCCGCAGCCCCTCCGCAAAATCAGTCAACGCTGCCAGGGACAATGGCTGATCAACAGGTGTTCCTTTTTTTGAACACCAACGGAGGAATTCCGGCGTCTTCGGGGCCATCGATACCGCCCTGTCCCACTCTGCTTTGGCTATCGCGACGTCAAGCGTTTGCAATACCCCCGGCGCGGCTCCCGAACGCCCCCCTTCCACGGCAGCGGGCGGCCCCGCGATGACAGGACCCTTGGCGCCTTCCACTACCAGGCGGCGCGGCCAGGACATCACGGCCAGCTCCGCATCCCCAAAATATTTCAACAAACCATATACATTCCGGTAAATAGGCTCTCTCCAAAGTTGCTCCCTGGCATTGAAATAACCGCTGACCAGGGTGGAAGAGATACGAACGTCCAGCGCAGCAGCATACAATGCCAGCATCCCCCCCTCCCCATACCCCGCAACCCCGATCGCGCTATTGTTTCCTTCCTGCTGATTCCTGGATTCGAACCAGTCCACAGCCGAAAATATCTTTTGCAATTCATAACCGATCACATGACGGCCCTCTTCATAAGCCTGCCGGTAAATCCACTCCCGGTGTGGCTGGTTGGTATAACGACGAAGCGACGGATTGCCGGAAAATGTATCATCGCGGCTGACCAGCACCGGAACCAATACCTCATAACCCGAAGCCGCCAACCGTCCCGCCGCCCCATATCCCGGGGCTCCGGCCGCCGCCGCCGCTTCCCCGGCTGTCGCCGCTCCCATCCCCCGAAGGCCCGGCAATCCCGCCATTGTTTCCGGCAGGATATCCGCATCGGGAACAATGACCACACGGGCGCTCACTTTCCCCCGGGGCTGCAGCAACAACCCCTCCGCCGCCAAATCATCCAAGACCTTCCAGCGTACGGCGCGTACCGTATAATTGCCCCTATCCACGATCAATGGATCCAGATCTTTACCCGTCATCCCTTCCATTTCCGGCTTCCGCCTTTTATCCGCCACCCCAAGTACTTTAGCCAGCAACACCCGTTTCGATGCGATCGAACTGTCGAATGCTGCCGGACTGGAGAAATCACGACGCCACGTGTTATCCCTTTCCAGCCTGGCCTTCTTCGTTTGACCGGTAAGGAATGAATCGATGCCTTCCACCATCTTTGCGGACAGATCTCCCTGTTCGGTCAACGGCGCACAATCGAAGGGAATGTTGTCCACCGACTGGCCCTGTACAGTGTAAGCAAAACTCATTAATAACAATCCCGATGAAATGAAATTTCTCATGCCTAACATTTTTTATGACAGTTTACCCATGATCACTTACCGCATACAATCCTTGCTTGCCTCACACAATCCTCATCGTCATACCACCGTCAATTACAATGTTTTCCCCCGTAATAAATTCGTTTTTAATTAAGGCGCAAATTACCGAGGCTACATCTTCAGGCGTTCCTTCCTTATGAAGCGGTATTCTGTTCTTTATATTGTTTTGCACCTGTTCCGGAGTCAGGTAATCCTGGAAACGGGTACGTATCACTCCCGGAGATACACAGTTAACACTGATATTATGGTCTGAAAGCTCAAAAGCCAACGCCCTTGTAAACTGGGGAATAGCTCCTTTTACAACGGCATACGCCAACGAATTTTTTACACCACGCAATCCTGCCGCGGATGAAATGAGTATTATCGCCCCGCCATCTCTTTTTTTCATGTAGGAAACAACGGCCCTGCATAAGTGAAATGCGGCATGTACATGAATATCAAAAGCCTGGTACCAAACGTCTCTCGCCCCGTTCAACAAGCCCCCCGGGGCGGCGGAACCGGCGCTATGAACCAGGATATCGATATTCCCCAATTTTTTATACACCTCCTCAACAATGCCCATGCACTCTTCTTCCCTTTGCAGGTCTGCAACAAAGACAGCGCATGGAACACCTAACGATTCGATCCTTTTTTGGATCTGACCATCCCCTGCATTACGTGCGACCAGGGCGATCCCTACCCCTTCCCTGGCCAATGCCATAGCCGTTTCCGCGCCTATTCCGTGAGTACCCCCGGTAATAATAGCAATTTTATCCTGTAATTTCATGGAAGCTTTTGTTTTGATCTATAACGATACGACAATAAAAGACGATGCAAAAGAAATAACTAATTCGGTTTATTTAGTACTGATTATTAACATGGTACTATTATATGTTATCCCACCAATCAACGTGCGGGTCGAACGATTCACCAACCCGATGTGAACAACTCCGGCTGCCACTTCGGATAGCTTTGGCAACGCCCCGGCTCAAGACACCGGCTTCTGCCCGGAATCCGCCGTTTATCCGTGAATAATCAAATAAATAGAAAGGAATGATAATATCCAGTACATAAAATATTTAAAAAACAAATTACTTGCAGGACATCCGATGCCGGACTGCCGAAAATGGCGGTAGCCGGGAAAGAACTATCGGTATAATAAATATAATCAAAACACCATGAACAGGCGGGATTTCATCATCAACGGCTCAGGATTAACAGCAGGCACGCTGCTGAACGCTGCCGTGCCCTTCAACTTAACGGGCAACAATCATCCTCACGGCAAAGACCAGTCCGGCTATTCTCACAGGCTGCCGGTATCGGATCATCATTACCAAAGAACAGCCGGTTATGTAGAAGACGTTCCGGCGCCTCAATATACCTGGGCTCCGGATAGTTCGTATGAGGATTTTTTGGATATCAAATTCGGCATCCGGCTGCATTGGGGGTTATACTCCATCCTCCGGTTACCTTCGGAATCATGGCCCTTCCTGAAAATGTCGCCACAGGAAAAACAAACCTACCAGGAATTGTATAAGTCCTGGTACCCCGCCGGATTCGACGCCCGGGACTGGGTAAACCTTTTCGCCGAGAGCGGAGCCCGGATGTTCGCGTTCACCTCCAAGCATCACGACGGGTTCTCCCTGTTCGATACCAAAGCAAGAGTAAAAAAAAGAGTCAATTGGCTGGCTCCGGACGGCCCGGCAATAGAAGACTGCGATCTGTCCTATAGCATCATGGACACCCCGTTTAAAAGGGATGTCACAAAAGAGCTCTGCGATGCCGCACACGGGAAAGGGATGAAGGTCGATCTGTATTTCTCCCACCCCGATTGGTATGACAGCGATTTCCGCCCGTATAACTACCACCCTCTCCAGGTGCCGGATTCCGCAACGTTAGCCGTTTCGGGAAAGGACAGGCAACCGGAAATAACGGATCCAAAAGCCTATTTCTCCAAATCCGGACTGGTCATAAAACCCAACCCCTCGCCGGAAGAAATAAGACGCATGATGACCAGGCACCGAACACAGCTCGAAGAGATCATCACGAACTATGGCAAAATCGACATGATATGCCTTGACCAATGGCTGGGCCCGGAGGTTTGGCCGATGTTGAGAGAGACCCTGCTGCACCTGCGAAAACTCCGGCCCGACATAATGTTTCGCGCCAGAGGCATCGGCAATTATGGAGACTATTACACTCCCGAAGGATTTGTACCCGGCAATAAGGAAAATTCAGATACCCCCTGGTTCGTCATCTATCCGCTCGGCGGCAGCTTCTCCTACGAAGCAGACGAGAAAAAATATAAGGGCGCCTCCTGGATAGTAAGGAACCTGATCGATTCGGTTGCAAAAGGAGGAAATTTTATGGCCGGTATCGGCCCGGACGGAAATGGAAAGTTTCACCCGGCAGCCATTGAACAACTGAAACAAACGGGCGAATGGCTGCGGCAAAATGGAGAAGGCATCTATGCTACCCGGCCCAGAACGATGAATATTTGGAAAGAAGGAGACCTGATCCGCTTCACCAGGTCGAAAGATAATAAAGTGATCTACGCTTTTTCCTACGAATGGCCCGGGGAACAACTTATTCTTACATCCGTCAACCCGGGCAAAAAAAGTAAAATAAGCTTCCTGGGTATCGATACACCGCTAAAATGGAAGCTTGACAGCGCAAAAGGACTCATCATCGATATTCCGTCGGAATGGAAAGAAAAATTCACCGGACCCAAATCCCTGGCCTATGGATTCAAAATTGAGCTGAGCTAACTTTCACCGGAAATGGGCAGGACCTGCCGCAGCCCGAAAATAAAACCCTGAAATATTTGCCTTTAAAATTAGATTTAATGGAGACACTACTCTTTTCACGCACAAGAACTCTTTTATTGGTGTACCTCGTATCGGTAAGTTGCCATAGCCAACGCGCCAAAGAAAGTAAAATCAGCGATCTTGAAAACAAAGTCAATAAAGAATATGACCTTTCAGCCAAGCCGGTCGACCCGGATTACCGGCATGCTCCCGATTCTGCACGCGAAGAATGGCTGGACAGAAAATTTGGTATGCGCATTCATTGGGGAATTTACTCACAATTGGGATTAGACGCCTCCTGGCCCACTTACCAGGCTTCCGATGAGTTTAAGCAAATCTACTCCACGCTGTGGCAGGTATTCAATCCGACCCGGTTCAATGCAGAGGAATGGGCCCAATTGGCCGAAGACGCAGGCATGAAATATTTTGTCTTCACGGCCAAGCATCACGACGGATTCTCGATGTTTGACACCAAAACCACCGTTAATGTCAAATTGCGCAAACCTGCCGGCGGGGAAAAGTCGGTGGGAAACGTAGTAGATACTATCCTGCACTACAGCATAATGGAAACCCAATACAAGGTTGATATCGTAAAAAAAATCGTAGATGCATTCCGAAAGAAAAAAATGGGGATCGGCCTTTATTATTCCAATACGGACTGGAACGATATTAACCAGCGTTTTGAAAATAAAAACTTCCATTATGATACGGCCTATACGCTGAAAGATTTCCCCGACGGCTATCGTGCGGCAATAGAACGGCAAACAGAACAACTACGGGAACTCAGCACCAACTACGGGCCTATCGACCAGTTTGATTTCGATCATGCCCTGCCCGCGGCGCTCTGGGAGGAGACGGTAAAGATGATCAAAATGGTGAGAAGCCTGCAGCCGAATGCATTGTTCCGGGAAAGAGGATTGGGCAAATACGGGGACTTTCAAACGCCTGAACACTGGCTGCCGGAAAGTCCCGACGATCCCAGGTTAAGCATGCTTTGGCAGGCTATCGAACAGTACGGAACACGCTGGGCATGGCAACCCAATGATACTTACCGTGGTAAAGAATGGATACTCGAATCACTGATTGACTGCGCTTCCAAGGGGGGCAATTTCATGGTAGGCGTCTCCCCTACCCCTACCGGCGAATTCGATCAACGCACCAAAGATGACCTGCATTGGGTTGGACAGTGGCTTAAGATAAACGGGGAAGCCATCTATGCCACCAGGGGAATGTATATCAAAAACGAAACATTCAAATTCACCCGGAGCAAAGACAAACAAACAGTGTATGCAATACACAAGGGATGGCCTGCAGGTAACGAAATCATGCTTAAGAATATCAAAGCCAAAAGAGGTTCCGCTATCACTATGCTGGGATTGAAAGGCAGCCTCGCCTGGCAACAGAAAGGGAATGACCTGGAGATTACGCTTCCCGGTAAAAAGCCGGCGTGCGAACATTCCTTCGTATTCAAAATATTAGAATAGATCCGGATCCTTGCCATATGCACCATTAAGCAGCATTTCAATCAAGATAATTACCATACCATGCGCACTCAACATTCTCTGCCGGTAGTATTGCTGATGAACGCCCTCCTCTCGGGATGCAACCATCATCCGGCCGTACCTTCCGGTCCTATCGAACTGGAGACCAGGCATGTAAATGAAAAGGGGCAGTACGTATACGCGGGTAAATCCCTGGATCCAACAAAAACGGCGATTATAGTGGTCGATATGTGGCAGGAGGGAACGCACGGGTATATCAAGCCGGATGGCGGCTTTGAAGGGACCAACGAAGGTTATTTTTACCAGGAACGCGTCGCAGACTCGATCAACGAGACCCTGAGCGCCGCAAGATCGCTGGGATTTATCATAGTACATGCACCCGCCGGTCAGACTTACCTATATCAAGGACACCCTGCCAGGGAAAACATAACTAAATTGGCACATGCCAGATACCCCTGGAGCAGTAAACCCGAATGGAATAAGGAACAGGGAAAAATTCCCTTTGCCAGCTTCCCCTATGAATATGAATATGCCTACCCCTATACGTCCAGGAAAAAAAACCGCCCGGGCACGGTTTCCTACGGACAAAACCCGAGAATTGTAATAGCCGATAACGACTATATCACCGCCGATGTGGAAGAATTGTGGGACCTGATCGAACAAAGAAAGATAGAAACCCTGATCTATATGGGCGGATCTACCAATATGTGCCTTGCCGGAAGGCCTTACGGGCTGCTCAACATGAAAAAGTATGGTAAATACGTCTTGCTGGACAGGAATTACGCGCACCTCGTACACAGAATCCCCCACGGCTGGAATGGGGATATGGAACATCCCGAATATGGCCCCTTTTACACCAACGAACGCAACAGTCAGCAAGTAATACACTATTTTGAAAAAGAAATCTGCCCTACCATCGATGGAATGAAAATAAGAGAAATTGCCCGTGCCAAAGGAGGTTACCAGGTTATGAAACAACCGGTAAAAGAAGACATGCCGGATGCAAATAATCTGTATATATCATTTCAGCCACCCTTAATCGAAATTGAAAAGGGATACCTTACGGATGTAGGATGGGAATATACGAAACAGCCCAACGGACTTACCTACGGCTGGAACAGGCTAAAAGTAAAAGACGCTATACGCGAAGGGTACCGCCCCGTTCAATCTTCCTTTATAAAGGCCGTCGCCGGAGATAATTGGAAACTATCGCAGGCGCCGGCAAACTTCACCGCCACGGCAGAACTCAGCGGAGCCGGCACTATCCTGGCCAATAACGAACTACATAGTATTCATTCCAGCGAGCATACGAGTATCGTTTTTACCGGATCCGGGAGCATCAGCCTCGGCATAAAATCGGGCGCCATAAATCTCTACCAGATCGCGATAAAAGTAAAGTAATTCAATTCGTTGCCCCCCCGGATGAGCAGAAATCGATTTCATTTTTAGTATATTTGCCTATGCCGGAAAGTATCTTCGAAGAGTTTAATTATTTCCTATTCACCGGATACGGGGCGAAGGCTCTCTTTGTCAATTTCTAAAAATTAAACAGCGCCTTATACTATGAATAAAAAACGCCTTAAGGAAAAAAGAATCACCATACATGATATTGCAAGAGAAATAGGCATAGCGCCTTCTTCCGTATCCAAGGCATTAAATGATCTTCCTTCCATCAGTGCAAAAGTAAAAGCACTGGTAAAGGCGAAAGCCAAAGAGCTCAATTACAAGCACAATTCCAGCGCTGCCAATTTGCGTAGGGGTTCGTCAAAGACGATCGGAGTCGTCGTGCCAAAAATCAACGTCGCCTTCTTTTCGGATATCATTGCCGGTATGGAAGAAACCTGTTTCGAGAATAACCACCGGCTGATAATCTGCCAGTCAGATGAATCTTTTGTAAAGGAAGTGCAAGCGGTTGAAACACTGATTCAACAGAATGTCGACTGTATCCTGATATCCCTTTCCCAGGATACTAAATCCACTGATCATCTCGGGGAGGTGACCAACCATCACATACACCTCGTACAGTTTGATAGGGCAGATGATAATTTCAAAAGCCACATTATCGTAAACGACAACATGAATGCGTCTTATGAAGCCGTAAAACATCTTGTTGCCGAGGGCTATACAAGGATTGCATTTTTCGGAGGCTCGGACCATCTTCCCCTTTACAGAGATCGGAAAGACGGGTATTTACGGGCCATTAAAGAAGCAGATCTCGATATTCCCTACAACTATCTCGTGGATAATGCCATAAATACGGAAGCGGCCCTGGCAAAGGCAATGGAATTGTTGCAATCGAAAAATCCGCCCGACGCCTTTTTCACGGTATCCGATTACGCTGCATTAGGGGTGTTGAAAGCAGCCCGTTCCCTGGAACTGCGCGTTCCGGAGGAAGTAGGTATCATTGGTTTTTCCAATGAAGCGTTTACCGCCGTAACCTCTCCAACCCTCTCTACCGTTGTGCAACAGGGCAAAGAATTAGGGAAAGAGGCGGCAAACATCTATTTTAACCATATCCTGACATCGAAACCAACGAAAAAAGCGGAAAAATTCCTGAAGTTGACCATTGAAAGTTCCATTCTTGTGCGGGAATCATCTTCCCGAAAAGGGCCCTCCGTTCACACCCCCCCCACGCAAAAAGGAGCCCATGAAATCATTCGATGATCCATGGGCTCCCTGCTGACTATTATCCTTATTTAACTGTCCATCCTTCATTCTGCACCAGGTTGCCCTGGGACAAAGATATTTGCTGCGCGGGGATCTGGCTTAGCCCGAAGGTGGCCATGACCTGCTCGCGCTTGATGAGCACATTGGTGCTCCCGTACAACATGGCCCCATTCCTGACGGGAATCCCGGGCGCCTCGATCTTGATGGCGTCGGCGGCAACTTCGAGTCCCTGCCGCAAGAGATCCCAATAACGGATCGCTTCTCCTACGAATTCATGGTGCCGCTCGTCCATGATGTTTGCAAAGGTTGCTGCCTTGGCAGGCGCGGGATTGCTGCCGTATGCCCGCTGCCGGACCCTGTCGAAGTTGGCCTGCGCATCGATGCCCAGCTCGGCGGCCATCAGCAGCACATCGGCAAAACGAATGACGGTGTAATCCGTATAGCTCGACATCGAGCTCGGATTCCCGACATACGAACCGAATATTTCGGCGCCGCTCGCGTCTGTCTGGCGCAGGTATTTTTTCAGGAACAGGCTCTGATATTCCCGGACGTCGGTCCCGGCTGCGGCGTCATCATACGGAGTTGTGCTATTGAAGCTATTTTGCTCCTGCAATACATTCATCAGGGAAGCATTTCTGCGCGTATCGTTGGGATCCCAGGCATCCCACAGGGTTTTATTGCCGACATCGAATCCCCATCCCCTCCCGTAAGGAGGCATAATGTAACCCCTGGCGCCCATATCGGACACCCATTGCATCTCAGTCCCGTCGACATAACCTTCCTTGATGGCAAAGATGATCTCATGATTATATTCTCCCGCATAGTCCACCCCGGCGGCGGACGCACCTGCCGGCCACAGGGATGCGAAATTGGTCACCAGGTTCGCGCCCGAATTTTGAATGATGTCGGTGAGATATCCTTTGACCTCACTCTCGCTTAACAGGGGCGCCATATAGCTCAACAGCTCGGACTTATTCACCCGCGGCAGCTCGGCCTGCGTCTTGCCGTAATAGCCGGTGTAAAACAAGTATACCCGCGCGAGAAGCGCCTCTGCAGCATATTTCGTGATCCGGCCGTTGAGGGCATCGGGAAACGACGGGGGCAGCACCGGGATGGCGGCTTTGAGGTCGTTGACGATCAGCTCATAGATGAGCTTCGGATCCGCCTGGGCCTCTTTGCCCGCGTCAGCGGTGGTTTCGGTGACCAGCGGGAGATGCCCCCACATCTGCATGGAGCAAAAATAGGTGTACGCCCGGATAAAGCGCACTTCCCCCCCGCTCCGGCTCTTGGTAAAGTAGTTCGCCTGGGCGAATTCACTGTTTTCATCCCAGGGAAATTGGTCGATCTTCTTCAGAAAGGTATTACATCGGTTGATCGTCGTGAAAGCATTTCCCCACATCGTCGAATAGGTATTCACCTCCCCCGGCGCGATCCCCAGATCGAAACGGTCGAGGGCCTGCGGCAAGAGGTAGTCGGATTTTCCGGCTCCGCCCGAGGCGTCATCGGACATGATATCCGACACGATGGGATACACCCAGTTACCGCCATTGTTAAGCCAGTCATGCATGCCCTGGTAACACCCCACAAGGGTCTGATACACTTCCTCCTCGTTCTTGAAAAATGTCGCCTCCGTCAGGTTATCGACAGGATAGATATCCAGAAAGCTCTTCTTGCAATTAGCGAAAAATAGGACTAACAGCATTATTGAAATTATCCGTTTTACTCGTTTCATGATTGCAGTTTTTTTGATGTTTAGAATTTTACATTTACTCCAAACAAGAAGGTCCTGGCATGAGGATACATGCCCGAATCCCGCCCGATCTCGCTCTGGTCGGCGCCGTTATCGCCCGTTCCTATTTCCGGGTCCATCCCGTTATACGAAGTGAAATTGTACACGTTCTGGCAGGTGACATACAGCCTGAGCTGGCTCACCTTCCTGACCTTTACAAGCTTCTGGGCCAGGTCATAGCCAATCGTGACATTGTTGATCTTCAGGTAGCTTCCATTATACAGGAATATATCCGAGAAGTTGATCCAGTTGGAATTTTGGGCATCCAGGCGGGGATACTTATTGGAAGTGCCCGCTCCATGCCAACGCTGGTTATACAAGTCCTGGGTGATATTCCAGTAGTTCCGGGTCGCATCGAGATAGTTCTGCAGGATCTGGTTCCCGGCAACGCCGTTCGCGCCCACGAAGAGATCGAATCCCTTATAAGAGAGAGAGATGTTCAGCCCGAAAATAGCGTCGGGATGACCATCTCCTATGTTAGACTTGTCCAGGTCGCTGATCGACCCGTCGCCGTTCTTGTCTACATAACGGATATCTCCCGGCTGTGCGTTGGGCTGGATCACCTTGCCGTCCTTGTTCTTGTAGTTGGCCACCTCGTCGGCCGACTGGAAAATGCCGTTCGTGGACAGGCCCCAGAAGAAGCCCAGCGGATAGCCGTTCTGTGAACGGGTGACCTCTACCGAATTAGCGTATAACGTACCGCTTCCCCCGTGAAGAATGCCGTCTTGCGTGGGGATCGAACCGACCTTGTTCTTGTTGAAAGCGATATTCCCCGATATAGAATACCGGAGGCCGCCGGTGGTCTGGTTCGTGTAGTTAAGGGCAACTTCGACCCCCTTATTCGTCACATTTCCGCCGTTGATATAAGGAGCCCCGACGCCATATACGCTGGGCACGTTTTCCTGGACCAGCCAGTCCTTCGTCAGCCGTTTATACCAATCAAATGTTACCCCCAGCTTGCCGCCCAGGATCTTGGCGTCGAAGCCGAAATCGGTGGACTCCGCCTTTTCCCAGTTCAGATTGGGATTGCCCAGGTTCGTTAAGGCGGAGCCGACGACAGAGTTGCCGTTATCCCCGAACGAATAGGGGAAACCAGACCCGACCAGCGCCAGGTAGCGATACCGGGGAATATCCATATTCCCGTTTTGCCCCCAGCTCCCGCGCAGCTTCAAATAATTCAGCCAGGAAGTCGTATTCTCCATGAACGACTCGTTGGTAATGTTCCAGCCTGCCGACACTGAGGGAAAATAGCCGCGATGGTGCGACTTATCGAAACGGGAAGACCCGTCAGAGCGAAAGATGAGGCTAGCCATGTACGTTCCCTTGAAATTATAGTTCAAGCGGCCGAAGTAAGACAGCAAGGCATCTTCGGTCGGATAACCGCTCATCCCCATGGTGCCGGAAGTTGACGTTCCCGACGCATTGTTGATCCACGCATAGTCAAATCCGTCATACAGCAAATTCTTGTTGGAGGCGCTTAAATACTCCTGATGCGTTCTCAGCGCCGACATCCCCACCAGGGCGTCCAGCTTATGGCCGCCGCCGATCTTCGGCGAATAGGTCAGGGTATTTTCCGATCCTACCGCCGTGCTCGAATTGGAACTTTGGCTCGCCTGCGTGACCCCGGACTTGGAGTTGGTCCCCGCGCTCAGGTCATAGTTGGTAGGCTGATAACTTCTCGATCCATCACTGGAATAATTGAGGGACAGCGTGCTTTTAAACCGCAGATTATTCAGGATCTTGAGATCAAGATACACGTCTCCAACCACCATGTTCACCTTATCCTGGGAATAATTGTTCAGGAGCATGCTCGCATAGGGGTTCGTTATCTCGGTCGACCAGAGCCCGTCTGCATTATCGCCGCCGGCGGCCGGCGTGTTGTTATAATAAAACTTCGGTGGATTGGCAGGGTTATAGTTCGGTATGACGGGAGGAGTCCGGATGGCGTCGCTGATGGGATAACTTCCACCCCGGGTGGTCGTGTTGGAAAACGACAAATGCTGCCCCATCTTCAAAATATCCTGGATTAGCTTGTGCTCTGAATTGATGCGGAACGTGATCCGCTTGAAGTTCGACAGATCGGTTCCCCCGATAAGGCTGCCTTGCTTGGTATAGGATAAAGACATGGCATAGATGGAGCTTTCCGATCCCCCCTGCCCGCTGAGATTATAGTTCTGAATGGGGACGTTGCTGGCTAACATCAGCCCCAACCAATTCGTTCCTCCGTTGACGTCATTGAGTATTTTTTGATTCTGCGTCTCATCGGAATAGACAGGGCTCAATCCCGAGTTCGTGTACATTTCATTGATGTAATTCATGTAATCCCGGCCATTCAATACCTTGAGCCGTTTGGATTCGTTCTGTATACCATAGTAGGAATCGAAGGACAGCTGAGAAAATCCCGGGGTACCCGACTTGGTAGTGATCAGGATAACGCCGTTGGCCGCACGCGCACCATAAATAGCAGCCGATGCCGCGTCCTTCAAAATATCTATGGACGCGATGTCCGCATTGTTCAGGTAACCGATGTCGGAAGTCTGCACGCCGTCGACGATATACAAAGGCGTCGTCCCTCCCACCGTGCCGGCTCCCCGGATATTCACCCGAAAGCCCTGTCCGCCGGGTTGCCCGCCCGTGGAAGTGATGCTCACCCCGGGTGTCTGCCCCTGAAGGGCCGCCAGCGGCGAGACAGCGGATCTTTTTTGTATGTCATCCCCCTTGACCTCAACCGTCGCGCCCGTCACCAGCTTCTTTTGCTGGCTGCCATATCCCATGACGACCACTTCCCCCAGGGACTGGGCCGTCTGCTGCAAGGCGATGTTGATGTCAGACCGTCCGGCTAAAGCAACCTCCTGCGTCTGGTATCCCACAAATGAAAAAACCAATGTGGCATTCCCGTCCGTATTCGGCAGGACAAACTTTCCTTTGGAATCCGTAAAAACCGAATTCCCCGATCCTTTCACCGTGACGGTCACGCCCGGGAGCGCCTTGCCCGCAGGGTCCGTCACCGTCCCCCGAACGGTCAAAAAGGACGCACCGGCTGCGGGGAGATGCATCCCCTTTATACCGGAAGCCCAACCGCTCAAGGACACAAACAATAACAAAAGGCACGCTACCGTCGCAGCAGTCCGGGCAGCGCATGAATAGGGCCTTAGCCATTTCAAAGTCAGTTTTGGTTTCATATCTTAATTATTTGTATGATCAATATTAAAATTATTTCATGTTGCCGCACTCCTTTATATTATCCATCCTATTGAAGATTTTGATGCAGATTCACCAGATTCTATTTTTTGAAATGTATCCGGTACACTACGGCGTTGTCGGTAGGGTAATCCTTGGAAAGTCGTATGATCAATGCTGGATCTTGTTGCGTCCATGCGACTTTTTCATGACTGCCGACCAGTTCTATGGAAGCAATAGATCCATTACCGGCCTGCAGACCCAACGCCTTTATCGAGGTGTTCGTAACGGGCTTGCCCAATGCGATGGCGTATAGCGTATCGCTTTTGGTGGTGAACCGGATATCCTGCGGGGTGAAGGGTTTCTTCTGGTCGTGATAACTACCGCTCGCCGATTCCGTAACACCTTCGCCAAATATTTTCCAGGGCCGGGTCGCATAAATCGCCTCCCCGTTTACAGCAAGCCATTTTCCGGTTGTCAGCAATGTTTGTGTCTCTTCCTCCGTAATAGTTCCATCGGACCGCGGTCCTATATTCAACAAAAGGTTGCCATTCTTGCTGACAATATCGATCAGATTGGTAATAATATATTGCGCTGACTTAAACGTATTCCCTTCTGCATATCCCCATGACTGATTGCCAATCGCGTCATCGGTCTGCCAGGGCATCTGCCGTATGCCCGCCAATTTGCCCCGTTCCAAATCCAATACGGCCGTCTCGTCCGCATAGGACGTATTCTTATAATTAAGCACGACGCCTTTGTTCCACTCCACCCCTTTATTATAATAATAGGATGCAAAGGATTTCCGGTAAGGCTCCAGGGCAGGCTGTTCGATCCACCAGTCGAACCAGAATAACTGCGGCTTGTAATTGTCGACGAGTTCCGTACTTCTGAGCAGCCAATCATTCATGTATTCAGGAGAGAGTGTTTCGTTTTGTTCCCGTGCAGGGCCATAGAGATCAGCGTTGGCCGGATCGATGACATCCGATTCGAATCTTCTCCCGCCATTCATAAAAAACCAATGCTCGATTCTATGTGAGGACAAACCGAATACCAGCCCTTGCCGGCGAATTTCTGCCGCCAGCTCGCCCAATACATCCCTGTGCGGCCCCATATTGACAGCATTCCACCTTGTCAACGCAGTTTTATACATGCAGAATCCGTCATGATGTTCGGCAACAGGTACGACATATCTCGCCCCCGCTCTTTTAAATAAATCCACCCATTGCGCAGCATCGAATTTTTCTCCTTTAAAAAAAGGGATAAAATCCTTGTACCCGAATTTCTTCTGGCTACCATATTTTTCAATATGGTGAGCATATTCCTTCGAACCTTGCTGGTACATTTCCCTGGGGTACCATTCAGACCCGAAAGCAGGAACGGAATAAACGCCCCAGTGAATGAATATTCCAAACTTGGCGTCGCGGAACCAATCAGGAGTCTGGTATTTTTTTAACGACTCCCAGGTCGCCTGGTACCTTTCCTGTCCAATTGCGTGATAGTGGGAACTGACTATATGCGCTGTTATCAGCGCACATAAAAAAATTCTTCTCATACAATGATATGATTTTGTAAAAAATAGGGTGTAGTCAACCTCGTATGACACAATAATATCCCGATTTTATAAATAAAGATTACCGTATCTTAACAAATCTGCCGGATAGTTTTTAAGAAACAGTTGCGGGTAGAATCAATCGAATGTCCACTCGTTCTGCCTGGTCCAACGAATGAATCGGATAACGGAAATCCTATTGGTGATGGATTTCTTCGAAGCGGCATTTTTTGCCAGTGATAGACACCGGCATCAAGTGTTATCGTACCCAGGCATCCAAGCTCCCATCCTGGTTTGCAGCACCCAGCCAGGTGCTGCTTGTTTATTGTAAGCCTTATTTTTATATTAGATAACATACAGGAATGCAGTACCACCAATTCTTAAGATTTTTGCTGGTATATTTAACCAAACAATCTTTTAATTTACCCGTCATTGTCCAGCCTGGCTGCTTATAAATATCGGCCAATAAAAAATATTGTATGCATCTTACCAACAAATGGGTTCGAATACCCCATCTCTTCCAACGCCCACTCGTATTGCTACCCCTTTTTATTATTCCTTTCGTCATGCACGCACAAAAACCGACCGGTCCTTCAAGCGGAAAGATCCGCATCTCGATGCAGAAAATGGTTCGTTCCGACGCGGACAGCACCGCATCCGTCATCGTCAGCGATATACAGGAATGGGATCCCCGCGAAACCGCCATCATCGTTTGCGATATGTGGGACCAGCATTGGTGCAAAGGCGCCACGTCGAGGGTAGCCGAGATGGCGCCGCGACTTAACCAGGTGCTCATCGCCGCCCGGGAAAAAGGCATTACCATCGTACATGCGCCCAGCGACTGCATGGCCTATTATAAAGATCATCCTGCCAGACAGATAGCCCTTAAAGCCAACAAAAAAAAATACCAAAAACTCATCAATAGTGACAACCTCGATTCCGAGAAAGGGGCCGTCTGGCCGATCGACCAGTCGGATGGCGGCTGCGACGAAGCCGTAACCTGCACCGGAGGAAGCCCCTGGAGAAAAGAGATCGACGCACTGGAAATAAAAGACAATGACGTCATCAGCGACAATGGCGCAGAGATCGCCGCGGTCTTTGAAAAGAAAGGCGTCAAAAATGTGATCCTCACCGGCGTACATACCAATATGTGCGTCATCGGCCGCACCTTCGGCCTGCGGAACATGATCCGCCTCGGTAAAAATGTCGTACTGATGCGCGATATGACGGATGCCATGTATAATTCAAGGAAAGCGCCTTTTGTCAACCATTTCAGCGGAGTCGACCTCGTCATCGGATATATCGCACGGTATGTATGCCCGACCATGCTGTCCACCGACATTCTCAACGGCAAACAATTTCGCTTCAGCACGGACAAACGCCCGCTCATAGCCTTTGTCACCGCAGAAGGCGAATACCGGGCCAATCAAAAACTCCCCGAATTTGCACACGAGCTCCTGTTGAAGGAAGGGGTCAAATGTGAATTTGCTGTCGGCAAAGCCGCCATGGACGGGCCCGGCCGCCATAATATCGAAAACCTCCCAATACTGGAAGATGCCGATCTGGCCGTTTTTTTTGTGCGGCGCGTGGCCCTCGACCCCCATAAGATGCAATATATAAAGGACTATGTGGCCAGCGGCAAACCCGTGTTGGGCATCCGCACGGCAAGCCATTCCTTCAATGCCAATGGCAACGTGCCACGGGAAGGAGGGGCCGTCGGCGCATCGTCCGATAAGGTATCGGACTTTCTGGCCCAATGGCCCGAATTCGATGAGGCCGTGCTGGGGGGAAATTACCAGGGTCATCACCCGCCGCTGAAAATACCGACGCAAATCAACATCGTCCCCGGCATGGAAAAGCATCCACTGCTGAAGGGCGTCCCGGCCGAAGGATTCGGAACCCCCGGCTGGCTCTACCAAAATAGCCCCCTGCGCTCGGAGAATGCACAGGTATTATTGGTCGGCTCCATTCCCGGCGAACACGCGGAACCGGTGTTATGGACCAACCGGACGAAGTCCAATAACAAAGTCGTCTATACCTCGCTGGGACACTGGGCAGACTGGGACAACGCAGCCTTTCACCATATCATGGTCAACGCCGTGAACTATTTATTGGGTAAAAACAACTAACCACAGTCACATGAAAAGACGGAACTTCATCGGCCATGCCGTCATGGGCGCCATCGGTCTGTCATTCGGCAGCCTTGCGCCGGGCAAAACGATGGGAGCTGCGAAAAAACTGGTATTGGCCCTCATCGGCTGCGGTGACCGCGGACTCGTCGTAATGAATAGCATCGTCGCAGTCAACGACAAGGTTGAGGTAAAATATCTCTGCGACGTGAACAGCACGCTTGCCGGTATCCCTGCAGCCATCGACAAATACAACAAAGTACAAGGGTATTCACCAATATTCGTGGAGGATATGCGCAAAGTATTCGACGACAAGGACGTCGACGGCGTGGTCATCGCCACGCCCGAACATTGGCATACCCTTGCATCCATCTGGGCACTCCGGGCCGGCAAACATGTATTCGTCGAAAAGAACCCCACTTTGTCCGTCTGGGAAGGACAGAAACTGGTCGAGGCCGCCAAAAAATACGGGAAGGTTGTACAGATAGGTTTCGAGAACCGCAGCGCCACCTACGCCTTCACGGCAAGAGATTATATCAACAGCGGAAAGCTGGGCAATATCGCCCACGTAAAATGCTACAACCTGCTGGGAGGCAGCAAGTGGTTGGCCAAACCCGATACTGAGGTGCCTACAGGGTTGAATTGGGACGCCTGGCTGGGACCGGCCAAAAAAGTGCCCTACAACCCCAATCGCCACAGCATGACCAGCCGCGGCGGCTGGCTGGATTTCTGGGACTATGGCGGAGGGGTCTTATCGGATGATGCCAGTCATGTCATGGATCTGGCCCGTCTCGTCCTGGGCGACCCCGGCCACCCCACATCCATCCATTGCAGCGGCGGCAACGTCGCCTTTCATTCCGAAAAAGAGACGCCGGAATTTCTTAATATCACCTACGAATGGGGAAACGGTTATGCTATGACCTGCGAAAGCGGAAGCTTCCAGCCCTATCTGCAAAAAGAGAAGAGCGATATACGCTTCTCCCTGACGCAATTCCCGGCCTGGTCGCAGAACTCAACGCGCATCGAGATCTACGGCACGGAAAGAATGATGTACCTCGGCCGGCATGGCGGGGGATGGCAAGTGATGGAAAAAGACGGCAAAGTCGTCGATCAGCATAAAGATATCTTTCCCGACAAGTTTCATCACAGGAACTTCGTCGAAGCCATTCGCGACGGCAAAGCGCCCAACGGGGACGTCGTGCAGGGACACCTCAGCGCATCGCTCGTCCACCTGGCTGATATCTGCTACCGCACAGGAAATAAACAGCTCTTCTTCGACCACGATACCGAGCGGTTTACCAACAGCCCGGAAGCCAATAAATTACTGAGGGGAACCTACCGCGGCTCCTACGCAGTTCCCGATAACGTATAAGATACATAGGATCGTAAAGATAACGTATACGATACGTAGCATCAAAAGACAACATGTACGGTACGTAGGAAAAAAAACAACGTCTTAGGCACGCAGGATCATAAAGATAAAGTGTAAGGTAGATATGATAAAATGGATTGGTCTGGCGGCACTCCCGCTTTTGACGCTGATGCCGATAGGCTGCAGACGGGGAAACAACAAGAATGCTAAATTGGAGGACGTCGCCGCCAACGACGAGGTGGCCCGCTACATGAAAGCTTTTGAGAAAAAAGGAGAACAGCCAGATGGTTCCAAACCCGTGGCGCCTCAACAGGCGCTGGCTCTCTTCCGCCTTCCCGCCGATCTGCAAATTAACCTGGTCGCATCGGAGCCGGAAATAGCGCAGCCTGTCTTCCTGAACTTTGACCAACGCGGCCGCCTGTGGGTCGTCCAATACAACCAGTACCCCTACCCGGCCGGCCTAAAAGTCACCAGCATCGACAACCACGATCGCGTGACCTTCGATAAAGTCCCCCAACCCCCACCCTTAGGTGAAAAAGGGGCAGACAGGATCACCATCTTCGAAGATACCGATGGCGACGGCCACTACGACAAGTCTACCGACGCCATCTCCGGGTTGAATATAGCCACCAGCGTAGCATTGGGTCGCGGTAAAATCTGGGTGCTGACCCCACCCTACCTCGTCGCCTACCCCGACGCAGATGGCGACGGATCACCCGACGGCCCACCCGTCGTGCACCTCCGCGGCTTCGGATTGGAAGATACCCACGCCGTAGCCAACAGCCTTCGGTGGGGACCGGATGGATGGCTGTACGGCGCCCAGGGCAGCACCACCACCGCCAATATCAGCTCCGCCGCTTCCCAAAATGTATCCTTTTCCGGCCAGGCGATCTGGCGGTACCATCCCGAAACCCACGTTTTCGAAGTGTTCGCAGAAGGCGGGGGAAATACTTTCTATGTGGAAATAGACCGGAAAGGAAGGATCTTCTCCGGTGATAACGGAAATGTCCGCGGCTTCTATTTCAAACAAGGCGGCTATTATACCAAAAACTGGGGGAAACACGGAGCGCTCACCAACCCATATGCATTCGGCCACCTCCCCAATATGGGCCTCTCAGGAGATAACCAGCGCTTTACCCACGCCTGGCTCCGGTACGAAGGCGACAATCTTCCCGATCGCTACCGTGGAGCCATGATCGCACTCAACCCCCTCCACGGTTATGTACAACTGACAGACTTCGTTCCCAACGGTTCCAGCTTTAACAATATCGACAAAGAACGCATCCTCCAAACCAGCGATCGCTGGTTCCGGCCGGTAGACATTAAGACTGGGCCTGACGGCGCCGTGTATATCGCGGACTGGTACGACAGCCGCCTCTCCCATGTCGATCCCCGGGATACCTGGGATAAATCCAGCGGACGGATCTACCGCTTATCTTCCCCATCCGGCGGGGAGCCGGTAAGACCATTCGACCTCGGCAAGCTCACCGGCGCGGAATTGATCCCGCTGCTTTTTCATAACAACAGGTGGTTCCGGGAGCAAGCGCTTCGGCAACTCGGCGATCGCAAAGACCGTAGCTTACTGCCCGCACTGACCAGGATCCTGACAACCGACACCGGTCAAAATGCACTGGAAGCACTCTGGGCGATAAACATCAGCGGGGGCTTCAACGATTCCATAGCGAGGACTGCACTCCTCCACCACGACGCCTATGTGCGGATGTGGGCCGTCCGTCTGCTGGGAGACGCCCGCACCGTTTCTCCTGCCATCGGGGTCCTGCTGGCCGACGTGGCGGCACACGAACCCCACCCGGAAGTGAGAAGCCAACTGGCATCCAGCGCCAAACGATTGCCGGCAGCCATCGATATAGCCATTGTCCGCAACCTGCTGCTGCATTACGACGATTCCGCGGACCCGGACATACCCCTGCTGCTCTGGTGGGCCATCGAAAGCAAAGCGGAGTCGGATAGGGAAAAAGTAGTCGGCCTTTTTGCCGATCTCCGGATATGGCGGCGGCCCACCGTCAAGCAGACGATTCTGGGACGCCTGATGCAGCGCTACACCATGGCAGGCGGCGACGACAATATGCTCGCCTGTGCAAGACTGCTGGAGAAGGCGCCAGCGAAGCAAGACGGTCTGCTGTTGATAGCCGGCCTGCAGGAAGGATTGCGCGGCCTGGCACCGGCACATATGCCCCTGCGGTTGGAAACAGCGCTGCAACCCTATCGGAAAGAAATGGACGACGGATCCCCCTCCCTGGCAATACGGCAGGGTGGCCGCAAGGCCCTCCACCGCGCTGTTACCCTGATCGCAGATCCCCGGGAAAATATTGGGAAACGGTTGGCCTATATCCGCGTCATGGGCGAGATCAACCAACCCGAAGTCATCCCCGTCCTGCTGCGGCTGCTGGATAACGAGACCTCCTCCCCTGCCTTGCTCATCGCGTCGCTGCAAAGCCTGCAGCATTATGAAGATCCTGCGATCGTCCGGAAAGTATTGGAAATATATGCTGATAAACTGAGGGCCGCCCCGGATACCCGCGAGGCAGCGCTCAACTTATTCGCCAGCAGAGCAACATGGGCAGCCTTGTTCCTCGAAAATGTCGGCAACGGCAAAAAAATACATGCCGATGACGTGCCGGTTGCCGTCGCGCAAAAAATGGCGGGACTCGGTGATCCGGTGATCTCCCGGAAAATCGGCGCCCTATGGCCCGGAACCAGGCTGGCGACATCCACCGAAAAAAATGAAAAGATCGCAGCCGTGACCCGTCTCCTGCAAACGGGAAAAGGCGACCAGGCAAAAGGGCAGCTCCTTTTTGCTGGCGCCTGCGGCAGTTGCCACCGCCTGTTCTCCAACGGGGGAAATATAGGGCCGGACCTCACCGGCTACGACAGGTCTCTTTCCGGCGACCTGCTGCGCAATATCATCGATCCCAATGCCTCCATACGGGAAGGATATGCCTACTACCATATCGTCACGACCGACGGACGCCATATAACAGGAAAAATAACCGGACGCCAGGGCAGCGTAATGAAGATACAGCCACTCGGCAGCGAAGAAATCACGCTTGGCCCCCAGCAAATAAAAGAAATGCAGCCAATGGCCGGCTCCGTAATGCCGGAACACCTGCTGGACGCATTGACCCCCCAACAGCTACGAGACCTTTTTTCCTACCTGACCAGGCCAACAGACCGATAAAAACCGGGCCGCCCCAAACGACTTTCAATATTAAAAAAAGGAAATCGATTTTTCTTTAAAATTTTCCATTTTAAAGGAAAGTTTTATAAAATTATGTATCTTAGGAAATCGATTTCCTAATAAGGTCTAATACTAAATTCAGCTTATGCCCAAAGAATTAAAACCATCATTCAAACAGGTTTCCTGGATTCATAACAGTTGCTTTAATGCGAAGATCGACATGGGAAGCACGTTATCCAACGCCTGGCATTATCATCCCGAAGTGGAATTGATCCTCATCAAGAGATCCGGCGGCACGAGGATCGTCGGCAACTCGGTGGAGACATTCACCCACAACGACCTGGTGCTCATCGGAAAAGATACCCCGCACGCCTTCCTTCACGAGGAACGTTTTCTCGATGATAAAGAATCAGCTCCGCAGGCAATGGTGATCCAGTTTTGCGAAAACCTGTTCGGCAGCGAGCTGCTCAAACTCTCTGAAGTCAAGGATATCCATCAACTACTCGTCAACTCCAGGCAGGGATTGAGCATTACCGAGTCAGCCAAAACCCAGATCATTCCCCTCGTGGAAAAAATCTTTCATGTCTCTTCGTTCGACGGCATCATCCTGCTGCTGGAGATATTGAAGAGAATATCGGCGCCCGATTCGCACAGGACTCTCGTCAATAACAGATTTCATCCCTATGCAACCAATGTTGAAGACCGTCGCTTCAACAACATTCTCAACTATACGTATGATAACTACGACGAACATATCAGCATAGAGGACGTTGCAAAGATTGCCAACCTTACCAAGGAATCCTTTTGCCGGTACTTCAAAACACAGGTGAACAAAACATATGTCGAATTCCTCACGGAATTCCGAATCAACAAAGCCTGCCAAATGATCCGGGAGGGCGAACGCTCCATCAAGGAAATTGCCTATTCCTGCGGGTTCGACAGCCTGTCCAATTTCTATTACCAGTTCAAGAAGATCACCAAGCTGAATCCGTTGGAATTCAATCGCCGAAATGTCGGCAGAGTGGCCGAACGCTAAACCGGCCATTCGATCTTTAAACCCGCCGCAACTTCTTCCCCGTTGAATCTTACCGGATATCGTCCTTTCTCTTCCGGCAGGAGGAAATTTTGCCCGCACCCGATGATAACATAAAGAAAATAGATGTTAATAAATTGTAGGGAATGTTTCGAAATTTTGATTTCATTTGCTCCGCAGCAGCACTCCGGATCGGTCCGATTCAATTCGAAGCACTGTTTATTTTCCATCGCACTTATAGCATATGATAATCAAAAAATTGGAACTATTTAAGGTCGCCCCCCGGTGGGTCTTTCTGAAGATCACTACCCGCTCGGGATTGATTGGATGGGGGGAACCGGCGATAGAAGGCAAGTCGGATACCATCATTGCCGCCGTCCGGGAAATGGCCTCCTATTTGATCGGAAAGGACGCAAGGAATATCGAAGATATCTGGCAAACGCTGTACCGAGGAGCATTTTACCGGGGAGGCCCTATCCTGATGAGCGCCATTGCCGGCATCGATCAGGCCTTGTGGGATCTAAAAGGCAAAGCGCTGGATGTCCCGGTTTACCAGTTGCTGGGTGGCGCCGTAAGAGATAAAATGAAGATTTATGGATGGATTGGCGGCGACAAGCCGGCGCAAGTCGTAGAGGGGGCCCATAAAAGAATGGCCGACGGGTTCCATGCGGTAAAGCTGAATGCCTGCCCGGATATGGAATGGATCGATTCTCCCCAAAAAGTCGGGGAAGCGGTGGAACTCATCGCTTCCGTCAGAAATGCCATCGGCTATGACAAAGGATTAGGAATCGATTTTCACGGACGGGTCCATAAAGGAATGGCAAAAATGTTTATGGCTGAACTCAATTACCTGAAGCCATTGTTCATAGAAGAACCCGTACTCTCCGAAAACCTGGAGGTTTTCGCCAACCTGGCCGGCTACACGTCAGCCCCCATCGCAACCGGCGAAAGGCTCTATAGCCGCTGGGATTTCAAACGCCTGTTCGCTCTAGGCGTTGTAGATATCATTCAGCCCGACCTCAGCCATGCCGGCGGTATCACCGAAGTAAAGAAAATTGCTGCCATGGCGGAAGCCTATGATGTCGCACTGGCTCCGCATTGCCCGCTTGGCCCCATCTCGCTGGCCGCAGCCCTTCACATCGATTTTTCCTGTATCAATGCCGTCATCCAGGAATCGAGCATCGGCATCCATTACAATGAAGGCGCCGATCTGCTGGATTATCTCTCCAACCCGGAAATATTCAGGATCTCGGAAGGATATGTGGATCGCCCCGAGCTGCCGGGCCTCGGAGTACAGATCGACGAAGAAAAAGTAGCGGAAATGTCCCGGGCAGGACACGATTGGAAAAACCCCGTGTGGAGGAACAAAGATGGCAGCATCACCGAATGGTAAGCCAGGCCGGATGCTTTTCCCCGCGAAGTCATCTAAATCCCCGTGAAGTCATGGTCAAATCCCGGTTAAGCAGAGATGATTAATTATATTAGACGGAAAAATAAGTATTAGAAGTGGAGTCCACCCCAAAAATAAAAGCCAGGGTCTGCATCATCGGCAACGGAAGTTTCGCCAATAAAGTGCACTATCCATCGCTCGCTTCCTTTGACGATGTGGAGATCGCCGGTATTTTAGCCTTCGACGAAGGACGCCTGCGGGAAACAGCCCAACGCTCCGGGATACCCCTCGCTAACGTATATACGCTTAATTCGCCCGTTGATTACCAAAAGATCCTGCTGGCGCTTCAGCCGGACGGCGTGTATGTTATCGGGAAACCGGAACAGATGCTCGACATATGGATATGGTGTATGCGAAACAAGTTCAATATCTATATCGAAAAACCGCCCGGACTGACATTACATCAGGCGACCATGCTGGCCTATCTTGCACAGGACAACAACTGCATCACCCAGGTATCCTTCCAGCGCAGATGCTCCCCCCTTTTACAAAAAATGAAAGAAGCCTGTGCGCAAAAAGGGGCGATCAACCACGCGATGGTAGAGTTCTACAAATATGACATTACCCCTATGACCGGCGCAAGAGACAGAATGCTGGACGACTACATCCATTGCGTGGATACCGCGCGATGGCTATGCGGGGGCGATGTGATAAAGATCGAATCGATTGGCAGAAACCTGCTGGTCCCGGATATCAACTTTATCGGCGCAGCCCTGCACTTCGATAATGGCGCAGTCTGTTATGCCGTCGGGAACTGGAGCTCCGGGCGAAGGATATTCCGGGTGAACATGCATGCGCCGGGTATTTGCGCCGACACAGAGCCGGAGAAGGAAGCCTACCTGTACAGCGAAGGAGATGACAAGGGCGTACGGTATGAGGCGGCCGTTGTAGCGGGGAGCGAGGAACTGTTCGTTTATGGCGGCTTCCGGAATAAACACAGGGAATTCATCGATTCGATCCTGTCCGGGACCGATTGCACTTCATCTCCCTTCAGCGATGCGTTAAAAACAATGAAAGTATGTGAGAACATACTGGCCCAAACAATGCTTGCCTAATATCGAAAAATGAGTAATAATCCCCTTATAGACGGATCGTCTGCCAATCATTCCCGCATCCGCTGGCTCATGCTGAGTTTTGCATTCCTGGCCACCGTACTGAATTATGTGGATAGGATGGCGTTTAATTACCTCAGCGCCAACGGCAAACTTCGGGAACTGATCCCCAACGATTCCTTCGGGTATATAGCGACCGCATTTTTTGTGGCCTATATGGCGTCCAACCTCTTTTCAGGGTTTATCATCGATAAGTTGGGGACCAGGCTGGGGTATTCGCTTTGCATGGCCTTCTGGACCACCGCTTCCTTACTGCATGCCGTAGCCCGTTTGCCGTTTCATTTCAGTGTCTGCCGGTTCCTGCTGGGCATCGGCGAGGCTGGCAACTGGCCGGCAGCCATCAAGCTTACCGGCGAATGGTTCAGCCCGGAAGAACGCTCTACCGCTACCGGGATATTCAACAGCGGCGCAGCCGTGGGCGCCGTAGCGGCTCCGCCATTGGTCGCGTGGTTGGGTACTACCTATGGATGGCAGCTAACCTTTATCGCCATCGGCTGCCTGGGATATTTATGGGTAGCTGCTTTTTGGTTTACCTATTATACGCCGGAAAAAGCCAGGAAAGCCTCGGCCACCAGGAGTATCCCCCCGCTCACCCTAATAAGGACGCGATTCGTCCGATGGCTGACGATATCCAAGATCTTTATGGACCCGGTATGGTATTTCATAACGTTCTGGATCGGCCGATACCTGGTAGATGTACATGGATGGGGATTGAATAAGATAGGCTGGTTTGCAACGGTCCCCTTCCTGGTGGCTGACCTCGGCAATATCCTGGGTGGCCTGTTTACGCAATTCATCATCCGGCGCGGAATGGCCACCGGAAAGGCAAGAAAGATCGCTGTGACCTTTTTCGGACTGCTGCCGGGACTCGCCCTCATCCTGGGTCCATTCGTGATATCAACGCCGGCTACCGCGCTGATCATACTTAGCGTCGCCGGTTTCGGGTACGCCGCCTATACCTCCAATACCATGGCCTTCCCCGCCGACGTGGTGCCGCTCAACGCGACAGCATCCGTTTGGGGCGTTGCGAGCGTCGGCGCGGGTTTGGGCGGAGCGATGTTTCAATCTGTGTCCGGGATTGCCATTGAAAGAATATCCAAAACACACAGCTATGCCATCGCCTATAATACCGTCTTCGTCGGATATGGCATCATGGCGCTGGTAGCCGTTGCGATTATCCTCTTCCTTATTGGCCCTTTGCAAAAAGATCCCACCCTGCAGATATTCGCCAGCCAGGAACCAGCAGAAGCTATTTGACATTATCAACAAATAATACATTCCGAAAAATAACTATTACACCCGTCGACTTCTCTTACCCATACCACTTTCCCGCAAAACGACCTTTTTTTCCTTTCAACTAGTCCTTCCTCCTCTCCCGGTAGTCTATTTTCTGTCAGGCACAAAGCCTATCACCTTTCTATGCGTTTGTACCATTTATTGCAGCAGTATGCCGCCCGCAACACTTCGCCAGCCGAGGAAAAGGAACTCTTTTCCCTGATCGATGAAGATGACAGCGGGTTAACTTGTAGCATATCCGGGTCCGGCAGAACGCAAACGGGCATTCCCGTACCCTCCATGACGCAATCCGATAACCTGGTGACCAATTTTTTAACTACCTATGGTATTCCGGCGGCCACGTTCGCCATTGCAAAAGTTCGATCCGCTGAATATTTACGATATCCACCAGGGCAAAAATCTCCTGGCGGATAAAATGGAACGGGAAGGGGAATATGTGGGCAACGGTTATACGACCCTCTCCTGTTACAATGACAGTACCTATGTTCCCTGAGAATACGGCGGGTTCAACGTGGAAGCCATGGATGCCCACGGAGGCTGGGTGGCGACAGCAAAAGACCTGGTACAGCAGATATTGGCGGTAGATGGCTTCAGTACGCGCCCGGATATCCTTTCCGCCTCCACAATCACCACCATGACCACCCCGTCCGCAAATAACGTCAATTACGCCAAAGGCTGGCAGGTCAATTCAGCCAATAACTGGTGGCATACGGGCTCCCTCGACGGAACAGCCAGCGAGGTAGTCAGAAGCAGCGGCGGGTATGTCTGGGCTATTATCCTCAATAAGCGGAATATCACCAATGGCAATTTCCTATTCCATTATCAAACAGGTGCGGATCTCCAAAAAAGGGTTTTTGCTCTATCCTACCGTTGCCGGCTCCTCCGTGACGGTTGACATGACAGGTATCCATCCCAACGAACCGGTAAAGCTGGTGATCCTGGACATGCTGAGCAGAACCCTGTATACGAATATGGCCGGCGGTACCATAAGCCAGGTACCCATCGACAACCTGGCGCCGGGCGTTTATATACTAAAAGCGATAGCCAGACAGGATAGCTATATTCAGCGGTTCAATAAGAAGTGATCACGCGGCACGCCTGCGCAAATAATAAACAGGAATGCCAAGTAAGGCAATGATCAGCCCCGGCCACGTAAAACCCGGCTTATAAACGATCAACAACCCACAAAAACCCAGCCCCATAAGAATATAAATAGCAGGCAGCACCGGATAACCGATCGCCTTATACGGACGTTCATGCCCCGGCCGTTTTACCCTCAATATATATATACCGAAAATGGTAAGGATATAATAGATCACCACGACAAAACTGATCATATCCAGCAAATCGCCATACTTGCCGCTAAGACACAATATCGACGCCATCCCAGCCTGAATCCAGAGCGCAAACCCCGGAACAGCCTGCCGGTTCAACTCGCCGGTCCGCTGGAAAAATAATCCGTCCTTCGCCATGCTGTAATAGACCCTGGCACCGGCTAAAATGAGACCGTTATTGCAACCGAAGGTGGCAATCATGATCGTAATGGCGATGAGGGACGTTCCAATAGGTCCGAATATCGCCTGAGCCGCAGTAACGCCGATCCTGTCTTTTTCAGCCTTGGCAATCGCCTGCAAAGGCAGCTCAGCCGTAAACATAAGGTTCAGCAGGACATAGAGCAGGGTGACAATGACCGTTCCCAACAAAAGACTAAGCCCGATATTGCGTTTGGGATTGCTGATCTCCCCCGCGACAAACGTAACGTTGTTCCACGCATCATAACTCACAATCGCTCCGACCAGCGCAGCCGCTACGGCGCCCCAGAGCGCCGGCTTATCGGTATATTCCTTCACCGTCCCTTTTACATCAATTTGATGCAGCGACCAGGCATGCGCCCAGTTGGCCTGCCATACATCGTGTTTCAGGAAAATAAAACCGCATAGGATAAGGACAGCCATGCTGAGAACCTTGGTCAGCGTAAAAGTCGTCTGGATCCACTTGCCAAAACGGATACCGCGGCTGTTGATCCAGGTAATCAGGAAGATCGTCCCGATCGCCAGGACCTGCGCAGGAGATGCCTTGAAGGGGCCAACCGCCACCAACACCTTATCCTCGCTGACCGCCGGAACAAAATAGGCGAGAAATTTATAGAAGGACACCCCCACCGCCGCAATAGTGCCGGTCTGTATCACGGTGAACAGACTCCAGCCATACAGAAAAGCCACCAGCGGATTATAGGCTTCCTTCAAATACACATACTGACCGCCCGCCTTGGGATACATGCCGCTCAACTCACCATAACTCAACGCCGCCGTTAACGTCATGAACCCTCCAATGAGCCAGACAGCGATGAGCCACCCGGCCGACCCCGTATGCCGGGTAATATCGGCACTCACGATGAATATTCCGGAGCCGATCATGCTGCCCGCCACCAGCAAGGTGGCGTCGACCAGTCCCAGCTCGCGGCGCCAGCCCGCAGCATTGTCCTGAACGATATTCGAATCGGATCGTACGTCATCACCCGCTATCGATGGGCTAACAGAAATTCCGGAGTCAATGGATGGCATAGGCTGCTATTTTTTTTATTTCAACGGTGCAGTGGTCAAAGGGGTTGCCGGTTCTTCCGCCGGCGTCCTGCCCTGTAATACGGACATCGACACATTGGGCAGCCGGTGCAGCAGGTGAACGGCAAATTCACTGGCTTCCTCGATCAGCGGAAAACCCGAGAAAATGAAGGCGCGGATTCCCATATCCATATAACGGCCCAGTTTAGCCAGTATCTGGTCGGGATCGCCGACCAATGCACCCCCGCATCCGGAAAAAACCTTGCCGATACCCGTCCACAGCAGCGGCTCGATATACCCTTCCTTATCCGCCAGCTCCTCCCTCAGCCGGTCCTGCCGCGCAACGCCCAGCGACCGGGAATCCTCGGACCGGCCGCGGATCTCAAGGCCCCGCTGCTCGTCGAACTTCGACATCAGCTTCTTTACATACGCCTTCGCCTCGCCCTCCGTCTCCCGCGGCACCACATGGATACGCAAGCCAAAATCCAACGTCCTCCCATAACCGGCAGCACGGGCACTGAGGTCTTTCATCGTCTCATACATGCTCTCCTCCGTCTCAGGCCACATCAGGAACATATCGCAATAACGGGCGCACACATCCCTCGCCCCCTCCGAAGTGCCGCCGAAATACAGCAGCGGCCCCCCATTCTGCTGGTAAGGCCTGGCCGGGTCAGCCGGCATATCGAACTGGTACACCTCCCCTTTGAAGGTTATTCTTTCCTGCGTCCACGCCTGCCGTAAAATCTCGATCGTCTCCGCACATCGCCGGTAACGCAGCCCCGGGTCCTCCCGCAGCCCCGGCAGGTCGGAATTGATGATATTGATGGTCAGCCGGCCTTTCAAAATATGATCCAGCGTAGCAATGGCCCGCGCCAGCATAGGCGGATGCATTTCCCCGGTACGAATGGCCGTCAACAGATTGATGCGCGATGTCTGCGGACCAATGCCGGCGGCAAAACCCAACACATCCTGGCCCACCGTATACGCACTGGGCAAAAGCACATTGCTGAAACCCAGCCGCTCCGCATGCAGGACGATATCCCCGCTGTGCCGGAAATTGGCGCGGCGTTCATTATCCAAAATTCCAAGATACCCGGTGTCGCCTCCGCACAGGTCGCTGAACCACGAAATTTCTGCTACCCGCGCAGCCGTCCGGATATTGACCGTATCGATAGTTGTTAACATGGTGGTATTTTAACAAGTAGTCCTGAATTAATTCCTTTTAAATATGGTCTTCCCTTCCTTAATCGTTTCCAACACAACGATATCCTTTATCTTCAACGGGTCAACGGTGGTCGGATCGTCAGACAAAACAATCAGATCAGCCAGCTTGCCCTTCTCCAACGACCCCTTCGTTTTTTCTTCAAAGTATTCATACGCGCCATTGATAGTAATGGCCCGGATGCCTTCCTCCGGCGTCAGGCGCTGCTCCGGTCCTATCACCTGGCCCGAACGGGACAGCCGGTTGACCGAAGTCCAGAGCAGAAACAGCTGGTTGATCGGCGTTACCCCATAGTCGGTATGATTGGTGAAAAGAATCCCTTTTTTCAAGGCCGACTTCGTGGGACTTTCAAAATCCCCCCTGTCCTTTCCCAAATTGCGGACATGCACATCCCCCCAGAAAAACGTATGATTGGTGAAAAATGAAGGCAGCAGCCCCAGCTCCTTATACTTATCCAGCTGGTCGTCCCGGACGAACTGGGAATGAATGACAACGGTCCGCCTGCCGGTGTCGGCCGTACCCAATACTTTGTTGGCATTTTCTACCGCCTTTATATACATATCGATGGTAGCATCGCCGTTGCAATGGGCAAAAGACTGGATATGATGCCGGAAATCTTTCAGGACGATCTCGTTGAACTGATCCTGCGTCACTGTAGGAATACCCCGGCAATCGTCGCCCGTGCAACCCGGAACGTCTACCAGGTAAGGCCTGGTAAAATAAGCCGTCCTGCCTTGAGGACTGCCGTCCGCAATGAGTTTGGTGCCTTCCAGCTTCAGGTGGTGGTCCAGTATTCCAAACTTATATTTTACCGTATCGGCAAATAATTTATCCTGAAAAGCAGCTCCGGGCAAGGTTTCTATATCAATATACAACACTCCTTCCGCCGCCGCCCTCTTCAGCAGATCGATATTTTCCAGGCTGGTATACCCGTCCTGTGCCGTCGTCACGCCGTAAGAAGCATACAGCTGCTGCTGATCCTTGATAGCCTGCACCTCTTCCTCCCAGGTAGGCTTCTTATTAGCTTCCCTCTTCAGCAGATAACCGGCATGCTCCTGCAGCAGACCGGTGGGCTCCCGGGTCCCTGGAAAACGAACGATCGTGCCGCCTGCCGGATCCTTGGTAGTACTATCGATACCGGACAAACGCAAGGCATAGGAATTGGCCACGCCCATATGCCCGGATACATGCTGTATCACGACCGGGTTGTTCGGAAAAGCGGCATCGAGGTCTCTTTTGGTGGGATGCCTTTTTTCCTCCAGCTGGTCCTGGTCGTACCCGAACGCATTGATCCATTCGCCATCCCCGATATTATTCTTTGTTTTGAATCGCTGCAATTCCGCAATGATGTCGCTGATGTTGCGAACTGTTCCCACCGGCGGCGCCTGCAGATCGGCTGTCTTTCCCCGGCCAAGTCCCATAAAATGGCTGTGCCCGTCGATAAAACCGGGTAACACCGTACGCCCCTTCAAATCTATCACTTCAGTCTCCTTCCCCTTCAGTTTGTTGATCTGCGCGTTCGTGCCGACCTCCAATATATGGCCTTGCCGGATGGCCAGCGCCTGGACGACGGTATTCGCAGCGTCCATCGTAATGATCCTGCCATTGATAAAGATCTTGTCTGCCTGTTCGCCTGCCGGCACGATCCCGCCTGCCGGATCAATCTCGCCAGCAGGCACGAACCCGCCTCCCCGGGCTCCCGAATCAAACCGGTATGCAAAAGACAGCAATAAGATAATAGCCGCAAAACCGAAAAAAATAAAACCTTTCTTTTTCATAATCTTCATTTGATGAGTTTATATTAATGGGGCGCCTGTGCATTATACCCGGTCTCTCCGCTCGGAATGGGCCAAACATAGTTGCCATCCGTCGGGTTGACCAGCGGTGCCGTACCCGCATTACCCGTCTTCGCCGGCAAAGGTTTTACCCGCCTCAACAGATCGGGCGTCCGGAAACCTTCTCCCAGCAACTCTATCCGGCGCTCTTTCAAAATGGTTGGGATCAGGGAAGAGGCCGGATCAATATCGGCAGATGGGAAAACATATCCCGGGTTCGAACGCTGCCGCACCGCCGTCAATAATGCGACGGCCGTCTCAGGATCGCCGGTGTTCGCAGCGGCTTCGGAATAATTCAGCAACACCTCCGCATACCGGATGACAGGAATATAGTCGGCATAGGGCACCGTATTGTGCGGAAACTTGTTCAGCAGCAGCTGACCGCCGGCATTCGTTTTTAACAACCCCTTACGGGCATCCACAGAAGCCGCGTCCGAGAATACCGGGTCGGAGCTTATGCCGGCCGTATTCAACGGAAGGATCGGATAAAGATAGTTATAGGCCAGCGCACTCTGGTTGTCAGGAGACTCGGAAGGATTGACAAAAGGTAAAAAGAATACAGCCTCGGGACCGGTATAGGTTCCGCTGAAGACCGTAGCGATGGCGGCTTCCAGCTTGTGCGTGACAGTGCCGGCAACATATTGGTAAGGCGCCGGGGAAGGCGCCAGCTTCACCGCCTCCTTAATGACGCTCCCATACGCCCCCTGTGCCAGGTAAACCCTCGTCTTCAGGGCTATGGCGCTGCTCTTATGCGCCCGGGAGATATTGAGCAGGGCGCTGGCATAACCTGCCGGCAAATCAGCCTCCGCATCATCCAGGTCCTTCAGTATCTGTGTATACACATCCGCTACGCTGCTAAAAGCGAAACTATTGTCGCCCCCGGTTGTCGAAGGATCGAGCCTTAACGGTAATGCCAGGCTGTTCTTATCCTGTGCATAAGGCTTGGCATAGGTGATCACCAGGTTGAAATAATTAAAGGCCCGGATGAACTTTGCTTCCGCCACATAATTTTTACGAACCGAATCTCCGACTACGGAACTGGTACTGACATTCCGTATAATCAAATTAGCGGAATTGATCGAGGTATACGCGGCCGTCCAGACGGCGTTGACGAAATTGCCCGAGGCCGTGATCGACTGGTTCCAAACATTGGCGCCCGTCGCATTATTCCCGTCATTCTGACTGAACTCATCCCCCCTTTGCTCGGAAAATACGATATACCGGCCCCCGTAATAGGAGGCGGCCTGCACCTGGGAATAGAGAGCATTCACCGCGGCCAGTATCTTGTCGGAGGTGCTGAAGGCAGAGGCGTCCGACAAAGTCGTCTTCGGCGACGTATCGAGAATATGTTTGGTGCACCCGGCCTGCGTCAGCAGCACGGCCAGTATTAACAACGGTATCCCAGATTTTATACGATTCATAACTTGTAGTAATTTGATGGTTTTAAAATCCAACGTTCAACCCTACCGTCACCGTACGCGAATTGGGCGGCACGTTCTGATCTTTGCCGGAGTTGATGGAATTTCCGTTGATGGACACCTCCGGATCAGATCCCTTGTAGTGCGTGATGGTGAAGATATTCGTTGCCTGTATGTAGACATGTATGAAGGACAGCTTCGACCGCAATGCTTCGCTGACAGGCACCGTATACCCCAGCGAGGCATTCTTCAGCTTGAAATAAGAGCCGTCTTCCACCCGCGCGCTATTGGAAGAGCTGAAGCCCGTGGTGAAATTGTCGCCCCACACCAGTTTGGGAACATCGGTGACCTGTCCCGCCTTGGTCCAGCGGTTGAGGATAAAGGCGCCATTGTTGAAATAACGCTGGTCGGATATCGTAGCGATGGTCCCGTTATAAATCTTGTTCCCCCCGGCGAAATTGAACAGGACGTTCAGGTCAAATCCCTTGTAACGGAAGGTATTGGTGAAGCCGCCGAAATAAGTGGGCAGCGAAGGCCCCTGAATACGGCCGTCGCCATAATTATCGATCGCGGTTGCGGTATTTCCATCCAGCGTAGACCAACCCTTTGTGGCAGCGTTGTACTGCACCTTGACCCCGTTGCGGTTGAGATATACGCGGTTTCCATTGTCCGGATTGACACCCGTAGTGGGAACAGCAAAGACCGAGCCGATCGAATAACCGGCCCTCGTCATATTCTGGATACCGAAGGTCGTCAGGGAAGTCGGATAGATATCCCCTCCGCTGCCCAGGGCGGTGACTTTATTCTTCAGCGTGGAGAAGTTCAATCCCGCATCCCAGGAAAAAGTCCTGTTGGTAAGGATATGTGCATTGATGCCGATCTCCACGCCCCTGTTATACATCGACCCCACATTGGCGGCGATGGAATTGCCGGGTATGCCCTGTGAAGAGGACTGAGGAGCATTCAGGATGAGCCCGTCGGTGAGGTTGTTGAAATAGTCCGCATCGACGGTGATGCGGCTGTTCAATAAGCTGATATTCAATCCTACATCCGTTTTTTTGCTGGTTTCCCATTTCAGGGCGGCATTGCCGGCCTGCGAGAAATATAGCGTGGCCAGCCCCTCATAAGTCCCGGAACTGTATTGGGACAGCGCCGCATAATCGGCAATGCTGCTATTGCCCACCACGCCATAACTTCCTCTTATCTTAAGGCTGTTGATGATATTGGAGATGCCGGCATTTTTATAGAAGTTCTCTTCGGAGATATTCCAACCCGCGGAACCGCCGGCAAAATTCCCCCATTTATTCCCCTTCGCCAGTGCCGACAGTCCGTCCCGACGGAAATTGAAGCTGAAGAGGTAACGCCGGTCGAAATCATAGTTTACGCTGCTGAACAGGGACAACAACCCGCTTTCCGATTGGACGTTGCCGGTGCTGGAAATGCTCGACCACCCTCCCTGGTAACTGGTGTAAAAAGGGTCGGTAATGCCTGTCCGGACCGCGCCCCAACCATTGACCGTCCGGTGCACCTGTTCATAGCCGCCCAAGACCTTGAGGTGATTCTTCTTGCCGATCGTGGGACTGTAAATGAGCGTATTGGCCCAATCAGACGTTTTCAGCACGGTATTGGTGTTGGTAGCCGATCCGCCGCCGACGATATTGGGCCGCGCGGTAGCGCCGTCCCCGCTGTATGGATTGAGAAAACCCGTATTGTTGATGGCCAGGTTGTCCCACCCATAACTAATCTTCGCCCGCAGGTTCTTCAGGATCGCCCATTCCCCATAGACATTCCCGATAAACGCATTGTTCTCCGAGGTGTTCTTGTCCAGGTCCAGCACCGTCTTCAGGTTCCAGGCATTAAAGACGCCCAGCGAACTGCTGTTGGCGCCATACCCTATGGTCCCGTTGGCCGCATTGATATTATAACTGCCGTCGGGATTGACAGCCCTTACATTGGGCGGCAGAATATAGGTGAGACGGGCAAGCGGTTCCGTTCCGATATACTGCGTATTGACCGAATTACCCGATGCGGCCACCACCGAATTCGGCGGTATGGCGCCCGTATTCGGGCCTGCATTCTGCGAGTTGCTATAAGAGACATCTGCGCCAATAGTGACGACATTCCATAATTTATGGTCTATATCCAGCCGCACGATCTTTCGTTTGAAATTATTCGTACGTATAAAACCATTCTGATCGGTATATCCGCTGGAAAAATAATAACTGGTGGCGTCATCGGCTCCAGACAGGCTGACATTATGACTCTGCGAGACGCCGGTATGATAGGCGAGGTCATACCAATTGGTATTGACGATGCTGCTGTCGGCATTTTTCTGCAGGGCAAACCCCGGAGTCAGACCGGCATTCACTCTCGCCTCGTTCTTAATATCTACATACTGCCGGGCATCCAGCAACTTGGGAAGGCGGTAGGCGCTGTTGAAGCTGACCCAGGTATCATAGGCAACTTTCGTCCTCCCCTTCCGGCCTTTTTTTGTCGTGATGACCAGCACCCCATTGGCCGCCCGGGAACCATAAATAGCTGTTGCCGACGCATCCTTCAGCACGTCGATCGTCTCTATATCCGCCGGGTTGATATCGGCCAGCGGATCGTTCCCCACCGCTCCCCCGCCGGATCCGGTAAAGATCGTCACCCCGTCCACCACCACCAACGGATAGATACCCGAAGAAATGGAATTGACGCCGCGGATACGCAGTACCGGCGGATTATTCAGGGCGCTGCTGGGTTGAACGATATCGACACCGGCCGCCTGACCGCCCAATAGCTGGGTAAAACTCTGAGCCGGCTTGTTCTCCAGCCTGGCGGCGCCTATCTGGGAGACAGCCCCCGTATAGGTGCGCTTGCTCAGGGTCGCATATCCCGAAGAGACGACCACATCGGTAAGATTGGCCGAAGTTTCTTTAAGCGAAATCGTTATGTCCCGCCAAAGAGCGGTAGGCCATTCCTGTGAAACGTAACCGACATACGATACCACCAGCGTGATGGGCGGATGCTGACCGGTCAGAAAAGTAAATTCTCCTTTGTCATTGGTGACTACCTCATGCGTAGTACCCTTAATATGTACGGTGGCGCCGGCCAGCGGCTGATGCGTCTCGTCATCAACGACCCTTCCGCTAATGGCGGAATTGCTGGTCTGGGAGAAAACGGATGTCTGCATAAAAAGGACAACAGCGACAGACCATCCTGCAAATCCGTGAAAATGGCGGGGCAGAAACTGCTTCATTGTTTTGGTTTTAGCGCACTCCTGTCAGATTGCGCACACAAAGCAGGCGTGGCTTGAGCCTTGCCGCCTTGCGGGTTAATGTTTAATTGAAAGGGATGGGAGGGAATGGCATAACGGTTAATGGAAGAGTCAGCAGCGACAACAGCCACCACTGCTAAGGGACATAGTTGTATGCATCATGCGTATTTTTTTAATTCAGGAGGTAAATATAGGAATTAAAATATAAAAGTCTACTAACTTGGTAGACTTTTATATTTTAAGCGGCCAATTCGGCATTTTATTCCCGAAAAAGGACTACAAGCCCTCAGCAAAAAGGACTGCAGGCCCTCAGCTCTTTACGAAATACCTGACCAGAGCATAAGATGCGAGCACCAGCATCACATACCCCGGGATCTTCCTGATAAATTCCTGCTGTTTGAACAGGACCAGCACCTTCTTTGCCAGGTAAGCGACAGAGACCAGTAAGGTAAACCCGCCCAGCGATACCCCTAATAAAAAGGCATGCAGCCATACAGGTCTGGAAAGATCGATCCAGTGCTGGCTTTTCAGGTAGGCTGTAATCCCAACCCAAAAAGGGAGGGCAAGAGGATTGAGCAGGCCCAGCACCAGACCCCGCCTGAACCCGCTGCGCTGCAGCCGGCGGGTAAGATTCGTCGGCCCGGACGCCGCACGGAGATTCAAAGCTCCCAGCGTGAGCATCACACAGGCCGCTATCAGGTGAAAGTTTCGTATCACCAGCGGCGATGAAGTGATGAACCCTTCGAACTGTACGGCAAGGAACGCATATACGTACTCCGCCATGGCTGCCGCCAGCGCCAGCCGCCAGGCGATCGCCGCCTGCCGGTCCAGCCCCAGCTGAACGGCGCTCAGGTTGATAGTGCCCGGCGGAATCGACCCGGTAAAACTAAAAAAGAACGCCAGTAAGAAATTCAATACAGCCGTCATCGGTTCGAATGGTGTTTGTACCGGCCCATTGCCTCAATGGTCCGTTTGTAAAGGTTTCGACGCCGCCTTCCAGGCCTTGATCCCGCCCTCCAGGCCGATCACCGTCGCAAAACCATTGTCCTTCAGCCAGCCGGTTGCCTTCGCACTGCGCCCGCCGCTCAGGCAATATACATATACTGGCTTCTTCTTGTCTAAGAGCGCCGCCTGCTCCTGAAATACTTTGTCATCATGCCAGTCGGCATTCACCGCACCCGCAAGATGCCCTTCCTTATATTCGTCCGGCCTCCGGACATCCAGCACCTGCACGCCTTTTTCGCGTATGGCTTTTTCAAATTCGTCGGGATTGATCGTCCCCTTGTCCTGCCCGGCGGCACTGCAAGCCGTCAGCAGCAGCATAACTGCCTGAATAAAATGTCTACGCATATGTTAATGTTTTATTTACTGTATTATTAAATGTAAATGCCCTCATCAGTCCTCGAGATGGCCTCACAGCCCTATCCAGCAGATCCATCCCGCTGGTCCGATCAGTCCACCTTAAAGCTCACCCTGTCCACTCCCGTGTTCTTGCTCACCCGGTCATACGCGGAAACGGTCAGCTCATATTTTCCTTTTTCCCGGATACCAAACACTCCCTGGTACCGGCTGGTATCCTTTATTTGAAATACCGTATTGCCGACCCGCTTACCATCTCTCTTCAAATAACCCGCAACTTCAATATTGTCCGAATTCCAGCGTCCGCCCGGAGTGATCTTACAACCGCACATCATCGTTAGAGAAACGTTCACGGCCAGCACCTGCCCGGACAGCGAATCGAGCCGGACGGCCTGCCCGCCCGCCGGCGCCTGTATATCCAGTATGAACCCGGGGATCTCGATCACCTCTCCCTCTCCGTCGATGTCCCGGCCGGGAATCAGCCATATCTGCGCAGAGGCCACTACCGATTCCCCCACGGGATAGCTGAAATTCCCCGCCGCCCGGGATGCCGCCGCATTCCGCTTCTTCGTAGGCGCCACAACTTCCGCCGTGACCAGGGTCGGTTCAGAAATGGGGATCACCGCATCGAACCGACCTGTTTTCTTCCCTTTTACCGAGTCATACCTGCCTCCGGCCAAACCCGTATTCCCCGCCAGCCCACTGTCAGCAGGCTCCCCTCCCAGCTGTCCGCTGGTTACTAATTTTCCCGTCACGGCATCCTTGACCCTGACGAATACCGCCCCGTATTTGTCGGCATGATGAGGCCCGAACGGACTGGCGTCCTTCGCTTTGACGCGGATGGTCAGATGTGTCGGCTGCAACTGCGCCAGAAGGCCCCGGGAAACTAATAGTCCTGTTAGTACAAGCAGGATTCGCATTTTTTTCATGAAGTGCTGTTTTTATGTTTTTGCTGATCCGATATTACCTTGTAAGCGCATACTTCTTTTCCACGCGGTCCAGTACCACGTAAAGAGAGTCGCCTGTCTCGTTTTTCCCCGATAAAACCACCCTCGTATCCGAAGGTCTCGCATATTCCCACCGGAGACTGTTCGCCTTCTCCTTCTTTCCATCCTGCTTTTTATCATTCCCCTTCACACCGTTACCCCTATTCCCCTTCCTGTTCGAAGGCAGCACGGGATCCCCTCCCCCATCCGGGTCATACGTGAATAAGGGTGCACCGAAATTCCTGACGTACATGTCGAAATAGCTCCTGGGAATATTTTTGTCCTGCAGGAGTAGGCTCCGGCTCACCGTATCTATCTCATAATAATAGAATTGCCTGCCCCCCGCAATGCCGGACAGCTCATAGTTCCTCGATAGATCGGTCAGGCCCCCGCCCCCATTGGTGTTGTCTACATGCAACGGCCTGTTCACCTGGTAGACCAGCGTCGAATATTTCTCCAGCACGACGTGCTGCCATCGCACGCTGTCCAGCGGCGAGTAAGGAAGGATCTGCCCGTTAAGCCTGAATTCTGTTACGTTATAATAGCCTTCCGCCCCCTTCAGCCCGGCCGTAACAGGCTCTTTCAGCCGTTTCAGATGATAGTGCAGGTCATACCGGTTATACCCCGACACGAACACGAATAACACGATGAACCCATATTGGAGAATCAGCCATATCTTTTTCCTCCTGCCGGAAAAGACAGCAGGATAATAGTACCGGGGATCGGTATCCTCCCGCCTGATCAGCAGCTTCCATAACGGTGTGATATACCCGGCCATCAGAAAAAGAGCGAGCAAGACGAAATAGGCGCTGTAAACATGCACGCCGCCGTCATAAGCCAGGTTGGCATGGGAAATATTATATAGTATGCCGGCCGTTAACATGGCGCCGATAGCCGTCGTCTGCCGGAAAAAGAATAAAGCGCCTACAACTACCTCCAGCCATCCTAAAAAGATCTCATACCCCTGCACGATCCCCACAGACTGCCAGTATATTTTATAAGGACTGTAATCCCCCAGGTCGGTATTCAGGCTTTCAATGGAAGGATAAGGCATCTGCATAGGAAACACTTTCAGATAACCGAATGCGATCAGCCCGAACGCTATCCTGTACCGCACCAACACCCGCAGCCAGTAATACAGGCCTTCGTAATTCTTCTTCACCCCCTGCCTGCGGGCCAGCAAGGTCCAGACAACGGCGCCGCCTACCGCGGCCACCAGCGCCGGTCCCCATGCGCCAAAGAAAGACACCAGTCCCCATTTACCGCTTTCCGTCGGAATGTATAAAAAATTGGTCCTGTACCCGGACACAAGCGAGAACAGCTCGCCCAATCCCCCCACCTGGAAAAGATGTGCATACCAATCGCCCTGCAAAGGGATGATCAGCAGGAGAAAAAAGAGGAAGGCGATCCTGAAAAGAATCTTTTCTGCAGACGTCCATTCCGTATTAGACATGATAAATGAATTTAGGTAGGTTGATAATTATCAATTGATCCGTAGCGGCTTCCGATTGCCCTCCTTCAGGAGGTATCTTTTTTCGATCCTGTCCAGCCTGATACGCAGGGAGTCCCCCCGTTCATTCCTCCCGGACAATAAGATGGAAGCCCCGCCCGAAAATTCGTAACCCAGCGTCAGGTTATCCCTTACCGATCCTTTGCCATGCAGCACCAGTAAATGCCTGACCGTGTCGGCGGAATAACTGTAAAAAATCCTGCCGCCATTCCCTGCCTGCTCATAATCCCGCTCCTCATTATCCCTATACTCCATCGAAGGCAGCGCCGCATCGGCCACGATAGGTCGGTTCACCTTGACGCTGATCGTATTCCACTTTTCGAGTACGACATCCTGCCAGCGGAGAGTGTCCGTCACCGAATAAGGAAACTCCGAGCCGTTGAGAATGAAAGAGCTGACATTATAATAACCCGCCTTGCCAGGCAATCCGCCGACATCCGAAAAAGGCCAGTTGGTCTTGAGCCAGGAATGCCTGACCGACAAGGCATAGGCAAGAATAAAAAGGCCCGTACCCCACCGGACCGCCCTTCTTCCTGCTTTCAACCGGGCGTCGGCAAACACCGGTTCAAAACGATCTGCAGCAGTCCTGCGTCCCAGCACGAGCAGCCGGTACAAACGCACTCCATCGTAGGAGAGCAGGAACAAGGCAAAGAGCAGCAGATAGCTGCTATAAACATGATAGCCGATCCCATAGGCAAAATTGACGACCACCACATTGAACAGCAGGCTGGCCAATATCCCGGCGCCAATCGTTGCCGTCTTCCTCCACAGCAGCAGCAAGGCCCCCAGCACCTCCAGCAATCCCAGGCTTTGCGTGTAGTGGGCAGAGGCGATGCCCGTGCTGAGATAGTAAATTTTCCATCGCAGAAAAAATCCATACGGCGTATGAAGGTCGCTGATAGTCGGAGCTGGAATCTGCAGCGGAAACAGCTTGGCAAGTCCGTAACCAATCATGGCTATGGCAAGCCTGTACCGGACCCCTGCCCGCAGCCAGTAGTATAACTGATCATTGTCTTCCCGCGCCTTGCCCAGGAAGGTCCAGCACAAGCCGCCCGCCGCCGCCACCAGGACGATGCCCAGGTTGGCATAACTGGCAAGCCCCCAGGTGGGAAGTTTTCCCGACGGGATGAATGCCGGCATCCACGCAGTCAGCCGGAAAAGATCCTGGAACCGGAAATGAATCCAGCGGCCGCCAAACAGAAAATGATAATATCCAGGATCCAGCGGCACGATCAGCAGGGCGAAAAAGACAAACAGTATGCGAAACCCCAGCTTGCCTGTCATAACGTTATGTTTGTATTTAGCTCAGTGGTAGGCAGCGGCCAGATATATTTTTCATCGGTGGTTGTAACGGCGCCGATCGCCCCCTTCGCAGGAATAGGCAGCAAATTCCTCAGCAGATCGTTGGACCGGAAGCCCTCTCCCAGCAGCTCTATACGGCGTTCATGCAAAATGCTGTTGACCAAATGGGCCTGATCCGACAAGCTGTCGGCCGGGAAGACGTACGCAGCATCCGCCCGCTGACGAACATATTGCAGTAAATCCGCGGCGACGGACACATTGCCAGTACGGGCAAAAGCTTCGGCAACATTCAGCAGCACTTCCGCATACCGGATGACCGGAACATAGTCCAGGTAGGGCGACCCCTTGCTGTACTTTTGAAGGAACCTCGTCGTGGGGCCGGACGTGATGAACTGTCTCCTTGCATCCTGTGCACGCCACTGCGAATCGCTGATGATTCCCTGCGGATTCAAATTATATTCCCCATTCCCATTCGGCGTCGAATTGAGATCATAACAAAGGGAAGAGTACAAGGTAGAGCTGTTCAGCGCCGTCATCGGCATGGAAAAAATGGATTCGGTGGTAGTATAGTTATCCCCCAGGAAGGGCGTCGTGGCGGAAGCCTGCAGCTGATGCGGCACACCCGTCAGCGCACGGTAGGGCGCGGTAGCGGAAACGATCTTCGCAGCTTCGTCGATCGTCTTCTGATAATTCCCCATGGTCAGGTACACCCGCGTCTTGAATGCGATAGCGCTGTTGCGGTGTGCGCGGGTAGTATTCAGCAAGGCAGTAGCATATTGCAAAGGCAAATGCAGCTCCGCCGCATCCAGGTCCCCGAGAATCTGCGCATACACCTGCGCCACGGTGCTCCTTGGCAGGGAATTGCCGGAAGGATCGGTCTCGGCCTTCAGCCGGAGCGGGATGCCGGGAGAGGCTCCGCCGTCCGCCTGGTAAGGTTTCGCATATAGCGTGATCAGGGAATAATAACTCACGGCGCGCAGAAACCTCGCTTCCGCCAGGTATTGCTGCGCCAGGGCGGTATCGATGACACCCGGATGCGCCTGCAATCCTTCCAGGAATATATTCGCTGAGTTGATTGTCGTGTACGCAGCGGACCATACGTTCTGGACCTCCGTAGAGGAAGAATTGACCGTATAGTTCCAGGTGGCGAAACCACTATAAATATTCGATGTCCGGTTGATATACTCCTCGCCCCTTATCTCGGAGTAAAGAATATACCCGCCTCCATACAGGTTGCCGCTTTTTAGGGAGGTATAAAGCCCGTTTACCAGCGCCAGGATCCGATCCGGCGTATTGTACGCGCTGGCATCGCTGATATATGTGCTGGGCTGGGGATTTAAAATACTGTTCTTGCTGCAGGAGGCTGCCGATAGCAGGACCAAACCTGCCAGCAGGGCTCTGCGCGATAAAAGGATCAGCTGTATCATGTATTGGCTGTTTATTATATTACTTAACGGATTGCTAAAAGGTGAGATTGACGCCCAGCGTATAACTGCGCGCCTGTGGAACTGCATTCCGGTCCACGCTGGGCGCTACGTTCGAGTCCCCGTTGGAAGACACCTCCGGGTCGTATCCCTTATACTTTGTAAAGAGCAGCGCATTGAACACCGATGCATATACCCGAAGGCTGCTGATGCCGGAAGCGGCCCCGAAATACCTCCCGGGCAGCGTATAACCCAGCGATACGGATTCCAGCCGGACAAAATCCGCCTTCTGAACATTGGCGGAAATGGGGAACGAATTGCCGGAAGAAATGACATCGCCATATATCGGCCTGGGAACCGAAGTGTGCTGGCCCGGCTGCGTCCAGCGGCTCAGCGCCTCTTTTGAATTATTATAGAACCGTGCATCCAGCAACGTAGCCCGCGTACCATTCTGGATGTAGTTGCCGCCCGAATACGTGAAGTTCAGATTCAGATCGAAACCGCCATACCTGAAATTATTGCTGAAACCCCCGAACCAGGTCGGCAGCGCATTCCCAAGCACATAGTAGTCATCGCTCGTAATGGCAGGGGCAACCGTTCCATCCAGGTAGCTCCAGTTGCTCTGGCCCGCCGTCACCGCATAACTATATTGAACCTGCTTGCCCGACTTATTGATAAAGATCTGCCTCCCATTATCCGGATTCACACCATCCGTCTTCGCGCCATAAAGACTGCCTACGGAATATCCCACCTTGGTAATATTATTGGTCTCATTGGCGACATGCGTCACTCCGACGATGGGTATATTGCCCTGCGCCAACGCCTTCACCCTGTTCTTCAACGCACTGAAGTTGAAGCTGGCGTCCCACTGGAATTTTCCCGAATTGATAATCCCGGCATTGAGACTCAGCTCCCAGCCCCTGTTGTACAGCGACCCCACATTCAGCGCGATCGAATTGCCCGGAATGCCTTTGGAAGAAGTTTGCGGGGAGTTCAGGATAAGATCATTGACATTGTTGTGAAAGTAAGATACCTGCACCTGCAGCCGGTCCTTGAGAAATCCCAGGTCGAGGCCGGCATTCGTCTGATAACTCGTCTCCCAGCCAAGATCGGGATTGCCCGCCTGGTAATAGTTCAACGTGGGAGCCGCGCCGTATAAGCCGGAGCTGTAAAGATTGAGGGCCGCATACCGGTTCGTGATATTGCCGTTGCCGACCTTACCCCAGCTCCCCCGGAGTTTCAACGAATTGACAATCTGCCCAAAGACGGAGCCCTTATAGAAGGACTCGTCCGACACCGACCATCCGGCCGAAACACCTCCGAAATTGCCGTACTTCCTGTGGAGACCCAATACGGAATTGCCGTCCCGCCGGAAATTGACCGTGAAGAAATACCGTTTCGCATAGTCATAGTTCAGCCGGGAAAAAAGGGATAAATATCCCCATTGATTATCATAATCCGTACCAATCGCATAATTTCCCAGCGGCGTCAACGCCCCGAAGCTGCCTTCGAAAGTCGTGTAATACGGGTCCGCAACATTGGACATGACAGCTCCCCACTGGTTTTGAGAGAACCGCTGAACGTCATATCCTCCCAGCAGGGTCAAACTATGCTGGCCGATCGTCTTGAAATAATTGAGAGAATTTGTCCAGTTCCAGTTGTCTATATTGACCAACGCATTGGTGGCGTCTCCATGCACCGCATAACCGGGACCATGAACCGGACTTTCAAAGTCATTGTTCTCGATCTTATTATAGTCCACCCCATACGTCATTTTATAATACAGGCCGGGCAGGATATTCACCTCGGCATTAATGTTGGCAATGATATGGTCGCTCTGCGAAGTATACCTGTTCAGGTCCAGGAGCGCCTTCGGATTGTACAGGTTGCTGACAACCGTATTGGCGCCCATGCCCATCGCATTCCCTGTCACATTGTAAGAACCATCTTCCTTCAAAGCCGCTACGTTCGGCGCCGTAGCGGTGGCAAGCCTTCCCAGACCCGCGATCAGGAGCGCATTCTTCGGCAGGCCGCCCGTATTCGGCGAGAGATTGTTGTTACGGGTATAATTCAGCCCCCCTGACAGCTTCAGCCAGCTCGTGACTTTGTCCTCTATGTTGAACCGCACCCCTACCCTCCTGAACTCATCTTTGCGGATAAAACCATTCTGGTCGGAATAGTTGGCCGAAAAGAAATATTTAATGGCGTCAGTCCCTCCCGAAACATCCACACTATGGTTGTGTGACAAGCCCGTTTGATAGGTGATGTCATACCAGCGCGTATCGATCAATGACCCATCCGCATGGTAGGAAGGAAAAAAGGACTTGCTGGCGACATTGCTGTTGTTCGCATTGCCGCTGAGCTCTTTCAGGTTGAGCACGGCCTCGTTCTTCAGGTCCATATACTGTTGCGCATCGAGCAGCCCCGGCAGGCGGACAGCCTTCGTTACGCTGGCCCAACCGTTGTAATTAACCTTTGCCTTGCCAGCCTTTCCCCGTTTCGTGGTAATCAGCACCACCCCGGCGGCAGCCCTCGAACCGTAAATGGCGGTAGATGCGGCGTCTTTCAGGATATCAACCGATTCTATATCCGAAGGATTGATATCCGCCAGGGGATTATTCGTGATATTGGATTCCGGCGAGACCTGCCCGCTATTGATCGGAATCCCGTCCACGATATACAGCGGGGACGAACTAAGCGATATCGAATTAGTCCCCCGGATCCTTACTACGGGAGGATTGTTAAGAACGCCGTTAGGAAGATAGACCTTTACGCCGGCCGCCTTGCCTGCCAGGGCCTGGTCAAAACTCTGCACCGGCCTATCGGCCAGCTTTTCTGCGCCGATCGACGCGATGGACCCCGTAACTTCCCTTTTCCTGACCGTCCCATAACCGACCACTACCACCTTGTCCAGGTCTTTGTCCGCACCGGAATGCAGCTGTACCGCCACGACCGGGCGGCGTCCGACCGGCTCCGCGACGGAAACATAACCGATATGTGAAAACAACAACACCGCCTTTCTGCCCGATACGCTGATCTCAAAGTGACCCTGCTCATCCGCCAGCACCGACGCCCCGGTGCCTTTTACCTGCACGGTCGCGCCGGCGAGCGGGACGCCTTTGTCATCCGTTATCTTTCCCGACACCAAATGCGTCCTGTCCTCCTCCCGTTCCACTCCCGGATCGGCAGCTCCGGCCTCACCCGTTCCGGCTTTCCGGAATATGAGTATGTTCTTGTCCGATACCTCATACGCCAGCTTTCCCGCGGACAAATAAGTATCCAGCACTTTTTTCAGCGACTGGTCTTTTACATGCACCGTGACCGTTCCGGCCCGGGCAGCCTCCTCCGCATTGTAAACGAAGTTGACGCCCGTCTTCTCTTTCAGCAGCCTGAACAGTTGCGACAAGGAGATATTGTCCGCCTCCAGCGTTACCTTTTTCTCCAGCAATGATTGCGCGAATACAGACTGTGCCATGAAGAGCAGCAGAAGCGGCCAGATAAAGAGGTTCGTCGTCTTAACCTTTCTTCCGCCGGCGTGTTTTTTGCCGGAATGCCGTTGGCGAAATGCCCTGTCAGGCGCATAGGATCCCCCTGCAATAGAATGCATAATTTTGTACATGCGTAACGATTTAAAATGGGTGTTTTACCTGGATTACCTGCAACCGTCGCCCCCGAGCGTAATCGTAGAGCCGGTTATTGTAAAGTCTATCTTATTGACGCTGCATAACATCTTCAACAATTTATCGAGCGGTATCGTATTGTCGAAGCTTGCATTGTAGATGCATCTTTTAATAGACTCATTTTGAAACACGAAGCGAACCCCATACCATGCGGCCAGCATATCCGTAATGTCCAGCAAGGACTGGTCGTTGAAATCAAGCGTTCCCGATTTCCAGTCCGCCACATGCGCCGGAGACAGTTTCCTCAACAAGGTGCTGCCGTCATTCCTGTTGACAGTCAGCTCCTGCCCCGGGCTGAGCGTGGCAAGCGGCCGCCTGTTGCCGTCCACCCTGATCTTTCCGGATTCCAGCGACACGACTACATGGCTGCTGTTATGCCATGCCCGGATATTGAATTTTGTTCCAAGATCGATGGTGGTTACCCCTCCGGATCGCACCGTAAAAGAGCGGGCGGGATTACGCTTTACATCGAAGAACGCTTCCCCTTCCAGTTCCACTTCTTGATGAAGTAGACAACGCTCGGGATACCGGAGGGTGCTTCCCGCATTCAGCCAGACCGTGCTGCTGTCCGGAAGAAGAATGCGCCGGATCTCCCCCGCCCTGGCGGTGACAACCGCATATTTTAGCGGTGATGTCCGTAACCCTGCAATCAGCAAGCAGGCGCCGGCTGTTATACCCGCCACCACGGCGGCCGCCTTCAGCAGCCCGGGAACAAGCCGCCTCCGTCCATCAGCCCGCATCCGGTCTGTTATCTTGCCATACATTGCCTGCTTTACCATCGCCTGTTCCGTCCAGCTGCGTGAAGGCCAGTGCACGGGCCCTACCGGTTCGGATCGATACCAGTTCATCAAATCCCGCTCTTCGGATGGTGATAAGGCGCCGTTGACATATTTTTCAATAAATAAGGTTATTTCATTTGTATCCATATCCTGACCAGGAGAATGATTTTAGTTACTCTAGTAATCAAGTAGGATAATAGAACTCCTACCCTTGCCCGACGTTAAACTTTTTTTATCAGTATAAGTATTTCCCGGAGAGTCAATATTCCTGCGGCAGGAAGATAAGAACTGCCAAGAGAGTTTTTTATCGTTTTTAACGCCCGGGTGATATGCCCTTCCACCGTTTTGACGGAAATTCCCAGGCGGTCGGCGATCTCTTCATTGCCAAGTCCCTGTTCGCGGCTATAATGGAATACCAGCTTGCATTTCTCAGGCAGGCATTCTACGATCCCCCTGATATAGTCTTCCAGGAATTTCGCCTGAACGCTGTTCTCGATGTCATGGAACGTTTCAGAAACGTAATTTCCGATGAGCAGGTCTTTCCGCCTCTTTTCCTTCAGCCGGTAATCGAAAACAGCGAATTTCACCGCCGTGGCCAGATAATTCTCCAGCACTCCGATGGTAACATCCGCTCTCCGTTTCCAAAGACTTAAAAAAACCTCCTGCACCATTTCTTCGGCAGTTTCCCTGCTATGGCTATGATGGTAAGCGATAGCCAGCAATTTATTCCAATAACGGTCATAAATTTCTGAAAAAGCCTTTTGATCGCTGTGTCGGAGCATCTTCAACAACGTGTGACCATCAAGCTGATGGTAAGGAATACTTCGGTTCATGAACTTCGGTCATTTAACTTGGGATGTGAGCTGAATACATAGGACAATAAGTTCAGGCTGGTCTGAATAGGAGATGGTAATGCTGAATAGGAAATACAAATATAGTAAAACCGACATTAGTCTATTAATTTTATAGACTAATATTTTATTGACCTCTCTATTAAGAGCCCGCGGAGCCTCTCAGCATCTGCGGGGCCCCTTCAGCGTTTATGCGGCCCGTTCCCGGTCCATGCCGTAGTCTGCGTCCTGTTAAACCTAAACATGCGAAGCCCTTCCCGCAGGCTTAGATAGGGAACCCCCAGGCGGTGATTACGCAGGCTGATGCGGTACAGGATGACCAGGTGGCGGACGATCACTTTCCAGGCAAAAAAAATGGAATGACCCGGATCGTATATATGAGCCGGTTCCGATCCGGCCCCATTCACTTCGATGACAGAAAAAGCTGTACCTTGTTTCAGCTCTTCCCAGGAGCGATAGCGGATATCCAGCCTGCCGAAATAAAAGCCCGGCATCCGCCGACATATCCCGTCGATCATACCGGTAAGCTGCGCGTCTGCAAGATGGCTTTCATCCAGGAACAGGGCGCCGCGTGAATGATTACCATACGGCGCCAGTATAAAAACCTCCCCTTCCGGTAGAATTCTTTCGAACTGCGCGCCATGGATCACCCGCAGATTTGGCAGCTGCAGCATGGCTCTTTTGTGCTTCCGGATCAGATCCAGGATGGAAGAATGCCCATCCCCTTCTACCTGCAGAAGAATCTTTCGTACGATGCCGGAAATCCTGCCGTGCTCGTCCCCGGGATAGCGGTAGTAGAAAATGCCGGCTTCCAACGGGTAAGGCACGTATTGCTGGATATGAAAGGAAGAAGGAGCATTCAGGACATATTTCCGCACCGCATCCCAGTCGGACAATAACAGGATGCCCCGGCCGCGGCTGCCGACGTCCGGCTTGCCTATCAGGGGAAAAGTAAACCCCTCCAGCTGATGGCCGATGACCTCCGGATCAGCTGGTATGGAAACGAATAAAGTTGCAGGATGCAAATCGTCCGGGATCAGGCGGGCAACCTCTTTCTTGGATTCTCCAATGAACCCGCCATATCGGATACCAGGATTAGAGGCTGAAAAAAAGAAAAAGGATCTGGCCCGGATCGCTAACCACAGCCAGAAAACATAGATTGGCGCATAGACCACATGGAAATTCCAGAACTCCCAATTGAAAAGACGAATAAAGAAAGGCTGGTGCAGGAGGCGGCGAATTGCCGGCCGTCTCAGATTAGTTGGTATGGCTATTTTCATTGTTCACGTGCAACCCGGGGAAATCTCTTATCAGGACGGAAGGGTGCTCCGCTCCTTTATTATCGTGAACGAATAGGCTTTGCCCGTATTCCGGGCAGCCTTGTCGACGGCCCCGGAGACCTCGATGATGGACAGCTTGCTTCCCTGCCGGCGATATTCCCCCTTTTTGTGTTTCACGCGGATAAAAGATTGCCTTTCCAATTCAGTCTCCAACTTTTCCAGGTCTTTCCGCGCCGCACCCTCAAGCCGGATACGGGTTAAATACTTCACCATACTTTTCAATTTCATCTTCTAATAGTCCACTAAATTAGTGGACTATATGGAGTTAAACAAATTATTTCGAAGAATCTTCCATCACGCTGCCATTATCAGGCCGGAACAGGGAAGAAAGCAGCACCGTCTACCGGGAACGCCTCTGCAATCGGTCGAGGAAATAATTATGGCAAAAAGCCGAAAATTGGCTTGCGTGGCCGTCCGGATAGGCTGAAAAAGAAAAATTTCTCCGATTTTTAAGAATACTTTTTATCCGATGCACTTCCTTTTCCATTTTTTCCTTAATTTCGCGCAACTTTACTGACAGGCAGAAAAAGAGAGGCATTAAAATTCACTCTTTCAGCGGAAAATTCGCAGTAAAAATTTACATTTGCAGGCCGAAATTGTCTCTGTAGCTCAGTTGGTAGAGCAGCTGACTCTTAATCAGCGGGTCGACGGTTCGAACCCGTCCGGGGACACAAAAGTGGAAAAATCGTAATATGTTCGGTTTTTCCACTTTTTATTTTGTTGAAATGCTTACGCAGCCAGGTTTCCAGGGGATTTTATAAAACTGCATTTTCTTGGTCAACAAAATGTAATTAGTGCAGAATTCGGTTAGGCTCCTTTTCTACTTACACAAGGTAAATTCACTGAAAGCCTTTAGGGTATTGACTTGTATAGATTAACAACTTTAGAACAGATTACCTGTGCAACTAATCTCTTTTTTGACCCCGAGCAGGTTCGAACTATATACGAATTTAACGCTCCAGCGCAATAAAATTAGTAAGTATGAAGGCGTACCTTCCGGGTCCCCTCCAAGTAGATCTGCATCTCTATCGGTAAGGCTCTGGCTATAATAGTCATACAGCGCCATGTTTTCGTCAATATATTTATCCCTTCGGCTAGTTTCCCGTTGCCGCTTCGGCATTCTTTATCCATTGGCGGGATATGCAACTGGAAAACATCGTTTCACCGTTTACTTATGCGATGGAAGATGTAGGAAATTCTCAGTCCATGGGCCTGGAACTGGAAATATCCGCTATAGCGGTGAAGGGGCTGGAACTGGATGGTAGTGTCGGCCTGGATAAAACCAAATATGATAACTTTACCTTGGTGAGAGACGATTATACCACCGGGGCGGAGACAAAAACGCAGGTAACCGGCAATAGCCTATCCAATACACCGGACCATACCATCTATTTGGCGGCACAATATGACCTACCGATCACCCAAAAGCTAAAAGCCGTGGTGCATGGCGACATTCGCAATATTGGTAAATTTTATACGGATATGCAAAACACCATCAAACAACCCACTTATACCCTGGTAAATGCCCGGGCAGGATTGGTGTATAGTAATTATAGCTTGTTTTTTTGGGGACATAGAGGACGCCAGAGGCATGAAAGTATTGGTAGACACTTCCATCGCCGATGTGAAGCACCTGGACATACTGGTGATACCAGGCGGCTTTAAAGAAACCTATGAACTGACAAAAGACACGGCGCTGCTTAATTGGATAAGGTCTATCGACTCTACATCCGTTTATACCACAAGTGTATGTACAGGTGCATGGATATTGGGCGCCACAGGCTTGCTGATAGACAAAGAAGCCACTACACATTGGTATGGGAAAAAAATACTGGCCGACAATTTCGGGGCTAAAGTGCAAGACGCACGTTATACAAGAAGCGGCAAATACTGGACGAGTGCGGGCATCACCGCCGGTATTGATATGAGCCTTGCCCTGATCAATGAGATCAGGGGCGAAAATTATACAAAAGCGATCATGCTGGACCTGGAGTACGATCCGCAACCACCGTTCAAAGGCGGTACCGACAGGAATACGGATACGCCGATTGTCAGCGTGATGCGTTCTATGTACGATATGGGAATGGAAAAGGTTTTGCATCCGGTAACTACTTACAAGGATGTGAAACTGGACAATACTAAAGACCTGTTTTGCGGGATGGCGTTGAAGGCCGGTGTGGGGGATACGGCGCATTACAAAGGAAAGGTGTATGGGTTTTGTAGCAAAGAATGCAAAGCGTAATTTAAAAAAGATCCATTAGCATACTTACCGACAGAATAGCCGATCAGCTTCGGCTGGCCACTTCCCCGACTCGATCATATCCAGCAGACCCGCTCCCTCATTCAAGATGCTGCTGAAACAAGAAGGCAAAACCGTTCTTCTCACTATTGGCGAGTATAGACACATTTCACAACTGATGGTTAAACTTCGCCAAGGGTTTAAGGGCGGTACGTATTTTACAAACCGGTGATTTTTCCCTGCTGTAGTTTCGACAACAAGGAAGAAGTGGTATAACCGAACTGCTTTTTAAAAGCTGTGGAAAAATGAGACAGGCTCTCAAACCCCACTTCGGTAAAAACAGCCACCGGTGCCTGCTTTTGTTCTTTGATCAGAAAGTGCGCCCGCTCCAGCCGTTTTTTTTGTATCCAGCGTTCCGGTGTATCATCGAATGATTTCTTAAAGTCCCGTTTGAAGGTCGCCAGGCTCCGCCCGCTTAAACGGGCGAACTGGGCCATAGGCACATTGTACAGGTAATTCTGCCCCATAAATCCTTCCAGGTCGATCTTGAACGGCTCGCTGAAATCAAAGAGCATATTTTTCAGACGCGAATTGTGGCGCAGCACCAGCTCGATGGCTTCGCGCGTCTTCATTTCGGCCATGGTTGACGAAAGCGGCACATCCGATTTGAAGTAAGGCAGAATAGACTCAAAATAGCCCTTCAGGAAAGCATCATGGCTCATATCCATCATCGGATCGCCGGCATAGGGTCCATCGCTAATGATATCTGTCTGACTACTGTACTTTCTTAAGGAACCCTGGTCAAAAAAGATATTCAGCGACTGGAAAGGCGTACCGTCCGGGGCCGGTTCTTTAGCCGTTTTCAATAACAGATTCTTGCGCAGTAAACCGACCGAACCTGGACCGTAAAGGAAAGCTCCGCCGTTATGATAAAGACGGATCTCGCCGGTGATCACGTAAGACAGGACATGCTCATGAACGATCTCTTCGCCGCCTCTTTTCCTTTCGGCAGTACAGGTATATAAGATATTATGTTGCAGTTCGTGACCGGTCATAGTCAAATATAGTAGCTTTTAATTATAATTATTTTAACTGGCTCATGATCACTTTATCAAACAGGGCGTCGCTCAGCCATCTTTTCGCCCACAAGGTAACGCCGGCCATTTAACCTTTCGCATAACGGGGCTTGGGCAATTCAGCTTCGATAGCTTTTTTGATTAATTCGGCGATCTCCGACGGTTCTGCATTATGCACTTCGGTTTTAGCGTAGACATTTTTGGCTTTTTTCACCAGGTCGCCGTAAACGGTGTGGCCGGACCTTTCCACTGCGCTGTCAAAGGCAATGCCGCCCCATTCCGTCTTTACGCCGCCTGGCTCAATAATGATCACGTCAATACCAAAAGGTTTGGCTTCCAGACGCAGGCTGTCGCTCAGACCTTCCACCGCAAATTTACTGGCATGATACCAGCCGCCGAGCGGCGTAGCCATCTTACCGCCGATGGACGTGATGTTGACGATCTTACCGGATTGATGTTTCCGCATGTGCGGCAATACCAACTGGCATAGCCTGGCCAGGCCGATCACATTCACCTCCAGCTGGTAGCGCGCATCGGCCATGGGTACATCTTCGATAGCACCATAGGAACCGAAGCCGGCATTATTAATCAGTACGTCAATCCGTCCCTGTTCTGCGATGATCTGGTCAACGGCTTTGACCATCGAAGCATCCTCCGATACGTCCATTGGTAAGATTTTGATCCCTGCATTTTTGAGGGCCTCCATTTTATCTGTACGGCGTGCCGCGCCATAAACGGTATAGCCGTTATCGGCTAATAAGCGGGCGGTGGCCGCCCCGATACCGGCTGATGCGCCGGTCACTAATGCTACTTTTTTCATACTATTCATTGTTCCATTGTTTTAAGGAAACCTAATTGTTGGTACATGGCGAGCAGGTCTTCAGAAAACCAGGCTTCGGCGATCTGACCGCCATTGATGCGATAGATGCCCATGCCGTCCCAGGCAGCTTGCTTATTGGCGGCGTTGAATCCCATGAACGGCCCGATGTTCTTGCCGCTGTTCTGAAAGTAGACCACGACCCTATCGCCCGAGGCCACGATATCTTTGATGTTGAGGTGCATACCGGTGAACGAGCCGGTTACGCTGGCTTCCAGTGTTTTTTGATAGGCAGCCAGGCCTTTGATATCTCCCAGGCTGCCACCGTGCCAGACCATATCGGGTGCCCAAAGCTTTTTGACCAGCTCAAATTGAGAACCATTGACCACTTTCTCCAGGAATTCCCTGACAATAGCGATATTCCTTGTGGTATCGGTCTGGTGTAAGTGAGCATAAAGGAATTGCTGTACGGCTTTTCGGTTCTCGATGGCCTCGGGCAAGTCTGGATAATTCTGGAAAGCATGCCACATCCCTTCAGCCACAAGCAGTTCTGTGGAAACCTTGGCACCTCGCAGCTTCCAGTACATTCGGGCGGCATTGCTGAGAAAGAGATCTCGGGTGGACGTAGCGAGGACAGTAGCGGGAAAATTGCTTGTATAGCTGGCATAGATAGGAGAAACCAGCGGGTCGGTCAGGCTGGCCTTGCCGGCGAAGGGAGCGGCATACAGTTTGTCGGCCTGGTTATGGTAGGCTAGAAGGTCACGCCCGTCATTGGCGGTAGGGGAATCTCCGTTACCGCTGATATCGGTAGCGGGCGAGACCAGTGCAATGGAATTGATCATAGGCAGGCCCAACTGCCTGGCTTTGACCAGCATCGCCATCATGTGCGTGCTGCCCGCCGAAATGCTCCAGCCGGTAATATCCTGCGGGTTATAATGGGTAACGAGGTAGTGGTATACTGCCACGCATTCGTTCATCGCCACGGGGTACTTCGCTTCCGGCGCCAGCTGGTAATCGATGGAATAAGTCTTGATCCCCATTTCATTGGTCATTAGCATACCCATGCGGTCGGTAGCCGATCCGACGATGAAGCCGCCGCCGTGAATATAGATAGCGATCTTATCGCGGTTTTCCGGCCGGATATTTTGCGGGGTGATCACTTTTACTTTGACGCCTTCAATGAGCGTGTCCTCAATCGTCGGATGAAAGCGGGCCTGCATGTCTTTCAGCTCACCGGCTTCACGCAGAGCGAATTGGGCGCGTGATTTGATCAGCATTTTATCTGAAGGCTTGATTACAGGCACGCGGAATACTTTGAACGATTTGAGGGTGTCCACCGAGGCGGGGCTCATGGTGACGGTCTGGCTGTGGGTAACGACTATTTTTGGGGAACAGCTGGTGATAACTACTGCCAACAGGCTGATGGCGAGAAACAGTTTGTTTGTTATTGTCATGTTTTCCATTGCTTTTGATAAGACAAAGGTCTACAATAATGGCTCAGTGAGGTTCAGCCACAGGCTCAATTTGCTTTTGCCAGAAGCTCATATCCCATTCGCCGACATCCCTGCCGGAGGATAAAGAAGTGCGATGCCTATCTAAAAACAGAATACTAAAAATATTAGCATTTTCGCCTATTTCCTTACCTTTGTACCCATGAATCTATTCGGGGATATCGCGCTGTTTGATGAAGGGAGGAAACGATTCCAGGACTTCCGGCTTCCCGATGCCCGCCTGCAGCTGTGGGAACAGTTTTTTACGAAAACAGAATCGGATAAATATTT
>JAATFV010000084.1 GCA_015655015.1 Chitinophagales bacterium | reverse complement strand
GGAATGCCGCTCGATTTTCCCATCAACGGCATTTTCTATGCCGGGTTGACCTTCGGCGCGCAGGCGTCTAATTATGCCATCACCATGAGCCGCTACCTGGAGGACCAGGCGGCCGGCGGTCATACCGTCTATGAATACGATGGCGTGACACCCATGGTCATGGGCGCCTCTTATCAATAGACGACGATTTTTGAATTCTCAAAAAGCTACAGTGTTATGAAAAAACTATTATTATTAGTCATACCGGTTTTATTTATTACCGCCTGTTCCAAAGACAAGGGCAATTACAGCTATCATACCATCAACGAGGTCTCTTTTGCAAACTTCGACAGCGTGAATGGATATATAGCCTTTTTCGGAGATACATTCAGGATAGCGCCCACCATCGTCTCTTCCCAGAACCAGGAGTCGGACACAGCCTATACCTACGAATGGTCTTACCGCGTCAGCACCGTTACGAGCGCGACCGCAGACTCCGTCATGTCTACGGCCCGGAATCTGAATGTGCTGATAAACATGCCCCCCGGGAACTATACCCTGATGTACAAGGTGACGGACAAAAAGACGGGGGTGCAGTTCCATATCCTGACCACGCTGACTGTATCTACGGAGGTATATGAAGGTTTCCTGGTGCTGAGTGACGTGAGCAGTCAGTCGAGACTGGACATGCTGTCCTATAATAAAGGGAATAATACCTTCACCCGGTACACGGATGTATTGAAGAAGATGGGATCGACGGCGCCGATGAATGGGACGCCATACCAGGTATTGTGTATGCAATATACCACCCAGGGAGCCCAGACCTATGGGATCTTCCTGCTCAATTCGGCAGGCACCAACCGGATCAACCAGGAGACTTTCGGCTGGGACCCGACGTACAATATCCGTTATCTCATGGTCGGGCAGGTGCCGGCGGACTTCACCGCGCTGAGACTGACGGGGTCTTCGACGCATGGCACCGCCCCGCTGATCTATATGTATGGAGCGGACGGCAATGTGTATGATTACTCCACGTTTGCCGGGTATGCCTTCAAATACTCCCCCCTGAACGTATATACGGTAGCCGGAGCGCCCTTCAAGGTATCTCCCTATATCGCTACCGACGGCGTCAGCGCTCTTATGTACAACCAGGACAAAAAGAATTTCGTAAACGTTGCCAGCTATACCAGCACCACGGTGACAGACGTAGACACTTCCTACCACTATCCTTCCGGTCTGGATCTGCAGTATATGGAATGTATATACTATGCGGAGGCGGGACAGAATCCCAATTCCTATGCGGTGCTCCGGGATCCCACCGCGCAGAAATCTTACCTGCTTCAATTCCTTTTGCGGCAGAAACAAACCTATTACAAGGAGATCACCGGGACCGGCATTGACCAGGCGACCTGTTTTGCCGTCAGCCCGGACCTGGGATACCTGTTCTATAGCGTCGGCGGTAAGTTATACGAGTATGACCCGTCCCTGCAGATGAGCACGCAGATGGCGGATTATGGCGGCGCGCAGATCAGCTACCTGTCCTTCCCGCATATAGCTACCCGTTACGGAAAGCCCAATTATATCACCTGGACCAAATCGCTGCTGGTGGGCTCGTATGATCCCGCCGGCCCCGCGGGTGGCAATGGTACGCTGGAGCAGTTCAGCATACCCGACGTCAACCGCCCCCTCGTGAAGACGAACAGCTGGACCGGCTTTGGAAAGATCGTCAGCGCCGGGTACAGGGAAAGATAGTACAAATGATAAAACAGAATATGATGAAGAAAATGTTAGTCGCATTGGCAGGGCTGTTGCCGGTAATGGTCCTGGCGCAAAAGGGGGGAGCTTATACTATAAAGGCGGACTTTGGGTCCGGGACGAATATGGTCGTATTGAACAGGTATACGCTTCGTACGGGCCAGCACAAGGATACCGCCCGGATGGTTGAAGGTAAGGTCACCTTCAAAGGAGACGTAGATAACGAGCGCCAGATTGGTCAGCTGATCGTCAGCGGCGCGGAAAGAGAGAGTGGAAAAAGCGTGGTTTTTTACCTGGAGCCGGGTACTATCACCGTCGATTACGCCACGGACGACAGGAGGTGGCATTACAGGCTCGGCGGTACGCCGCTGAACAGGGAGTATGACGAATACAACAGGATGTTGAACCAGGTGATGGATAGCCTGCATGCAGGGAAACCGGGCAACCAGCAGCTCGACCGGTTTGACCCGAAGGTGCAGGATTTGAAGGGGGAGGTGATCAGGCGATTCATCGTCAAACATCCTTCCAGCCCGGTTGGCCTGGACCAGCTGAATGAATTTGCTATAAAGAGCAAGAAGCCCGACTCAATAAAGGCGGCATATGATCTGCTGGCGCCGGCCCAGCGGAAATCGGCAAAAGGGATCGAGCTGGCTGACAGGATAAGGGGCATGCAGTCCGTTGCCATTAACGGCCCCGCGCCGGTGTTTACGCTGCCGGACACCGAAGGAAAACAGGTGTCGCTGGCCGACTTTAGAGGGAAGTATGTGCTCATCGACTTCTGGGCCACCTGGTGCGGGCCTTGTATGGAGGAAATGCCCAACCTGGTAAAAGTATATGCCCAATACAAGGATAAAAACTTCGAGATCCTGGGGGTGTCGCTGGACAGGCCGGATTCGAAGCAGCTGTGGCAGACCGTGATCAGGCGGGATCATCTCGACTGGAAACAGGTGAGCGACCTGAAATGGTGGAACAGCAACGCCGCGCTGTTGTACAACGTCAATTCGGTGCCGGCTAATTTCCTGGTTGATCCGGCAGGGAAGATCATTGCAACCAATCTTCGCGGCGAGGTCCTGCAGAAGAAGCTTGCCGAGATTCTATAATCGTAAAAAAAACAACATGAAAAGAGCGTTTATCGCTGTGCTGACCGGATGGTTGCCTTTTTTCTCGTTCGGTCAGGCCAATCAATTCGTTATAGACGGCAGGATAGAGTCCGACAGCCTGCTGCCCGGGAAGATCTACCTGATCGGCAAAGGCGTGACCCGCGACAGCTGCGAGCTGAAGGACAATACCTATCACCTTTCCGGGACGATGCAACATCCCGGGGCCATGGTTTTTGTCACCTGGTGTGATGCCCCGATGGAGGAGCGGATAAAAAGGACGGGGAGTGCGGCGGAAACGGGGAGCATCCAGTTCTTCCTGGGGCCCGGTCATATTCATATCGTGCATAAGAAACCGTTCGAAACAAAGGAGATAACGGGCTCCCAGCCGGAGACGGACTTCCAGGAATTAAGAAAAGAGATTGCCGGGGACAAGAAAAACATAGATGGAATCATAAAGAAATACATTGTCACTCATCCCGACTCCTGGTTAAGTTTCGCCATGCTGAAGGACAGGATGAAGTTTTTTGGTCCTGAGACGTCCGACAGCCTGTACCGGGGGCTCGGCGACCAGCTGAAAAAGGATAACGAAGTAGCCGGGCTGGGAGAGCAATTGTCACATGCCGTCACGACTGCCGTGGGTAAAGACGCTCCCGACTTTACGCTGAACGATCCTGCCGGGCATGCCGTCTCGCTCTCCTCCTATCGCGGCAAATATGTGCTGGTGGACTTCTGGGCCAGCTGGTGTAAGCCCTGCCGGGAAGAGAACCCAACCGTCAAAGGCGTGTACGGTAAATACCATGAGCGGGGGCTGGAGGTGCTGGGCGTCTCGATGGACCTGTCCACATCCCGGCAAGCCTGGCTGGATGCAATCAGGAGTGACGGCCTCAGCTGGGTGCAGGTTTCAGACCTGAAAGGTTTTGATGGCACGGCAGCCGTCTCCTATGGCGTTCACGCCATACCGGCTAATTTCCTGGTTGACCCATCGGGGAAGATCATTGCCACCAACCTCCGGGGATATGAGCTGGAAAAGAGGATGGATGATTTGTTCAAGCAGGCGTTGAGCCAACATTTTGAGATAGACGGGAAGATCGTTGGCGACACGGTATCCGCGGGGAAAATCTACCTGGCATATGACGATAATGGGAAGGAGATGAGGGACAGCTCCGTTATCGTGGACAATACGTACCATTTCGAGGGTGATATGGCGGATGGCGCCATACAGGCTAATTTAACCCGGGAAGATCGTTCGAAGGGCAATCGTGACGGACGGTTTATGGGATTTCTTCAATTTTATACTGTGCCCGGGAAAGTGACGGTATCCAGCACCGGAAAACTTTCGGACGGCAAGGTGAGCGGCTCTCCCGTGCAGCAGGATGCAGACTTTGTAGCAAAGCAACGCCGGTCGCGCCAGAAACCCGAAAAAGAGATGGAAGCTGATTTTATCAAAACGCATCCGGGCTCCTGGCTAAGCTTTATTTTACTGGAACAAAGAAGGATCAGAATGGCTGATATCAGTGTAGACGAGGCCGATACGCTGTACGCTAAGCTAAGTCCCGAATTAAAAAAATATAAACGGGTAGCAGCTTTCAAGGCATTGATAGACGGAAGCAGGGCCGCTGTGGTAGGGAAGGCTGCACCGGCATTTACCCAGATGGATATGAATGGAAAGCCGGTAAAACTTTCGGATTACAAAGGCAAATATGTGTTCGTAGATTTCTGGGCCAGCTGGTGTCATCCCTGCCGGGCCGAAAATCCAAACGTAACGGCGGCTTATCACAAATACAAAGACAAGGGGCTTAACATTTTGAGCGTGTCGCTCGATGGCGATAGAACGCACTGGCTGGAAGCGGTGGCTCAGGATAAGCTGGAATGGACACAGGTTTCCAACCTCAAAGCCTTCGATGATGAGGTAGCTGTCAAATATGGCATACATGCCATACCCAGTAATTTCCTGATCGATCCAAACGGTATTATCGTCGGGATGAACCTCAGGGGTGAGCAGCTTGAAGAAAAGCTCGGTGAAGTATTAAAATAATTGCTGGATTTAATTATCAGGAGTAAACAATGCCATATGGCATTGCTTACTCCTGATTTATTATTGATTCAACGCATTAAAAGCGTCTTTGGGGGATGACAGAAAGAGCTGATAGATCTGTGCGGTCGCTCCCACCTGAATTTCATATTCATCTTTTTCGAAACCTGCGACGAGGCCTTCTGCAACTTCCAGTGCAGGAATGCCATTCTCTCCGCCAATCCCTTTTGAAAACTCAGTGTTCACCAGGGGTGGCATCAATTCAAAAACCTTGATCTGCGTATTCTTAGCCAGGGTATGCCTTAAAGACTGGGTGTAAGAATGCACAGCTGCCTTACTGGCTGAATAAGTAGAGATGACCGCGGTTGGGGCAAAAACGACAATAGAAGACACATTGACGATCGCAGCTTCTTTTTGTTTGCTCAGGACAGGAAGAAGCTGTTCGGTCAGCCGGATCAACGACAGGTAATTCGTTGTTATTTCCTCACTTGCCTTAGCAAAAGCATCTGCCTCAGACGATAGTTGGTAAGCATAAGCTGCGCCAGCATTATTAACCAGTACGCTCAGATCACTGAATTTTTCCTGTACCTCTTTAACCAGGTTCTTCACGTCTGCTTCGGCATTAATATCGCAGGGGATGGCCGTTACATTCTTTAGCTGAGCAGCAGCTTTCTGCAATCTTGCGCTGTTCCTTCCCGTAATAATAACTTTGTTTCCTTTTTCGCTTAATAATTTAGCGGTTGCAAAGCCGATACCTGATCCACCGCCGGTGATCAATACTGTTTTGTTCGAAATGTTCATTTGAATTGATTTTATAGTTTATAAAAAATTTATACACTCCACTCGTCTGTTACAGGCGATCCACTTTCCAAAATAGACCTTTTGGTCTATTTATGGACAAAAAAAAGCTTACTTCACTTCATGAGCTGACAGCTCCTGTTTGAGACTCCTGATCAGGCCCTGCATTGGCTTAGCGCTGTCAAGTACCCGGCAGACTACGGTGGCCCCTTCTATTGCGGTAAACATTTTAAAAGCAAACTCGTCCGGGTCAAGGGTATCTGCCAATTCCCCTTTCTTTATTCCATCCTTTAAAATATCCGAGAACATTTTTTGTCCCGTGACAATCGTCTCCCGGACCTTTTGCCTGATAGCCGGGTTCGTATCATCGGAATCCACGGCCATATTAAATATGGGACAGCCCCCATCGATAAAGGTATCCAGGGGATCCTTATTGAAATCGAGATAGGCAAATATCTTTTCTTTAGCCGAGCTACCTTTACTTACGACCACTCCGATCCTGCCGGAGATCTTTTTGAGCAGGTAGTCGATTGTCTCAACCGCCAGCGCCTCTTTATTCTCAAAGTGACCGTATAGACAACCTTTGGCAACTTTAGAGGCTTTTAAAACATCATCCACAGAAGTGCCCGCAATCCCCTTCTCGTTAAAGATGGGCGCAGCCTGTTCGATAATGAATTGTTTCGTTCTTTCCGCTTTGCTCATTTTCTGATCTTTTGACCTCACAAATATAGACCAAAAAGTCTATTTTTAAAAATATCTTTCTTTTCCTGAAACTAACGGATTATTTCGCAGGGAATAATCAGGTAAGGGAATAGCGGGCCAGACAGTCTGATTACCGGGGAGCAGCTTATTTAATTGAGAGTAGGTTGTTGTGGGATCTGGTTTGCTTGCCGGAGCTGACTTGTAAGGGAACAGGCTTATCAGGCAGCACACGTGTCAGGGAACAGGCTTGTCAGGCAGCAGGCTTGCGGACCTATTTAGGGGCGAATTTTGACGCCTGCCTGATAACGAAGCCGGGAAAGAACCGATTGATCCAGAGCGCCATACTTTCCGTACCGAACTTGCCGATATAGGATTCGTATTTATGTTTTGAAATAGCCTTCAGGATCTGCCGGGCAGCCAGCTCAGGGGCGAGCCCTTTTTCGATGTTCGCGGAGGGGGCGCCTAATTTTGTCCCATCTTTAGTCAGGGCATTTAAAGAAATATTGGTGCGGATATACCCGGGGGTGAGCAGGGTTACTTTAATGTGGAGAGCGGACACTTCTGCCCGCAGGCAATCGAAGAATCCATGCAGGGCATGTTTGGCAGCGGCATAAGCAGAACGCATGGGCGTTCCCAGCTTACCCATTACGCTGCTCACCACCACAAAATGCCCTGATCTTCGTGCTGCAAAATGGGGCAGCAAATGATTGGTAAGGGCTATATAGCTGAAATAATCCAGCTCCATCACCTGGCGCTGTATTTCCATGCTGGTTTCCATAACAAGCGAACGTTGGCTGATGCCGCCATTGTGCACCATAATATCTATATGCCCGAAGGCAGCAATAGCCTGCTCCGTTCGGATTTCTAACAGGGAGCTCTCCAGCAGGTCGAGGAGAATGATCTTTGTCTGCTCGGGATGGGCACATGCCTTTTTCACTCTTTCCAGCTCTTCGATCCTTCTGCTGGACAATATCAGCAGGGCGCCTTCAGCTGAAAAGGCATAGGCTAAGGCTTCACCGATGCCTGAGGAGGCTCCGGTGATCCAAATTACCTTATTGAGAAATGAGTTCATCCTGTAATCAACTATACCTTCTTGACATTCACTGCATTAGGCCCTTTAGGTCCCATTTGCACCTCAAAGCTGACCTTATCATTTTCAGCTATTCGCTCTGACAATTGATTGACATGGATAAACACACTTTCCTGTGTCTGGCTGTCCTTGATGAATCCAAAACCTTTGGCGTCATTGAAGAAAGTAACTGTTCCTGTTCTGATAGGATCTTCTTCTTCCCCGGGAATATGCTTGGGGGCGCCTATCTGCATGTCTTCCACCTTAAAGGTTTTCTTTTTCTTTGGATCCGGTGGCGTAGAGGAGATGTTGCCATTCTCATCGAGATAAGCCATCATTTCGTCAAGGGTTTTACCTTTTTTGGCATTTTGGCGGCGTTCTTCCATCTTTTCCGCCTTATCCTGCCGTTGCTTAGCTCTTTTCTTTTCTTTTTCTTTTTTACCAAACGTTTCCTGGGATTTCGACATATTTTTTCCTTGTTTTTTTTAACGCATAAAGGTCGGGAATTTCTGGCAGAAAAGCTAAAATAGCCCGGCTTATAATAAAACCGGCTCTTTTTACCATTACAGCAGCCGATTGCTGATAATCGGGACATTTAGCTGAATCCGCGGATTTATACAAGTAAAACAATTATCCGGACATTTTATTTGTCATTTTTCACCGGCATCTTTGTGGTGGGAAATATTATTCCATTTATATATGTTTGCAGTGAATATGCCAAAACAACTTCTTTCTTTCGCCGCCTTTATTTTTGCGGCTGCCACTGCTTTTAGCCAGGATACCCTCGTCCTCCTGAACCAGGAGCGTCATAGCGCTGTAAGTGCAGGACCGGGGACCGGATCCAATCCTTTCGTCAGCATTCAATCAGGAGCCGCTTCCAATGATCCCATATACCAGATCAAGCCCAAGGTCGAGATTCCGGCTTTTGCGGTCGTGGCTGGCTGGACATTTTATGGGTTTGCACAAATCAGCAAAAAGGAAAGTACCCCTCTGGCGACTGTCATGAAGCTGCAAAAAAGCGATATCCCCTGGTATGACCGCTGGGCCGCCCGTCCCTATAACAGGAGCGTCGACAAAATTAGCTATCTGCCTTTTGATGCAGCGATGCCCTACCCGCTCATCTTCTGCGCCTTCGACAAAAAAATGAGAAAGGATTATTTAAAGCTTACCTTTTTATATGCGGAGGCCATGGCGATAACGGGGGCTATATATACTTCGGGGGTTCATTATTTCAGCCGTTTGCGTCCGTTAGTATATAGTTCGGAGAGTCCCATCGATGTCCGGACTTCGAGCAATTCCCGGAATTCTTTTTTTGCCGGGCATGTGGCGCTTGTAGCCACTTCTACTTTTTTTATGGCCAGCGCCTACGCGGATTATCATCCGGACTCCCAATTCAAATGGGTGATGTATGGGGTGGCCGGCGTCGCTACCCTTACTACCGCTTGTTTAAGGAGCCTGGCCGGAGAGCATAATCCTTCCGATATCCTGGTAGGTACGATAGTGGGCACGGCCTCCGGGCTGCTTGTCCCCAGGCTCCATCAGGCTAAGCTGATCAAAAATCAGCGGCTGAGCATTCTTCCTTTTGCCGGGAGAGGTCAGGGACTGGCGTTATTCTATAAACTCTGATCGTCATTTCCCTCCCGTGCGGATCAGCCGGGCTATCTCTTCATGCCCGAAGTGCAGGGCCCAGTCCAGGGCGGTAGATTGGTATGCTTTATCCTTTATTCTGAGTTGCGGGCGGGCGGCGAGTACCAGTCTGGCCAGTTCCGGATCATTTCGTTCCGCAGCCACATGAAGCAGGGTGTTATTCCAGGGGTTATATAATTCATTAGCCAGTTCGGGGTGTTCCTGAAGCAGCCGGGCTGCCCGGTCTTTCCAGCCGAGGTCCCAGGCATCCAGCACCCGGTAGGTGCATCCCTGCTGCAGAAGCCATTCCCCCGAAGCGGGCTGTCCACAGTGTACCGCAAGCTGCATCAGGGTCATTCCGTTGGTCAGCGGTTTTTGGAGCCTGGCCGGATCAAAAGGATGGGCCAGCGTCTTCAGACGTTCCAAAGCTTCCAGATCGCTCCTTCCAATGGCTTCCGCCAGTTCGATCTCTTCTTTTACGGGAGGATGGGCAAGCAGGCGGTCCATCTTCAGCCACCAGGTCCAGCCATCCCCGATCCATTTAAATCCAAGCTGCTCATACATCCGGCGTCCGGTTGCGTTGAGCACGGCATAACGATATCCCCTTTCCTTTGCGTAGAGGCAGGCTGCCATTACCACAGCCTTACCGATGCCCTTTTTGCGGGCGCCCGGAACGACGCCCACATGATAGATACCGGCCACTCCGAAGGCTCCTTTGGTGAGTAATACGCCGCTATGCCCTACCACTTTTTTATTCAGGGTAGCGACGAATCGCTGCAATCCGTCGGGCTGATCGGGCTGTTTTTCGGATGACAACTGGCCGGAAGACGGCTCACCCGGAGATGGACGGGGAGGTATAACAGCGCGGGCATATGGCAAATGTTCGATATCCTGCAGCGGGGTCAGGTTGTCTGCTGCGACCTGTAATCCTTTTGGTGTGGGATAAGGAGGCAACATCCTTTCCAGGTCAAGGACCATCCAGCAGGGGCGCCAGCCCGGCTGAAACCCCCGTGCGAGCAGCCGCACGCCCAGGTCTTTCGGATGTGGCGGGTCCAGGGACCAGCAGCCTGCGCCTTTGGGCGGTTGGAGCAGGTAGTCCGTTATGAGACGATCGAGCTGTGCGCCGGCTTTGTCCTCCTCCAGGGCGGGAAAGGGGATGATGGATTCAACGTTGGGGCCGGCATAGGTCCAGGTGAGCCCATCTGCCTGCCGTACTACTCCGCCCAGGGCAATAGCGTCCAGGCCGAACAGTTCCGCATGATTAAGAGCAGCCGCTTGTTCGAGCTGCGCCGGTGATGCGTCACGAAGTATATGGGGAAGTACATCAGGACGTATGTCGGAAAGGACGTTGGAAAGTCTGTCTGAACGAGTCATAAATTTTAGTATTTTTCCTACCTTCTGACATAAGCTAAGCCATAAAATCATGCCGTATCTCACTACGGAGCAAAAAATTCATTTTACCCTTCGAATTGCAATTACGATGTGTTTTAGGGGATCGCGCTGTGGCTGATCTTATGGGGTATAGTGACAAGTACGATGCGGCAGCTGACGGTTCGATCCTGGCGTTATGGTTTGCCACCCGGGAATTGAGCTCACCTGCGGTCGAAAATCGGAATTCGCATTATATTTTTTGGCGAAGTAAGCCAGCAGGAATGGACTATTCCTGGCGGTATAGTTCCCGGGCAGTCATCGTGCTTCTGTTTCCCTGTCGGCATAAGCCAGCAATTCATGCAGGGTCTCCTCCGGAAAAGAAGGGTCCATTTTGATTTGCGGGAGATAGACGGTGGTGTCCGGATATTGCTGTTTGTATTTTAAATAATTAAGGCAACTATTGCGGATCGTGTTGTATAGAAGGGCTTTGATACCTTTTTCACTATCGAGATATTCCCGCTTTTTCCATAACAGAAAAAAGGCTTCTGTGACGCTGTTCACAGAAGAGGGCCTCTCCGCTAGTAATGAATAAGCGAAAGCGTAAAATTCAGGATAGTATTGAATGAAAAGCTGTCTGAAGGCCCGGGGAGAACCCTCTCCCCACTCATGCATGCTAAAGGCCGGTTCGTCTACCTCGTCCATAATAAAAATATTAAGTCTTTCCGCCAGTGGCTTAAATCCTGGTCAGCACGCTGCCCGCCAATTAGTTTAATAAAGTACGATTCCACTCCCTGTCAGGATAGCCATCTTGCTGGCCATTGGACCAGGGCAGATAACGGGTGGAATAATAATTTTCAATGCTGGCGCCGAGGGCTTCCGTAAGACGGGTGGACTCTTTTTCAATGTCCGACCAGGCGTCTTTTTTATTATAAACGAGCGCTATAGGATCCTGCTCTCCTTCGGTAAAATTTACGAGGAAGATCACTACTTTATTGATAAGAATAGGCTTGACAATGATCAGGTTCCATTGTCCATTGAAGAAATATTCCACTTCAAAAGAGCTTTCGAAGGATAATGATTCCTGGATCGAAGACGCATAAGGGATATTTCTTAACCTGTTGAGCTTTAGCCGAAAACCAGACATAGTAAAAATTTAAATGATTACAATGATATTGGTCAGAACATGGATATCCTGAGGCGCGTGGGTCATGCGGTAGCATCAGAATATTAAAAAGGAACAGGTTGCTTTAGCTTGAATAGCTGACCGGTATTCGGTCAATTGGATAAGCAATATTAACCGCTTTATTTCAACAATCGATAGAATTAATTCTACACTTCCTTTTTTTTATACCAATATAAGAATATGTATAAAACACATGCCGATATACAAAAGGCGTTACTCACAAACAGTAGAATTAATTCTACAGCTCATTGCTTTTTATTGCTGAATTTAGCGTAGGCTTCGGCAATAAGTGAAAACACCTATCAGGTTCCCTTCAAACTTTATTATGCAACCACAGATATTATTGGCAGATGATCACAGCATGATCCGCAAGGGGCTGAAGCTGTTATTGCAATTACACCTGGGGCTAACGGACGTTTCTGAAGTGTTGAGCTGTAATGAGCTGATGAAAGAGCTGGCCAAAAACAAATATACCCACCTGGTATTGGATATCATTTTATCGGATGGGAGCACGCTGGAAATACTGCCCAATATCCGGAAAGTATACCCTGACCTGCGGATCATGGTAT
>JAATFV010000117.1 GCA_015655015.1 Chitinophagales bacterium | reverse complement strand
TAGGTCGTAGCCACGCAAAGTCCGTTTATCGCCTGAACATAAAACTGGCTGGGGGCATAGGATGCATTGACCAGCATAAAATATCCGTTGCTGTTCCCGGTATGATCGGTTACTCCATCCAGCCAGGTAGCAGTATGGCAATGCAACGTCCGGGTCCTGTTGACAAGAGTATATTGGCCGTCATTCGGGCAAATGTCCGCTATATAGTCCAGGTTGGTGATCCCCGGCGCCAGGGGCGGCCCATAATCAGGCCCGGCGCCAAAAGAAATATTGATGATGGGGTCACCCAGTCCGCCGGTGCAGCTCTGCGCATTTGATATATAACCGGATAGAAAAAGGTAACAGGTCAGTGCATATTTCATCCGTTGATCTCGTCTTTAGTACTTCGAATCATAATTTCTTTTACTTTGTTCGTATGTCTTTACCGGGAGATCATGATGGCAGTATCTTCGCTAGTCGTTCTACGGTCTTAGGGAGGGAGGGAACTGACTTCTTTGCAAAAGCCATTCCAGATTTTTTGATAAATAGGGGGTGAAGGAAAAATATGGAAAGGGTAGGATGTATCCGGAGATCATTCGATAGATTAGCAGAATCTTTTTGTCTTTAATAATATTGTAATATGTACAGGATCATCCCCGCACTATTCTTATTCCTCTCTTTACTGGCTGTAAGTCCGGGCAGGGCGCAGAAAAACCATGACTTCCAGCCCAAACCCGCCCTCCTTCGTCTGATCGATGGAAATCTCCGGCAGGCAGCCAACCAGTACAAGGTCCTGATGGGCCGGGTACCCGCCGACCGTCTCCCCAAGACCTACTATGCAAATACGGATAAATTCGAGACCAGCAATTCGGAATGGTGGACCAGCGGATTCTATCCGGGCACACTCTTATACCTGTACGAATATTCCCGGGATACCAGCTTATTACGGGAAGCCCTGCAGAGATTGAAGCTGCTGGAAAAAGAACAATACAATAAGGGCACCCACGATCTGGGCTTTATGATGTATTGCAGTTATGGAAACGCGGAACGTCTTGCTGAACGGGGACTTCTTCCACAGGGCGCCCCCTCACAGAAACCGCAGGCCCGGCCGGCGCCGGCTTATGACGAGATCCTGATGAACAGCGCCCGCTCTCTCTCTACGCGCTTCAATCCAAAGATTGGATGCATTCGTTCCTGGGACAGTCCGCCGTGGAAATACCCCGTGATCATCGATAATATGATGAACCTGGAGCTCCTGTTCTGGGCCACCCGGTTCAGCGGGGATTCTTCTTTTTACAGGATCGCCGTGACACATGCCAATACGACGATGCGTTATCATTACCGGCCGGATTACAGCTCTTTCCACGTAGTGGATTATGATACGGCCACGGGGAATGTCCTGGCCAAAAAGACGGCACAGGGTTATTCTGATTCTTCAGCCTGGGCCCGGGGGCAGGCCTGGGGACTTTATGGATTCACAGTCATGTACCGTTGCACACATGATCAGAAATACCTGGAGCAGGCGGAGTTTATCGCTCAATTCATTCTGACCAACCCCAATCTGCCTGCCGATAAGATCCCTTATTGGGATTTCAATGCGCCGGAGATACCCCGCGCCCTGAGGGACGCTTCCGCCGCGGCGATCATGGCCTCCGCGCTCATAGAGCTGAGCCGGTATGCAGGTCCGGAAAAAGGCAGGGGTTACCTGGATGTGGCCGAGCAGATCATCGTGTCCCTTTCTTCCAACAACTACAAGGCGGTCGTAGGCTCCAACGGGGGATTCCTGCTACGGCATAGCGTCGGACACCTGCCCGGGCGATCGGAAGTAGATGTGCCGCTCACGTATGCGGATTATTATTTTGTGGAAGCTATGCTGCGGTATAAACAGTTGGGGAACGAGAAGAAGGAATAAAAGAGAATAATTAAAATATCGGTTTCACCGCTTAAAATATCGATTTCACTGCCACCACCAGGATAAAGATCGCGATGGCCCCTGCAAGGCAGCCCAGAAAAAAATCAAGCCGCTTCTGATGTTTGGATTCAAAAAGGCAATATCCTTTGGTGAAACGATGGGCCACATAATAAATAGCGATTCCAAAAAGAAGCACACAGCAAAATTTCAGGAACGGATTGGTAAGCATCAGGCTGCCCAGTCCGATAACAAAACCTGCCACAAATACCAGGGTCGGTATAAAGTCATTGGGATAGGTGATCCAGTTGCGGTTCTTATTGGGATTGATCGTTCTCATCAATTCATCTTCGACCGCCTTTACTTTTTCCCGGACCTTATGACCGTCCTGCATAGCGATCGACAGATACGAGTCTCCGCTCCAATGGCCGAATTTCATTTCCACGACAATAGCCGAAGTGGAGGCTGATTTCCCCTCTTCTTTATACTGCAGTTCGATCTGTAGCGCTTCTATATCATTCTGAAAGAGATGCCGGGTATACTTATTGAGAGGTTGATAGATCTCGCTGCTCCCTGATCCATAAAGTATAAGGGTCGTATGATTGGAAAAGGCGTTCGCATTGCCGAAATGAAGGATCGAGGGGATCTTATTATTTAGCGTATCCACTATATTCTGGATCATCTGACGATTTACCGAATAGGTGCTCAACCTTCTCCATGTGGTATATTTCTCCATGTTGGGTGAAGTTTTTTCAGCGCTGCTAATAAAAAGTCTCAGGAAAGTCCTGGGCGTGGTTAGTAAGAAGGGGGCCTTTCCCTTTAAAGATAGGGGATGTTCTGCAGACTGGCAAGCAAAATCCATTCAGCAGCCGGATAATACGGCTTGCTTCCTGCAATTTTTAAGGGAGGCGGGGGAGCGTTACAGCTGCCGTTTCAGCAATCCAGGGTCCAATTGCTGATCATAGGTCTTCAGGGAACCGGCCAGCTTAATGAGCGTCCCTTTAGCCCGGGTGAAATGATCCATTTTAAACCAGCTTGTAATCTTTGGGCATATCAAAATACCATACGAGGAATAAACGTCCTTTTATAGTCATCCATTCCGTTTGTAGCCGGGTATAATGCTGCCGGAGCTTTTTCTTATAATAATCCAGCTCATAGTTCATGTACTTTGTCAGAATTTCCTTCTCGCGGGAGCTGGTGAGATTTTTAAGAATGAAGGAGGGGTCGGCCGGTACTAAGGTGGATTGCAGCACCTGTCCGTCAATCGTAATAAAACCCGGTATGTCCGAAGGCTTGGCTGTTTTGGACCCTGCCTCCATCGTAAAGGAATGTGCCGGGCCGGAATATACGATCAGGGATCTTTTTTTGCCGGTCAGCAGGGTGGCGCGTATATCTTCATCAGGAGCATTTCGCTGGCAAAAAGCTGGTAAACCTGTTAGTAACAGGATCAATAATTGAATTGATTTCATATCGGTCAGGGAAGGGTTAGGGATTTCCCTTTCCCTAACGAAAGAGGGATGAAAATCGTATGTATGGGGCGCTGTTTACCGCTCATCAGCCATTAAGACAAGTTTAGCAATTCCATTTTGCGGTATCTCCAAATTATCAATACTTTTAGCCCCCTAAACCAAAAAACGCTGATCCTGCTCAATTCTATTTCTATTAAAATATACAAAGTTTCACAACCACCCATCAATTACATGAAGAGACCAATTCTGATGACGGCAATTGCCGTAATAATGGGGTTCCCTGTCTTTGCACAGCGTAAACCCGGCTCTCCGGCAACTCCCGGCAGCGACACGTCAAAACCCAAAACTCCCCAGGGCATATCAGGCTTCACTGCTCCCAAACAAGGGCCCAAGCCCTATAAGGAGGTCATCACAGACAAGGCTATCTCCCGCACCGGGCTATTCACCGTTCACAAGATTGAGGACAAATGGTATTTCGAGATCCCGGACTCCATGATGCGGCGGGAATTCATGGCCATTACCCGGTTCAGCAAGACGGCAGCCGGCGGCACTTACGGTGGCGAGCTGGCCAACCAGCAAACCCTGCAATGGGAAAAAGGCCCTTCCAATACACTGTTTCTGCGTGTGGTCACCCTCGTCAATATGGCCACTGACTCTACCAATAATATCTATAAGGCGGTATCCAATTCAAATGTCAATCCTATCACGGCGGCATTCGATATCAAGGCTTATGGAAAGGATTCCAGCAGCGTAGTGATCGATGTGACGGATTATTTCAAGGGGGACAACCAGGTCGTCAGCGTTCCCGCAGGCGTTAAAGGCAAAATGAGATTGGGCGGACTGGCGCCGGACAGATCCTATATACAACATATCAGCACTTTCCCGATCAATACGGAAGTAAGGACCGTGAAGACATTCTCGGCTGGCGGAGGGCCCCCTTCTCCTTTTGGAATTTCTGCACCTTCTCCTTCGGATGCTGCAGGGGCCGTGACCCTGGAGTTGAACACCTCCCTGATCCTGTTGCCTGCGATTCCGATGCATAAAAGACTGTTCGATAACCGGGTAGGTTATTTTGCAGATGACTATACCGTATACAGCGATGACCAGCAGAAAATAGACAAACAGGAGTTCATTGTCCGGTGGAGACTGGAGCCTAAAGAGGAAGATATGGACAAATGGAAAAAGGGCCAATTGGTAGAGCCACGTAAGCCAATCGTGTACTATATCGATCCGGCTACTCCCAAAAAATGGAGGCCCTACCTGATAGCGGGAATCAACGACTGGCAGAAAGCTTTTGAAAAAGCAGGCTTTAAGAATGCTATCCAGGCAAAAGAATGGCCGGAGAACGATACTACGATGAGCACTGAAGATGCCCGTTATTCCGTAGTACGTTATTTTGCTTCTGATATAGAGAATGCCTATGGTCCCAACGTACATGATCCCCGCAGCGGTGAGATCATCGAGAGCCATATCGGCTGGTATCATAATGTCATGGAGCTGCTCCATGACTGGTATATGATCCAGACGGCAGCCGTTGACCCCAAGGCCCGGAAGATGCACCTGGACGATACGCTGATGGGCCAGCTGATCCGTTTCGTATCTTCTCATGAAGTGGGGCACACCCTTGGCCTGCGTCACAATATGGGCGCCAGCAGCACGGTGCCTGTGGAAAAATTAAGAGATAAGAGCTGGCTGGACGAACATGGCCATACTCCTTCCATCATGGACTATGCCCGGTTCAACTATGTAGCCCAGCCGCAGGATAACATACCCGAAGCCGACCTCTTTCCCCGCATCGGTGAATATGACCGCTGGGCTATTCAATGGGGGTATGCTTACTCCGGGGCCAGCAATGAAAAGGAAGATAAGAAGATCGTCAACAAATGGATCATTGACAGCCTGAGATCAAATCCACGACTGTGGTTTGGCGGTGAAGGGAATAGTTCAGACTCCCGGGCTCAATCGGAAGACCTGGGTGACAACAGTATGAAAGCGGGGGAATATGGTATTAAGAACCTGCAGCGCATCCTGCCCAGCCTGCCGGAATGGACCCGGGAGGAAGCCGATAAATACGAGAATCTTACTGATCTTTACAAACAGGTGACAGGACAGTTCACCCGTTATATAGGACACGTGCTGAGAAATGTCGGAGCCGTCTATGAGACCTTCCGCAGCGTGGAACAGCCCGGTGACGTATATGCGCCTGCGCCCAGGGCTAAACAGCAGGAAGCCGTTGCTTTTTTGAACAAGCAGCTATTTGAGACACCGCGCTGGCTGCTGGACAACTCGATCCTCAATAAGATCAGCAATCCTTCCGGCGGAGATCCTGTCGGTTCTATACAGATCAGCGCGCTGAACAGCCTCCTGTCTTCCAACCGTATGAATAACATGCTTCAGTCGGCCAGCCGGTTTGGAGAGGCTAAAGTCTATACGGTAGAAGATATGCTGGCCGATACCCGCAAAGAGATCTGGAAGGAGCTGTCGACGCACCAGCCGATCGACGTTTACCGCAGGAATCTGCAAAAGACCTATGCGGAAGCCCTGATCACTATTATCAGCCCTGCACCGGCGTCCGGCGGAGCACCTGGCGGGATGACGATCTCATTCGGAGGCGGCGGCTCGAAGAATACAGATCTGACCTCTATTGCAAGGGCGGAGCTCGTTGCGTTGAGAAGCCGTATCGTGGCTGCTATACCGGGCACAACAGACAGACTGAGCAAGTATCACCTGCAAGACCTGGCAGAAAGGATCAGGCAGGCACTGGACCCAAAATAACCGCAGGCGGGCGGATGACCGTTTGCACATAGAATTATTAAAGGGGAAGTAAGAAATTACTTCCCCTGTTTTTTTTGCTTTTAACGACTAACAGAGACCTTCTTTTTTGGGGCGACATCCCGGCAGGGCTTGAGGGAGTCTGCAGGGAGCGTTAGCTTAATGAACTTTCCGAGGTTTTCGTCAAAATACTTACAACGAACGTTGCCTCGTTTTTCATTGACCTCTTCTACGATCAGCCGGAGGTCCAGTAAGCTTTGAAAAGTAACTTCTTCACCTGGTTTGAGATACTCGTACATGATAGGATATTTTAAGGTGATTGAATAAGAAGGTTAACTATAACAATTTAACGAATGGCAGGATATTCTCCAATTCTTTTATCGGTGGATACCCTTATAAATTATATACAGTTTTCCTACTAATGAAAACAACGGACGGGGAGAAACGGACTAGCCCTGATCGTTATATTTTTTAAGGGCAGGGAAAATACCTTTTGTGAGCTTATCGCTGTCCGGGGCTTGCCCGTTCTTTCGGGGGCTTGCTCATCTGTTCCGGGGGCTTGCCTGTCTGTTCCGGGGCTAATCCGTCCCTGTCCGGGGGCTTGCCTGTCCTTTCCGGAAGCTTGCCTTTCCCTTCCGGAAGCTTGCTCGTCCCTTCCGGGGGCTTGTTGGTCCTTCCAGAGAGGTTCAGGCTTTTCTTCCGCCTATCCCGCCCGCTGCGGATGCCATCCAAATTTTATGGTTTCTGTCCCTTCATTGAATATCTTTGGCCCCATGAAACAAAACAGAACCGTCCTTCCTTTTTTATTGCTTTCCATTGGCGCCAGCTTACTTTCCCTCTGCGCCAGCGCTCAAAAGGCCAATTGGCACAACCTGGACCTGCAGACCGACAGTGTTTTCGGGATCAGCACAGAGAAAGCTTATCAGCAGCTGCTCTCTCATAAAAAAGCTACTACCGTCCTGGTAGCCGTTATCGATGGGGGAGTGGATACGGCGCATGAAGACCTGAAATCCGTCATCTGGGTCAACCCCAAAGAAAAGCCGAACAACGGAAAAGATGATGATCGTAACGGGTATACGGATGACCTCCATGGGTGGAACTTCATTGGCGGTCCCAAAGGGGATGTCAACTACGACAACCTGGAAATGGTGCGGATCCTCCGGCGTGACAAGCCCCGTTTTGATACCCTGACGGAGGCCACTGTGCCTGCAGCAGACAAGGCAGGCTGGGAAACTTACCGGAAAATGGACTCTGAATATAATAAAAGCCTGGAAAACGCTAAAAATACCCTCCGCGGCATTGGCGGCTTTGCGAAGGTGCTGGATGAGGTACTTGCTAAAATGGGGAAGGACTCTCCAACCCTTGCAGATTTCCAGAAATTTCAGCCTCAGGGCCCCGGTGAGACCCATATCACTAAAATAGTGATCGGTCAGCTGCAAAAGGATCCCGATTTTAAGAAATTCAAAGAGGAAGAGCTGGGAGGGGCGTTAAAACATTTCCAGACCCAGGTCGATTACCAATACAACCTTTCCTTTGATCCCCGTAACATTGTGGGAGACGATTATAACAATGATGAAGACCGTAACTATGGGAATACTGACGTGACGGGCCCTAATGCGGATCATGGCACCCATGTATCGGGCATTATCGGTGCGGAAAGGGATAATACCATTGGTATCAAGGGAGTAGCGGATCATGTCCGTATTATGGCTGTCCGGGTCGTACCGGATGGAGATGAAAGGGACAAGGACGTGGCCAACGGTATCCGTTATGCTGCAGACAATGGGGCAAAAGTCATTAATATGAGCTTTGGGAAGGGGTACAACTGGGATAAAAAAGTGGTGGATGAAGCTGTCAAATACGCTATGTCGAAAGATGTGCTGCTGGTGCATGCGGCCGGTAATGATGGGAAAGACCTGGAAAAAGAAGCCAATTATCCTACCCGTACGTATGCAGACGGCAGCGGGATGGCAGATGCCTGGATCGAAGTAGGCGCTTCGGGACCGGACAATGACTCCACCCTGGTAGCACCTTTTTCCAATTATGGGAAAACCAAGGTAGATGTCTTTGCTCCCGGTGAAGCCATTTATTCCACGACACCCGGCAACCACTATGCCAACCACGACGGCACCAGCATGGCCTCTCCTGTGGTGGCGGGCCTGGCAGCCCTGATCCGGGAATATTACCCCAAATTGAAGGCGGTGCAGGTAAAAGAGATCATCATGCGTTCGGTCGTGAAACCAACCTATCCCGTAATCGTTACCGTGGACGGAGCGCCCAGCAAAGTCCTCTTATCGGATATCAGTGTTTCCGGCGGAGTAGTGAATGCCTACCAGGCATTGCAGCTGGCTGAGACGTATAAGTAAATGGAGGGTGGCAAGAATTTTGTTAATTTTAAGGCAAAGAAGACAGTTATGATTGACTTATTGCCAGATCTCCCCTCCAATGTAATAGGCTTCAAGGCTACCGGGGAGGTCACCAGGGAAGATTTTGAAAAAGTGGTATTCCCCGGCATCAAAAAGTATACAGGTACTTCACGGAAGCTCAATTTTATCTTTTTTGTCGATACGCCTCTCCGAAATTTCAGCGTCGGAGCCTGGATCCGGGATATTTGGCTGGGAGTGAAGAAGTTTGCCGCCTGGAATAAGGTAGCGATCGTATCGGATGTGGAAAAGATCCGGAATTTTACCGACTCGGTCAGCCACATACTGCCGGGAGAATACAAGGGATTTCTTTCTTCGCAGCTGGAAGACGCCGTCCGGTGGGCGGCCACGGAAGAGCAAAATTCTTCTGAATCCGGCACTCCGGACTATATCCGGGAATTACTCCCTGCACAGATAAAGGGCTTATCTACGGAGACTTCGGCGACGGTAATGGCCGATAATGACGAGGATGCCCGGTATGTTTTTGAAAGGGCCATTGAAAGATTGCTGGATGTCAACAACTGGACGGACCATTGCAGACCGATGGCGGCTGCATTCCAGCTGGCTGATGAGATGGGTGAACCCTTGCAGGGAAGAGCTACCGAAGGTGATTTTATCCAGATCGACCTTCCCGGACCGGGCCCCCGGGAAGGGAAAGGGTATGATTGGGTGCAGATAGAAAAAATTGCGGCCTCCTCCATTGCGGCGGCCAACCTTCCGGCAACAGACCTTCCGGCATCCAACCTTCCGATCCCGGCCATTCCGGAGAAGGCTGGTATCTTCCTTATCCAGGCCCGGCCTTCCCGTGATCCGCAGATAAAAGGATCCACCCGAACGGCGCATTTCCTGGAAGATTCGGCCACCAGCACTTTTGTCATCGAAAAGAATGGCAATAAAGTAACGGCCACCATCTTCGGGCGGAATGAAGTTCCTAATACGGCGGAAGCGGAGGGGATGGACAAATTGCGCAATGGACTGGTGGGGTCCGTGGGGGCTATAGGGCTCTCCAAAGCTCAATGGAAGGACCTGGTAGCAGGGTTGCTGGAGAAAGAATAGGACGCTGTGACCAATCCGGCCGCCGGCACAGAGGACGGTCACAGTAGCCGGTCAGACAGCCGGGCACGCTATTAGCATTATTAATCTCATATTAATAATAGCTAACATGAAAACACTAGGTATCATCCTCATCGTCGCCGGTATTGCCATGATCATCATCAGAGGCTTTTCGGTACAGACAGAAAAGAAAGTAATCGATGCCGGCCCTATACAGGTCAACCGAAAAGAGAATAAATGGATAGGCTGGCCGACATACGCCGGCGCTGTGGTAGCCGTTATTGGGGTGGTGATAGTGACAACCGGCAAGGGAAAATCTTCTTAGAATATCGGGAAGAAGATAGCTTTTAATTGTTGATCTCTTTCCACTATTCAAATTGTTAAGAGTGGCTAAAATGCCCCAACCTCAGGGGCCTGCACGCGGACATAGTCATGGTACAAAAATTTCTGTAGTTGTCCCGGTGACTTTATTAAAAATAATAAAAGCGTTTATATGGAAACAACACAAATGCGGCCGGTATCTGAAACGGCCCGGAATTCGAAATTACAGAAATTCTTTATTGATCAGCTGGAGGATATTTATTGGGCTGAACAGAAGTTGGTGAAAACACTTCCCAAGCTGGAAGAAGCGGCCAGCTCCAATGATCTCAAACAAGCGTTCAACAGCCATTTGCAGGAGACAAAAAATCATGTGTCACGCCTGGAAAAAATATTTGATATGATCGGAGAGCCTGCCCAGGCAAAAAAATGTCATGCCATGGCAGGTATCACAGAGGAAGGAGAAGAGATTATCGATGAAACGGAAGAACATACGGCACAACGGGACACCGGTCTGATCTTCGCCGGTCAGAAAGCAGAACATTATGAGATCGCCAGTTATGGCGGATTAGTGCAATTGGCCAAGACATTGGGGTATACAAATGTCGCAGAGGTGCTCAGCGTGACGCTGGCGGAAGAAAAAAAGGCGGACAGCACGTTGACCCGTATTGCCGAAGGCGGTATTAATGATCAGGCTGCGGCAGAGCCTGAAGAAGAATGAGGTAATTATCAATGGCAAAGTGGAAATAGGGGCCGGTGTAAAAACCGGCCTTATTTTTCAGCTGTCAGTAAAGAGGTATGCGGAAATAAAAAACCGAACCTTTGCCCAGTTCACTTTCCACCCATATTTTTCCCTTATGACCTTTAATGATCTCATCGGAGATATAAAGGCCCATTCCCAGTCCCTGGATATTAGGATCAATTCCGCTTACGCGAAAAAAACGGGAAAATAATTTATCCTGTTCCGAGAAAGGGATTCCCATGCCGAAGTCCTTTACACTGACAAGGATGGTTTCCTCCTCTTTTATTGCATGGACGATTACTTTATCGCTATTGGGAGAGTATTTTATCGCATTCGACAATAAATTAACGATCACCTGTTCCAGGCGATGCTGATCTGCATGAATGACTATATTAAGAGGCCGGCTATCACATATTACCTGGTGTGTCTGATTGGTCTGCTGCACGGCCCGGATGCCCTCCTTTAATAATTGATCAAAAGAGAAGTCTGAAAAATTAAAGGCAAGCTTACCTGCCTGTATTTTTGAGACATCGAGCAGTTCCGATACCAGCCTCGTCAGCTTGTCGACGTGGTTAAGGGTTATCGTAATATATTCCTGATGGGCCTCCTCCTGTAGCTCGCGTTCCAGTAATTGCAGATAGGCCTTTATGGTTGTCAGGGGAGTTTTTAATTCATGGCTGGCAATCCCGATAAATTCATCTTTATAGGAATTTAACCGTTCCAGGTTTTCGGCATTTACCTGTAACTGTTGCTGTAAATTTACCTTTTCAGTCATGTCCCGGGCTATTTTCGAAGCTCCGATCACTTCTCCTTTATTATTTTTTACAGGAGAGATCGTCAGCGAGATCGGAATGGTCTTTCCATCTTTTGTCATCCGGATCGTTTCGAAATGTTTGACCTGTTCGCCCCGGTAGATACGTTCAAGGATCATCTGTTCCTCATGCTGACGATCCGGGGGGATCAGCATGGTAATGGAGTTTCCTACCGCCTCTTTTTCCGTGTAGCCAAATATTTTCTCAGCTCCGCGATTCCAGGTTTTTATAATACCGTTGAGGTCTTTGCTGATGATAGCATCTTCCGAATATTCAATAATGGAAGCCAGCATCCTAAAATGTTCATCCGCCGCCTTATCGGTGATCATATTATAAGCGATGCCTTCCGGTTGCGATGGGGTCATTAGTTAATGAAGGTTCAGTCGCTTCAAATCTACATAATTTTAAGTAAGGAGTACGGATCTTAATCAATATCGTCCTATAACCTTAGCCCCAAAAGATCGTGGGAAAGCCGCCCCTTACTTTGTACGAGCACCTTATATTTCATACCCATATCTATCAGTAAAAGGTGGGTTAATTGAGCCTCCTGCTTAGCCAGTTGTGCAATATCCTCCCCCCGTGCGGACAACATCCTCCTGAAATGATCTTTGATACCCAGCGCCAGCAGGAACTGCGCCTGGTTCCTCAGCCCGCAGCAGGTCAGGCCGTTCAGGAGGCCCCAATGACATAAGGCGGAAAAATTCACATGGGTGGTGATGTCCTGTTGCCCGATAAACTGATAGGGGTTGGCATTGACGGTATGTTTATTATAACAGACCAGCGTGCCATTGCTCCTGCCGCCGCTATAAAGATGGGAAGAGGGATAACCATAGTCGATCGTAATGACATATCCTCTTCTTAAAGAAACGGCGATCTCCTTTATCCATTCAACAGCTTCCAGGTTTATTTCCGTATGAAAGCCCTTTGGCAATTCCACTCCCAGCGCTGCCAGATAGTCTTTCAATGGCTGACTGGCAGGGAGCAATACCTCGGCAAAATCATCTTTATGATCCACGAAGATCTCCATCAGCTCTTCTTTCATCACTACCTGGTGAACGGAGAAATTATCTACCAGCTCATTGGACAGGATACAGCCGGTGATCGGGGGTATTTCCCGGATACTGTCCAACCAGCTTACTTTTTTATCCGGTAAATGCGCTCTTTGTCGCTTCCGCAGGGCCGGGCTTTTTTCAAGGATACAATAATGCAGCCGGTCATAGAATTCCTTGTTATCGCTGCAATAATCCAGGATATCCTGGCAAAGCTGACCGGTTCCGGCTCCATACTCGACGACGGTAAAATCTCCCTTGCCCAGGATCTCCCACATCTGTTCCAGCTGGCGTCCGAGCATGGCCCCGAAGGCAGCTGTGAGACTGGAGCTGGTATAAAAATCTCCGTTGATCCCTATCTTTTCGGGCGAGGAAGTATAGTAACCTGATCCGGGATGATACAGGGCCATTTCCATGAAATCATGAAAAGAGAGAGGACCTGTTTGTTTAATTTTCTGTATGATGATGTCGGAAAGCATCCGGGAATGATGCAATTCTCATACCCTGCCCGGTATTTTAATTCCATTTCTCGCTAAGGACTATGGATAACATGTAATAAACGTCATCCGGAGAGGTAGGCTTACTCATAAAATGGGCAGCTCCCATTTTTTTCAATGCGATCGACTCGTCAACATCCCTGGAAGTGGTGTAAACAATTACCGGCACGGCAGCAAGCCGATCTTCCTTTTTAATTTCCTCCAGACATTTCTGGCCGCTCAAGCCAGGCATACGTAAATCCAGGAAAATAAAATCCGGGATTGGATTGGATTTGTTTCTCAAATACAGCAAGGCCTCTTCTCCATTGCTGATGCCGATACAGATGCTGTTTGCGTCGACTTCCTTCATTGCTTCTGAAAAAAGTTTTCTGTCATCCGCATCGTCGTCTACCAGTAATACAATGATGGACTTGTTCATAACAGATGGTATTTGAGTGTGTCTATTGGCTGGCAGGAAGAATGACGTGAAAACGGGCCCCTTTATGTTCCTTGGCTTCTGCATAAATTTCTCCTTTATGATTTATCACGATCTTTTTGCATAAGGCCAATCCGATGCCTGTGCCTTCAAAACGTTCGTGTTCGTTCAACCGCTGAAAAATTAAAAATATCTGTTCCGAAAATTCTTTATTAAACCCGATGCCGTTATCTGCGAAAATGATCTCATAATAGGGGGATTTGCCGGTAAGGGTAGGGTGTTTTTTTAACTCTTCCGGCGGCAGGAGACCTGCAGTGATCGTAATCTCGGGTGATAAACCCGGTTTTGTGAATTTAAGAGCGTTGCTTAACAGGTTATAGAAAAGTTGATTCATCTGCAGGGGTATTGCCTGGATAACGGGTAGCTGGTCATGGCTCACGACAGCATTTTTCTGGGTGATCAACAGATCGAAATCATCTATTACCTTGTTCAAAATTACATTCAGATCCGTTTGTTCAAAGCGGCTGTCTGAATCCAGCACCTTTGAGAAATTGAGTACATCCATGATCAGCGTGGACATACGCTCTGCCGATACGCTGATCTTTTTGAGCAACTCCTTTGCTTCAGGGGTGATGCCGTTACTATATCGTTGATTGACCAGATTGGCAAAAGTCCTGATCTTTCGCAGGGGTTCCTGCAGATCATGGGACGCGATCGTCGCAAATTGTTCCAGGTTCTCATTGGAATGTTTCAAAGAGGCATTGGCTTCTTTGAGGGAAAGGGTCCTTTCGGTTACCTGTCTTTCCAGTTCATGGGCAAACAGCTTTAATTCGGTCTCCAGTTTTTTGGCTTCCGTGATATCTTCGATCGCCAGTAAGATCAATTCATTGGAATGGTCTTTTCTGAATATGCGGCTGGCATTCAAAAGCAGGTTCCTTTCCCCCAGCGCGTTAAAAGTCTGCTTAATTTCGAATCCGGAGATCTTTCCTTCTTCCGATAAGATATTTTCGAGCATAGTACGCAGATCCGGTATATTCCATTGACCGTTTTCCAGCGTAAAGAATATTTTCCCTTCCGTTACCTCTTCTGTTGTTTTGAATTTACTATAGTAGGCTCTGTTGGCTGTTTTTACCTGCATGTACTTGTCAAGAATGATGAGTGGTTCCCTGATGGTGGCCACAATGGATTCGGCATAGATACGGGACAGGTTTAATTGTTCGTTCCGGTCGAAAAGTTCCTGGTTTAATGTGGTTAGCTCTTCATTGGTGCTCTGTAATTCTTCTTTGGAGGTCTCTAATTCTTCATTCAGGCTTTGGAGCTCTTCACTTCCGGAAAGCAGCTCTTCATTGGCGCTTTGCAGTTCTTCATTGACAGCCTCCTGGTCTTCCGTTATGCTTCTCATATCCTCACGAACCTGGGTAAGTTCATTTTCCAGTCTTTCGATATGGCTGCTTTCAAGACTTTGCTGTAATGTCCCGGAAGCGGGGATATTTTTTTGTGTGCTGCCTTCCAATGCGGCAGGGTGAGTGGAGTCTTTGAAAAGGACCAGAAAATGTAGTTCTGCGGTGTTAAGTAAAGGGATGACCTCTATGGTGACGAGCTGTCTCTTCCCCATGAACTGTATGGGGATATTCTCTTTAACGAGAGGGCTTTTCGTTGATTTTGCTTTGTGTAAGGCGCTTCTTAGTTCAAAGGACAACCCATCACGAGCCATTTTTAAGACATTCAGGCTTGGTTTGCCCGGGGGGGATTCCAGCCAGGCGCCTGTGGCTCCCCTGAACTGCACGATATCCAATTGCTCATTGACCACCACACCGGGCGGAGTATAGCGGGACAATAAAATATCATCCGCGCTCTTCTGAAAATCATCACGGCGATATTCCTTTTCGGGGGAGGAACTTTTGTCTTTGGTATTTTCTCTTCGTTCGGCGACAAGGTGTAAAAATTTACCGGGGATAGGTTTTCGGGTGTAGAGTTTGTCATTCTTTGCGAAAACAGTGAACAGATCGCCGGCGGGGCTGGTCGTTTCAGATTTTCCAAGCAGTAGATAGCCATTTTCCTTTAGGGCATAGTGAAAGGTAGTAATGGCCCTTTTTTGCAAAAAAGGTTCCATATAGATCAGCACGTTGCGGCAGCTGATGAAATCCATTTTTGCGAAAGGCGGGTCTTTCAGGAAATTATGACAGGCAAACACACACATATCCCTGATGAGCTTATTTATCTGAAAGCTCCCATTTATTTTAGTGAAGTATTTTTGCAGACGGTCGGAACTGAGGCTGGCAACGTCTCTTTTTGTATAGATCCCGCTCCGGGCTTTTGCGATGGATTTTTCAGAAATATCCGTGGCGAAGATCTGAATTTTTATATCCGTTATGATATCTTTCAGGTATTCGTGCAAGCATATGGCTATGGAATAAGGTTCTTCACCGGTAGAACACCCTGCGATCCAGATGCGTAAAGGATTCATCTCGTTCCGGCCTTCAAGCAGCTGGGGGAACACTTTATTGATCAGGGTTTCATACGTTGTGGGATCCCGGAAGAATGCAGTGACCGGGATGAGCAGGTCCTGGTATAAAATATCCTGTTCGGAGACATTGTCTTTGACGTAGGAAAGATAATCGGAGACATTATCCATTTTATTCAATCCCATCCTGCGGATGATACGTCTGCGGATGGTGGTTTGCTTATAATAAGTAAAATCCGCTCCTTTGCGGACACGGAGCAGGGCCAATAATTGCCGGAAGGCATCCTCTTTCACCTGTTGTGCATTCTCCTTTTCAGCAGGAAGACCGGTTTTAAATGTTTGATTTAACGCTACTAATTGTAAAGGGATTTCCTCCGGGGTAAGAATAAAATCCACTACGTCTGCATCGATGGCGCTTTGCGGCATCCCATCGAAGGCGGCAGATTGTTGTTCCTGCGCGAAAGTAATACCTCCGTGATCCTTAATGGCCTTTAATCCCAGGGTGCCATCCGTTGCGGTCCCGGATAAAACGACACCTATAGCATGCCCCTGATGGACTTCGGCCAGCGAGCTGAAGAACACGTCGATAGGCATGTTCTTTTCATTTTTAGCAGGGCGGGGGCTTAGCTGAAGGACCCCGTCATTGGCTGTAAGCAACCTGTTCGAGGGGATGATATAGATCTGGTTGGGCTCCACCCGGATATTATTGATAACTTCCTGAACAGGAATGCGGGTCACCTTTTGAAGGATCTCCGTTAACAGGCTCTCATGCGTTGGTTCCAGGTGCTGCACCAGGATAAAGGCCATCCCGGAATCTTCCGGGATAGCCTTTATCAGGCGTTTGAATGCTTCCAATCCCCCCGCAGAGGCACCAATGCCTACGACGGGAAACAGGTTGGAAGAAAGCAGCTTTATTTTATCTTTATTTTGTTTGTCAGGCATAGTTATGACCTGTAAGGTATGAAACTTGGCTCTTCTAACCTGTTTCTTTGAATATACCTTATTTGCCTAACAAAGCCTTTGCCTTTTTCACTACATTTTCCACCGTAAATCCGAATTCCTTGTAGAGGTCTTCCGCCGGGGCTGATTCCCCGAAGCGGGTCATGGCCAGGACATCTCCTTCATCTGTGACATACTTATGCCAGCCGAGCGGGGAGGCGGCTTCGACTGCCAGTCTTTTTCGGATCGTTTTCGGAAATACTTTCTCTTTATACGCTGCATCCTGTTTTTCAAACAATTCCCAGGAGGGCATGCTTACCACGCGGGCTGCGATGCCTTCTTCTTTTAGGGCAGCCTGTGCCTTTAGGATCAGCTCCACTTCCGAGCCGGTGGCGATCAGGATCAGGGTGGGGGTGGCGTCCGGTTCGGATAAGATATACGCGCCCTTTGCCAGCTCTGTAGCCTTGCCATACTTCGACTGGTCGATAATGGGAAGGACCTGCCGGGTAAATACGAGGACTACCGGGCCTCCCTGGTGCTGTAAAGCAGTCTTCCAGGCCTGCGCCGTTTCATTGGCATCCGCAGGTCGGATCAGGGTGATATTAGGGATCGACCGTAAGGAGATCAGCTGTTCCACCGGTTGATGGGTGGTGCCGTCTTCCCCGAGACCGATACTGTCATGGGTATAGATGAAGATGGGGCGTATTTTCATGATGGCAGCCAGGCGGATCGGGGGCCGCATATATTCCGAAAAGATAAGAAAGGTGGCTCCGAAAGGGATAACTCCTTTGGTCAGGGCCATGCCATTGAGCGCTGATCCCATGGCATGTTCCCGGATGCCAAAATGAAAATTGCGGCCTTCGGGATGTTTGGCAGAAAAGGATTCATAGTCTTTCAGGTTCGTATCTGTAGAAGGGGAGAGATCGGCAGAGCCCCCGATCAGGGAGGGAAGGCTGCCGGCGATCGCATTTAACACTTTTCCGGAAGCCTGGCGGGTGGCCATTTTGCCGTCTTTGCCATCCGCAGCGGTGAATGCCGGTATTTTGACTTCCCAGCCTTCGGGTAATTCCCCTTTGGAATCCCGGTCATATTCGGCTGCCAGTGCGGGATATTGTTTCTTATATCCTTCCAGTAATTTATTCCATTCTTTTTCCAATACGGCTCCTTTTTCGCCTGCTGCCCGGTAATATTCCAGCACTTCTTTAGGGACGACAAAAGACTGCGCGGGATCGAAGCCGAAAAATTGTTTTACCAGCTTTACTTCATCTGCTCCGAGCGGCGAGCCGTGTGCGCCGGCGGTATCCACCTTATTGGGACTTCCGTAAGCGATATGTGTGCGCACTTTGATCAGGGAGGGGCGGGTCGTTTCTTCACGGGCGTTCTTTACTGCTTTGGCGATGGCGGCCACATCATTGCCATCTTCGAGGACCTGTACATGCCAGCCATACGCTTCAAATCGTTTGGCCACATCTTCATTAAAAGTGAGGGAAGTATCCCCTTCTATTGAAATATGATTGTCGTCGTATAAGTAAATAAGGTTCCCCAGCTGCAGGTGACCTGCCAGCGAGGCCGCTTCAGAGCTAACTCCTTCCATGACATCCCCATCGCTGCAGATGGCATAGATCTTATAATCGAAAAGAGGGAAACCTGGCCGGTTATAGCGGGCTGCCAGGTGTCGTTGGGCGATGGCAAAGCCGACCCCATTGGCAAAACCCTGACCTAACGGCCCCGTCGTTACTTCGATGCCATCCGTCAGGCCGTATTCAGGGTGGCCGGGGGTCTTGCTATGCAGCTGGCGAAAGCTCTTCAGATCGTCCAGCGTAAGCTGATAACCTGTGAGGTAGAGCAGACTATATTGCAGCATACAGGCATGACCGGCCGAGAGAATGAACCGGTCCCGGTTGGCCCACTGTGAATTTTTCGAATTATAACGCATGGCGTCCGTCCAGAGTACATGTCCTATCGGGGCAATACCCATTGGCGTACCCGGATGGCCGGAATTGGCTTTCTGCACGGCATCGACGGATAATACCCGCACCGTATCGATACATAGCTGTTCGAGATCCTGCGTTTTTCCGGAGTTTTGGTTCTGCACCTGGTCCGGGCTTTGCGTTTGTGTGTTCATAATAAATTGGATAACGTAATAGTAATAAATGGGTAAAATACCGTAACAAATGGGTAAACACTGTAACCGAAGAAAAGTTTATGCTGCATCGGATAGGTCAGATACCCTAAAATCATGCCACGCGATCCGGTGAAACCCTGTATGGAATATGCGGGGAACTTCGTACCTTGAATGTCATATAGTTGGTTTACAGCATGGAGAACGAAGTAACCAGGATAAAAGAGCTGCAGCAGCGTATTGCTTTATATGAAGATATGAAAGCTTACCGGCTTTTGTATGATCTTTTATTCAAAGGCTTGCACAGCTTTACCTATGCCTTTGTAAAATCCAGCGAGGCGGCGGAGGAGATCGTGTCAGATGTATTCATTAAATTATGGCAAATCCGTAACGAATTGGCTGCCATTGAGAATCTGAAAGTATATCTCTTCATCATTGCCAAGCATTTTTCGCTGAACTATATCACGAAGCATCATAAGAACCCGATCATAAGCCTGGAAGAAATGGAGCCGGAGACCATGATCGAAATAGGTGACCCCGAAGAGATCTGTATCTCTGCCGACACGCTCGATCAGATCCGGGAGGCGGTGGGGCAGCTTCCTCCTCAATGCCGCATTATCTTTCAGCTGGTAAAAGAAGAGGGGCTGAAATACAAAGAGGTAGCTGCCATTTTACATATTTCCATCCTTACCGTTCGTAACCAGGTAGCTATTGCCACGAAAAAGATCGGCGCACACCTGGGGCGGCCTCTGATAACGAAGACTACGCCCGCTTCCCGGAAGTTTTCCGATTCCTGAGTTTTTAATTCGTGGATCCTGCCTTGCCTGTCGCCGATCCCGATCCGCCTGTCAAGGAGCGGATAAGTTTCACTTCTTTAGGATCATAAGGGCTGCCGTCCGGACGGAAGATCTCATGAAACCATATTTTAGGCTCGCCGCCATCGGGCATGGGCGTATCCCAGGCGTATTTGGTATTTGTTTTCCCTGCTACCAGTCCCCAGTTGATCGCTGCTACTCCTTCTTTTTTGAGCAACGGCATGATATTGAAGAAAGTGCTGTTGCGGAGCCGGGCCATGTATTCCGTACAGATCAGCGGCCGGCCATAAGGACGCAGGGTGTCGATACACAGCTGGTGACCTTTCGGGGGTTCATAGTTATGGTAGGTGATCACATCGGAATGGGAAAGCTGGAAAGTATTCAGGGCCTCTAATTTTTGATTCCATAGACCTGCCGACAAAGGTTGATCAGGATTGACCTGCCGGCCCCAGGAAAATACTTTTTCCAGTAAGGGCAGGCTTTTATTGCCGTAGTTCGAATTGCCGGGCTCGTTGTACAGGTCCCACAGAAGGATACGCTGATCCTGTTTGAAGGTAAACAGGATATCTTTTACATATTTTTCCAGGGTTGCAGACAGGGTGGAGTCGTCATACCAAAGCTGCCCCGGATCTCTCAGCCAGCCGGAATTATGGATGCCCGGTTTAGGAGCAGGTTGCAGGCCGGGGTGATAGGTCGCATTCCAGCAGTCGTCGAAGAAGACAAAAATGGTAGTGATCTGATGGCGGTCAGCGATCCCGAGGTAAGTGCCGATCCGCTCCTTAAAGCCGGCGGGGTCTTCCTGCCAGGCCACATGGTGCAGGAAGACCCGCATGCAGTTCAGCCCGATGGACTCCGCATACCCCAGTTCCTTATCGATGGTAGCGGTGTCGAAAGTTGCCGCCTGCCACATTTCCAATTGGTTGATCGCTGTGCTGGGGATAAAGTCACAGCCCCTGAGCCATCCTTTGGAGCCATACCATTCATTTGCTTTCTCTTTGGTCCAGGGAAGACCTTCCTGTCCGGATAAGGCAACGTCCTGGGCCCGGGCGGCAGCGGAAATTAAGACTAGGGCTGTTATGAACGTTTTTGTAAGGTTCATTTTATAAAAATCGGTTTTTAAAATAAATATAACGCTCTTAAATATAATATTCTTTTAAATAGGTTACTCTTCTGAATATTCTCCCGGCGGACAGTCCAAATATTCTCCCGGCTGGGTAGCCAGCTATTCTCCCGATGGTTTGGCCAGGGGAGTATTGATCTTCACCGGGATGCCGAAATTGGGCGTTCCGTCCGTATTCCAGGTAAAGGACTGCATGCGGGGATTACGGGCGTCTCCGCAACCCTGGCCGGCCAGGGAATTGGCATGGTATAAGAGCCAGTTCTGCTTTCCATCCCGGGAGACAAAAAATCCGTTATGACCGGGAGCATAGGCCCCGTTGGCGGATGCTGTGCTGAATACGGGATTGGCGGACTTGGTCCAGTCGGCCGGATTCAGGGGATCCCCACCCGGCCGCAGTGTCAGCAGGCCCAGGCAATAATTGTCCGTCCAGCAGCCGCTGGCGGAATAAGTGAGAAAGAGCTGCCCGGAAGGATTGACCAGGGCCTCCGGCCCTTCATTGACAACAGGCGGCGCTCCCGCCTTTTCCCAGGACTGGGTCGGCGAGGAGATCAGCACTCTTTTTCCCTGCAGCGTAACAGGATCCGACATTTTGGCGATATAGATATCCTGCTCTCCATTGGTCGTGCCCTGCCAGCCTGACCAGATCAGATAAAGCTGACCGTTATATTCGAATGCAGAGGCGTCGATCGCCCAGCGGTCGGCGGTGGAATCGGCTATCTTTCCCTTGAATACCCAGCCGGCGGACAAGGGGTCGGCGTCATCGTTCTCCAGGACATAGATACGATGATTGTCATTGTTGCCATCGTCGGCGGCAAAGTACATATACCATTTCCCCTGAAAATTGTGTAGTTCGGGCGCCCAGATCTCTTTGGAATAGGGACCTGTCACAGGCGGCGTCCAGATGGTGGTGCTCTTAGCCGTGGATAATTCCGACATTTTATGCGTAGCGTAAATAGCCAGGCGATTGCCCAGGGTATTCATATAATAATAGGTGCTGTCCTTTTGGATCACCCAGGGGTCAGGCCCGCCGGGGAGAATAGGATTGATGAAAGTGGTGTCCGCCGGTTTTACCGGTGGAGGAGCGGATGTATTGCCGGAGCTGCCTTTGCCGCAGGCATTTACTAAGAACGACAACAGGATGATCGATAGTTTAAGTTCCATAGCGATGATTTCTATTTTCAAAGAAAACATGTTTCGTTTAATAACCGGGATTTTGTTTCAGATTAGGGTTGACATCCAGGTCATATTGCGGGATCGGGAGCAGCTCATCTTTACCTGCCTTAAAGTTGGCAAATCCTGCGTCCCTTGTCGCCAGTCCGGGTCCCAGGTCTCCCCAGCGGGCCAGGTCTTCGAACCGGTGTCCTTCGCCGGACAGTTCGGTAATCCGTTCGTGTTTCAGCTGGGCGAGAAATGCCTGCTGGTCCAATCCCGGCCTGGCTATGGAGAGCGCCGCCAGGCCTGCCCGGGCCCTGACGAGATCGACATAGGGATAGGCGGCGGCAGTCTGCCCCTGTGCGTTCAGGGCCTCTGCATAGAGTAACAGCACGTCCGCATACCGCACATAACGGTAGTTGTTACCGGAATGAAAGACTTCTCCATTCATGGTGGCGTCGTCGAGCTGTTTGCGAAAACAGACTTCTGTGATATTACCATGCGGAACACTGGGGTCTGTATTCAACCCGAGATTGTTCCAGATGATGCCGAAAGCCAGGGTGTAGGCCGGTCCTCTTTCATCCGTGGAATCATATAGGTAAGTAGCTGCCAGCCGGGGATCGCGCCCGCCGCTGATGGTCTTTTCCTGCAGGAATTCCCAGACAGGCCATCTGCGGGCCTGCCCGTCGGTAAACCCGATCGGGGAGGGCGCAAAAAAAGGAGGAATGGAAGTACCGTAGTTCAGGTTGTCGGAAGTCCCTACCTGGGTATCGTCATCGTGTGTATCATTGGGGTTCACCGCATTCTGCCATTCGAAGACGGATTCCGCATTGTTCTCTGCCGTCTCTATAAAATTGGAGCGATAGTCCGGCATGAGGGAATACAACGTTTTTCCATCTTCGGTCACCAGCCAGGCCAGGGCTGCCTGGGCCTCGGCATATTTCTGCTGCTGCATATATGCTTTTCCCAGCATGGCGTAAGCAGCTCCCTTCGTCGCCCTGCCGATATTAGCGGCGTCATAGGAAGCGGGCAATACGGCTGCGGCATCGGCGAAATCCCTTTCAGCCTGTGCAAACACGCTGTCCCGGGGAGAGGTGGGCGGATAATCCGTAGGCTTGGGGGTATGCAGCATAATAGCCACATTCCCGTAGATAGTAGCCAGGTTGTAATAGAAAAACCCCCGCATGAACTTTGCCTCGGCCAGGTATTGCTGTTTCAGCGTAGCGTCCATGTCGATGGCCGGTACATTGTCAAGGACCTGGTTGCACCGGTTGATCCCGATGTAATCATCCTGGTACACGCTGGTGATAAGGTAATCGGTATAGTCGGTGATATTGAAGGCGTCGAAGGTGTTGACAATATCGGAATTGGGGCTGGTGCTATATCCTTCATCCGCCCGCACCATTGTAGCGAAATACAGGTTGCGCGACAATCCTTCCCGGTGATAGGTGCTGTAGATGGAATTGATGCCTTGCAGCGCGTCGGAAGCTGTCTTCCAGAAGTCTGTGGTGGTGCCTATATTGGGGTTGGCTATAGTGAGGTCTTTTTTGCAGCCTGCTGTTATGATAGCAGCGAGGGCTATGGGAAACAATATTTTTTTCATTTGACTTTTTTTGTGTTACAGCGCCGGAAAGGGAATAGTGGTTTCCGGCTGGTGTCTTAAAAATCTAATTGCAATCCGGCGGAGAGTACCCGGCTCGGCGGCCAGTTGCCGTTATCAAATCCCCGTTGTAAGATTCCGTTGCCCATTACATCCGGGTCCAATCCTTTATAACCGGTGAAAGTTAGCAGGTTCTGGCCGCTGACATAAACGCGGGCGCTGGAAATACCGGCAGCGCTCAGAGTGCGCTTCGGCAGGATATAACCGATCTCCACATTCCGGAGACGTACATAACTGCCGTTCTCCAGCCAGCGGGAAGTCTGCGCCATATTGTTGATGGAGACGGTCGGATCTCCGGGCACATCCACTGCGAGACGGGGATCTTTACCACCGGTGTTGGTGGCGGACCAGGGATCGATACCCTTCCTGAAATTCGTCAGCTGGTAGCTGTCCAGCACCCTGCGGACATCGTCATAGATCTTGTTGCCGAATATGCCGATAAGCTGGATGCCGATCGTGAAATTTTTATAAGAGGCGTTGAATTGCAAACCTGCCTGCAATGTGGGCCAGGGCGAGCCGGCATATTGCCGGTCCTTGTCATTGATGGCGCCGTCGCCATTGGCATCGACGTATTTAATGTCCCCGGGTTTGGCATTCGGCTGGATGATCTGGCCGGCCTTATTCGTATAGTTGGTAATCTCCTGCTGGCTCTGGAAAATGCCTGCTGTTTTGATCATGTACCATTGCCCGATGGAATGGCCCACCTGGGCCCGCATGAAGTTGGTAGGCTCCAGGTAGTCTACTTTATTGCCGGCGGCATCTACTCCCTGGTTGCCCACGGAGACTACCTTATTATCGATGGTGGTCAGGTTGCCGGAGATCTCCCATTTGAAAGGCTGCTCCTTGCTGCGCCAGGTGAGCGCCAGCTCTATTCCTTTATTGCGGATGGAGGCTGCATTTGTGACGGTAGCTTGCGTAGGTTGCCCCGGCGCGGGAGGGACAGGTTGAACGACTCCCAGGTACAGGGCTTGCGGCAGAGCGACCAATACATCCGAAGACAGGGCATTGTACAGATCTACAGAAAGTGATACGCGGTTGTTGAACAGGTTCGCGTCGAAACCGGCATTTTTTCGGTGCGGGTTTCCCATTTGATATCCGGATTGGAGAGGATGGCCTGGTATTGTCCTATCTGCGGCGTCTGGGTTATACCATATATAGCCCGGGGGCTATTATTCAGGACGGCCAGGTAGGGCCAGGAGCCATACGTATCGAGGCTGCTGCTGATGCCCAGCTTGCCATAGGAGCCGCGTATCTTCCAATCGTTGATCCAGGATACGTTGAAGAATTTTTCCTTGCTGATACGCCAGGCGGCTGCGGCAGAAGGGAAATAACCGGTCCGGTTGTCAGGCCCGAAACGGGTATCCTGGTCGATGCGTCCGGTGAGAGTCAGCAGGTATTTTTCATTATAGGCGTAATTGATCCGGCCCAGATAGCCATGCTGTCTCCAGAATACCGAGGTGCCGCTGCTTGCCGTGGGCGTGCCGCCTGCCGAAGTGATGGTGGTAAAGGTCTGCCCGTTGATGGTCTGCAGGTTGGAGCGTCCGGCAGTAGTATATTGCCTTTCCTGCTGGGTGCGGGAAAAACCAACTACAGCGCTGAGGCTGTGCAAGCCAACCGTTTTATTAAAGTTGAGGGTATGCTCCATCAGGAAATTGGTAAAGGTCTCCCGGTCTTCATTAACACTGGTAGCGGGTGGCTGGTTATTATACCGCCAGATGCCCGTATCCCGGACTTCCTTGGTATAATCAAAACTTGTTTCCGCTCCTATATTGAAGCGATAGCTCAGCCAGTCCGTAAATTTCAGCTCCGCATAAGCATTGCCGATCACCTTGGCGTAATTAAAATGGATCTTGTCCAGGGCGGCATTCGCAACGTAATTGGAGGCATAGGAAGGCACGTCGTTGGTGCCCATTCCCCAGCCGCCGGGATTGGAAGGAATGGTCTTGTATGCGTTTCCCTGCACGCCGATGATCGGCAGCATGGTGGACGATTCATAAAAGGCATTGACGGCATTGACGCCCCCTCCGGGATTGGCGCCATTGGTATTGCTGATCATGACATTCTCTCCGACGGTGAATCTTCCTTTGCGGGCTTCTGTATTGATGCGAAGACTGGCCCGCTGAAAATCATTCCCGATCAGCACTCCCTGATTCTTATAATAACTGCCGGAGAGCAGGTAACTGCTGGTTTTGCTGCCGCCGGAGATCCCCAGGTTATAGTCCTGGTCGTTGCCTGTACGCATAACGACATCCTGCCAGTTGGTCCGGATGGTATTATTTGCTGTCTGGGCGGCTACGCCGGCCGGCAGGTTAATGCCGGAATTGGCGTATTCCGTTTGAACCGTCTTTAAATAACCGGGGGCATCCATGATATCCCATTTTTTAGGGATCTGCTGAATGCCATATTTGGCGGATAGAGTAAACTTCGCCGGGCCTTCCTTTCCTTTTTTAGTGGTGATGATGATCACTCCATTACCTGCGCGGGACCCATAGATAGCGGCTGCGGAAGCGTCTTTTAGGATCTGTATGCTGGCCACGTCGTCCGGGTTTACGGTGGTATTGGCATCTGCCAGCATGCCATCGATAACGTACAGGGGGGCGCTATTGGTAAAGCTGCCTACACCGCGGATCTCTACGGTTGCATTCGATCCCGGGGCTCCGCTGTTGCGGACCGTTACGCCGGGCACCAGTCCCTGGATGGCTTCTCCCACCGAGCCCGTAGTGATCTTATTGGCGTCGGCCATATTCACTACCCCGGTAGCTCCGGTCAGATCTTTTCTTCGTACGGTCTGGTAACCGATCACCACTACCTCGTTCAGGTTGGAATTTTCGGCGGCCATGGTTACCGTCCATTGGCTGCGCCCGCTTACCGGTATTTCCTGGGGCTGATAGCCGATATAACTAAAGACGAGGATGGCGCCGGGGCCTGTCACTTCCAGTGAAAAACTGCCATCGTCCCGGGTGCTGGCGCCGTTATTGGTGCCTTTTTCCACGATGCTGACTCCGGGCAGGGCATCACCCTTTGCATTTATCACTTTGCCGTTGATGGGCTGGACGTCGGGAACGGGGTCCCGGGCGTTAGCGGTCGAGCGGGTGATAACGATCAGGTTGCCATCCATTTTGCGATAGCTCAGGGATGTATTGGCCAATATTTTTTGCAATACTTCATCGAGGGAGGCATTCACCACCCGGATACTCACCTGGTGATCTTTGGGCAGCATTTCCTCCGTATAGACAAAACGGAAAGTTCCCTGTTCTTCGATAGCTTTAAAGGCTTTTTTCAAGGGCGCCTTTTCCAGCTTGAGGCTGATGTTATTCTGCCCATAGCTTTTTGCGAAAGAGTGGGTAGAAAAAGCAAAAAGCAGGAAAATGGCCATTTTCGTCATCAGCAGGTATTTGATGCGTGAGTTGCGCGTATGGAATAATACGCAACATCTAAATTTTTGCATAATTTAGTATTGATTGTAATGATGGATAATTGTCCGGCGAGGGCAAATTTTCTGTCTTACCAGCGGGGAATGCGTCAACATTCTCCGCTTTTTTATTTTAATAAGGGGCTGTTAGCCAG